>CABPYL010000006.1 GCA_902461565.1 uncultured Porphyromonadaceae bacterium
CCAGAGAAAAACTCAAATTCTCTACTCCTTTGGTTGAGTTTTTCAAACATTTTCCCTAATATTGCATTTGCCCTTGGACTCTGCAATAAAGAGGCTGAGTCTGTTCATGGTATTTTTCAATGCCGAATTACTTTCGTTTTCAACTAAAAACTATAACTTTGGGCAAAAATACGAATTTTCATCAATCCTTAAAGTGATACCGGACAAAAATCTGAATTATCTCCTGTGCGGAATGATAAATGCAGCGTCTTAGCGAACTAAAACAACACCTTTAAAACAATCTTCTGATACCAATGAATATTAATTTAATACAGTTTATCGCTATCTTACTGCTGTCTGTTTCAACGACATCGGCTCAACATATAAAAACTTTCCAGCCATGGGAAAGATTTGAATACGATACTATTCAATATATGGTAAAAGACCCCGTATTTGAAGAATCGTTTAATGAGTTGACAAAGATGTTTGCCGGTAAAATTCCTTATAATCTTAAACGCGCGGAATTTCTTGTTGAAAATGCCTATCACGGCGGAACGATGAATTATATTAATTTCAGCCATAACATCGACCACATTGTCTCTATGCTGAATAATTTTATTGACGAAAATGGCATTCGACGATATAAAACCGCTCCGAATTATGCTATCTTTAATTTCTTTACAGAGCCATCAGCCATGAATGGCTATAGTAAATTTTTATATGATTTCGATAACTCTTTTGGAGAAAAGGATTTTAACATTTTCTTTACCTCCTATCTTTTAAAAACACATAAGGGGCAATGCACGTCTATGCCGCTGCTCTATAAGATATTGTGTGATGAACTCGGAGGACAGAGTGCCTTGGCTTTTGCACCATCACATTTATACATCAAGCATATCGGAGAAGATGGCAGGTGGGTAAATCTTGAGCTCACTAATGGAGGCTTTGCAAGAGACATCTGGATAATTGAATCTATGAAAGTGTCGACGGAAGCAATTCGCAGTGGTATTTATATGCGTGCGATAAGCGAAAAAGAAACGATTGGCTTTATGATGATGCAATTGGCAAGAGCTTATCAGAATAAATATAAAAGTTATGATTATTTTGTAGAACGTGCTGTGGAGACAGTCTTGAAAGATCTGCCGGATTTCGTCGATGCTTGTGTAATGAAGTTTAATCTCTATCGGGAGAGAGGGATAAATTTTCTAAATAAATATGGAGATATTGACACACCTTTTATAAATCGGACATACAAGACTTTCAAAGAAAACAGCGATAAACTCTACCGATTGGGGTTTTCTGAACCGACACCCGAAGAATACCGTGCAAAGATAGAAGAGGGGAGGCTATGGTTGAAAGAACAACAAAAAGAACAACAATGAACAAATTCTGCTTAAAACTTATATTATCCACATTGGTTATTCTTGTCTTTCCCAATGTATATGCACAAAAGGATAGCGGGAGTCCTTATGCGTTATTCGGAGACAATACACCTGTCCTTGATTCCAGTTATAGTAATAATAACCAAAACTGGACTCTTGTAATCCTTATGCCGGATTCTTCGTTTGCTTGTGTAGAAATCAAAGATAAAACACTTACTGTAAAAGATTCCAATGGGAATATTCTTACATCACAAACAATCAATCCGACCGCTTACGCAAGATTTACTACTGTTGATCCGAAAGCAGTGGAAATGCCATGGGCTTCGCCGTATCAATATTGTTTCGGCGACCCTATTAATTTTATTGATAACGACGGATTACGTCCGACAGAGTCTGAAGCTGCATTTATGGCAAACATCGTTTATAATAAAAGTATCGATAAACTTCCAAAAGAATTAACTGATGCAAACTGGAAAATATCACATTTTCCTACATCTATAAAAATGAATCATACCGCTTGGCATGAGAATGGACTCCAATCCATGTTGTTTGAAAGAAATGTTAATGGGAAAACAGAATATGCTTATGTATATGCCGGTACAAATTCGGTGGAAGATGTTCTTGAGGATATTGCTCAAATTGTGGGGCTTGCACCCCAATATAATACTGCAATCCAGAACGCAAAAGCGCTTTCCGAGGAACTTGGCTCATTTGAACTGACTTTCGTAGGGCATTCATTGGGTGGAGGAGAAGCCGCTGCAGCAAGCATGGCTACCGGGCGTGCGGCAATCACATTTAACCCTGCTGCTGTAAGTCCATTTACCAGCATTTTCAATCACCTCGGAAATCCTTCAAATATAATAAATTATCGGACTGTTCCAAAAGGGAACGGATTTATCAGACTTGGCGGTTGCTTTGTAAATAATCTTCAAAATAATTTGGGAATGAGAGCTCCGGGTACAACAATAAATATACCTGTTGAGAGTAATAATCCTTTTACTTCGCATCAAATAAAATGTTTTATTGATTATTTCCGAAATAAACAATGAATAGATTAAAAATGATATTCAGCGTAATATTAGCTTTCACGCTGTCCGGTTGCATCGGATGGTATGATAAGATGTCACATCTTTCCGACGAGGAGCTTGCTTGGGTTAATTGTTATGAAATCGGTGATTCTATTTTGTTTCAATCCGACAGTCTTGACATTGACACGTTGGTTGTAACCGATAAAAACATATATAATACATCCAATCCTTTTTTCATTCACTTTATTGACAATTATCCTGGTAGCAATTTTAATGCTATTGCTAATTATATATTTATTATAAAGAATAAAACTAATAATATAGAAGGGTATTTTGAAATAGAAAAATTTGTTGAAAATGATTCTATCAAAATAGATGCTTTATTAGATCAACGATTCTCAAATGATTGGAACTATGATTTTGATTATAGGAACGATATGAGGATATTTACAGAAAGTAATCCTATTAAAATTACAAAATTTTCAATGAATGGACAATTATTCAATAATTGTATTATAATTGACGATTCCAACTCTAGATTATCGAAATATAATGATCGAGAAAATCCTATTGCGAGTTTTGTCATTAACCGCGATTATGGTTTAATTTATTATAGATACGCCAATGACAAAGAATTTTTCCGCAAGTTTGAATAGCTAATTTGGGCGTTTAACATACCTGTTTTATTTATGGAAACCTCCAAATTGAAAATACTATATAGAAGCTTAATATTTCTGGTAAAAATTTAGACAATCTCTTATAATAACCGGTAACCCAAATTATGGCAATAATGGTAAAGCTAATCCTAATATCGGTCAGTAGTCTTTTGTTAATGTCTTGTGGAAGAGGTAGATGTGCCGGTGTTGAAAATACCTTTACAGGTGATATTTCTGTAAATCAATTCGTTTTGCGCGATACATCCTGCTTTGTACATTTGGAAAAAATACCTGACGAAATAGATGACCCAAACATTGGAGAATTCGTAGGTTTTTCAAATAAATCGTCATCTGAATTCTTACTATTATGTTGTGAAAATGGAGGGTTCCGTAACCAATATAATTATTTTTATTTGACTGATAGTGTACATCCGGAGTACAGGCCCAAAATGGTTATTCTTGAAGATTCTGTTTTTTACACAACATCAGGAGTTCATATCGGCAGTTCTGAAACAGAGTTTTGCGAGAAATACAAAGGATTGGACTTTTCCGTTTCTCAAAACGCAAGTGAGAAAACATACGAATTCCAAGATACAATAGACCTGTATCGCAGTATTTACAGATTCTATGATGGAATACTAAAACACGTAGAATTTGGTTATGTATGGTAATTTATTAGTTTCATATGAAAGTCAAAAAAATAATATGGTTAATAGCAGTCGCTATCCTTTTGTATTCATCCTTTTTTTTTAGCGACATTTCACAATACAAACAAATTGGCGATACGCATTTTTATTTATTACCCAATTTTAATGGAGACGAATCCCTCCTTTATCATGATGAAGGACATAAAAAATATGGATTTTCTCCCATATACCATAAAGGTTCCGTTCATGATGTCTATTGGAATCAACAATTCATTATTATAAAATGTAGTCAACAAAAAGAATGGAACTGGTATATAATTAAGAATATAAAGGATTATAATTATCGTGAATTTAATATATTGCATCTTTTGAACGAAAACGATTATCAAAGGACTCTGGATTCTCTGAGGATAGATGAAACAAAAATGGAGTATACAGATGGAAGCATTCCCTGGAGTTTGCATCTGTTTTAGTAATAAAAAGAGTTTCAATTGTATTTATGGAAATCGCCAAGATAAAATACAAATATCTGATACTGATTATTATTGGTTCATTGCTAATTGTGAATCATTATTTTTCATATAGTAGGAGGATCGGCAATACTCGCTTCTACCTTGTTGAAACAATGGCAGACTCAAAAGAAGGCAAACCATTGGCAGGCTTGTATTATAAACCTGCAGCCACTTCCGGTTATAATGGTGAAAATACGCCGGGGTTCCCGAAGGCCATCTTGTGGAACGACCATTATATTATATCTAAAAACTTTGATGGAAACAATCCTATGATTATCGAATATGTGATTATCAATATGGACAGTATTAGATCTGATTTTGGAGAAATGAATGATATTCATAGATTCCAGGATCAAGAATCATATTACAATTATTTGAAACAAATTAAATTATCTGAGGCAGATATGAATCAAACAGACAATCACATAGCATGGTGGAAAATATTATTCTGAGAAGGCAATAAAGGCATTCCCATATATAACAAAAAACAGCTCCTGCCGGGGAGCTGTTTTTTGTGGGGCATGGTGAGCTTAGCGGCCGCCGCCGAGGGCCTGGTAGAGGTTGATTACGGCGCGCGAGCGGGCCAGGTCGGTGTTTATCTGGCTTATCTGTGCCGACAGCAGGCTCTGCTGTGCGGTGAGCACTTCAAGATAATTGGTGCTGCCTGTGGAGTAGAGCATAAGGTCTTTGGTGTACTCCACGGATTTCTCGAGATTAGCCACCTGGTCGACGAGGTAGTTAGATTTCTCGAGGCTCTTTTCATACACTTCCAGCGCGTTGCTCACTTCGGAAGCGGCATTCAGCAGGGCATACTCGAAGCTGTTGAGCGCCTGTTGCTGCTGTGCCTTGGAGGCTTTGAGGCGGGCGATATTCTGTCCGCGCATGAACAGCGGCGCTGCGAGCGAGCCTGCGAGGTTGTAGAACCATTCGCCGGGATTCTTTACAACCGATCCCAGGAGGTTGGTGAAACCGCCGGATGCAGTGATTGTAAGGCCGGGATAGAAGGCGGCGCGGGCGCTGTTGGTGGCGTAGTAGGCGGATGCAAGAGCCTGCTCGGCGGCCTGCACGTCCGGACGGCAGGCAAGCTCGGCCATAGGAACGCCTGCGCGGAGCACCTGCGGCACGTTGAGCGTTGCGTTCTCGGAGATATCCCAGTATACAGGCATCTGGTTGAGGAGCAGGCTCATGGTGTTGTTAAGCTGGTTGAGGGTAGCCTCGAGGTCGGTGATGGAGGCCAGGATGCTGTAGTAGTTGGCGTCGGACTGTACCACAGCAGCCTCGGTAACACCGCGGCCGGCTTCCTTGAGGTCGCGCATTGTGTTGACGGTCTCTTTCCAGAGTTTGGATGTCTCGCGCGAGAGGGCGAGCTGGCGGCGTACGGCCGCGATGGAATAGTAGGTATTGGCTACGGCGGAGATAATCTGGCTGCGTGTTGCCTGCGCGTAGGCCTCGCTCTGGTAGAGTGCTGCCTGCGCGCCGCGTTTGCTGTTGAGTATCTTGCCGAAGATGTCCACTTCCCAGCTTACCTGCAGGGGCAGCGTGTAACTCCACGAGAGTTCGCTGCCTGCCATAGATGCGCCGGATCCGTTAGGGGCGAGGACGGCAGAGGGGAGGTAGCTCAGTTTGGCACCGAGCACGTTTGCCTGTGCCACCTCAACGTTGAGCTGTGCGTTGCGCAGGTTGGTGTTGTTCTCCAGAGCCTTGCGGATGATGTCTGCAAGGAATGGATCGGTGAAGACGTCCTCCCACAGCAGGTTGCCGAAGGCGGCGGAGTCTACGGGAGCCTTGCGGGCTTCGGCGTAGTCCTTTGTGAGAGCCGTTGATGTGGGCGTCTCGTATTTTTTGTATATGTGGCAGCCGGAGAGCGACACAGCGAGTGCTGCGGCGATTGCCAGGCGGCTTATTTCGGATATTTTCATAGTTCTGAAACTTATTGGGCGTATTGTTCGATTTCTTTGGCGATTGTGCCGCCGCGTTCTTCGTTCTGCCAGTTGATGGGCTTGAATTTTTCCTGTATTTTCTGGAATATCACGAACAGAGCGGGTACGACGAATATCTGGCATATCATGCCAAGGAGCATGCCGCCTACAGAACCTGCGCCGAGGGCGTGGTTGCCGTTAGCGCCTACGCCGCTGGAGAACATCATGGGCAGAAGGCCGATAACCATAGCGAGCGAGGTCATGAGGATAGGACGCAGACGTGCTACGGCGCCGGCGATGGCGGAGTTGAAGATGCTCATGCCTGTCATGCGGCGTTCGAGGGCGAATTCCACAATAAGGATGGCGTTCTTGGCAAGAAGGCCGATAAGCATGATAAGGGCAATCTGCAGATAGATGTTGTTGGCGATGCCGAAGATGCGCGCTAAGATGAACGAGCCTGCCAGACCGAAGGGAATGGAGAGGATAACGGCGAAGGGCAGCAGGTAGCTTTCGTACTGTGCGGACAGCAGCAGGTATACGAACAGGAGGCAGAGGCCGAAGATGGTAGCCGTTGCCGTACCGGCGCCTGTGCCGGCTTCCTCGCGGGTCATACCGGCGTATTCGTAACCATAGCCCTGAGGCAGCGTCTCGGCGGCGATGCGCTCGATTGCGGCGATGGCGTCGCCGCTGGAGAAGCCGGGGTTAGGTGTACCGGAAACCGATATGGAGGTGAACATGTTGAATCGGTTCATAAGGTCGGGACCGTATACGCGGGTAAGCTTCACGAAGTTCGATATGGGAGCCATTTCGGAACCGTTGCGAATCTTCACGCTGTTGAGCGTTTCGGGGTTGATACGCGATTCGGGAGCTGCCTGCATCATTACGCGGTAGATTTTACCGAAGCGGTTGAAGTTGGATACATACATGCCGCCGTAGTAGCCCTGGAGGGTCTGGAGGATAGTGGCGGGGCTGATGCCAGCCTTCTTTGCCTTTGCCGCGTCGATATCAATCATATACTGCGGGAAAGAAGGGTTGAAGGTAGTGTATGCGGCCTGTATTTCGGGGCACTGGTTGAGTTTTGCCAGGAATGTCTGCACAACGCCGAAGAACTGGTTGATGTCGCCGCCGGTGCGGTCCTGCATCTGTAGCTCGAAACCGTTGGTGGCGGAGTAGCCGGAAATCATGGGTGGTGCGAAAATCATTACGCGGCCGTCCTTTATATACTTCGATGTCATATAGTACAGCTTCTGGATGATTGAGTCGGAACGCTGGCTCTTGTCGCGTTCGCTCCAGTCTTTCAGCTTCATGATGAATGCGCCGTATGTCGGGCCCTGGCCTGCGATAAAGCTGTAGCCGTTGATCATCATTCGGGTCTTGATGCCGGGAATGTTTGCTGCGAGCGAATCAACCTGGTCGAGCACTTGGCCGGTACGTTCCTGCGATGTGCCGGCAGGCATGTCCACCATCGCGAACACAACGCCGGTATCTTCGTTAGGCACAAGGCCGGAAGGAGTGGTGCTCATGAGCCATACCAATAGAGCGACTGCGACAGCTACAGAACCGAACGACAGGTATTTGTGCTTTGCGCACCACGAAGCGCCCTTGCGGTAACTTTCCGTGAGGGCCGTGAAGTTCTTCTCGAACCATACGTGGAACTTCTTGCCGAAGAGGCCGAGAACGGCCACGATGGCCACGGCGTAAGCTATGCACGACAGCATGACGTTGTGGAAGGAGTACCATCCGAGTACCATGAAGGTTACGGCAGCGATGATGAGCACGAAAGTGATTACCGGATTGATGTCGAACAGGAATACTTTCTTTGCGCGCTTAGCGGCGACCTGGCCTGCGGCCTTATAGGCCTCGCCCATGCGCTCGCCTATACCGGGAACGGTGCCGTCCTCCTTGGGATGCGGTTTAAGGAACAGTGCGCACAGTGCCGGCGACAGTGTGAGGGCGTTCACAGCCGAGAAGGCGATGGCGATTGCCATTGTGAGACCGAACTGGCGGTAGAATATACCGGAGGTGCCGGGCATGAACGACACGGGAATGAACACCAGCATCATTACCAGAGTGATGGAGATAAGAGCGCCGGCGATTTCTCCCATAGCGTCGATAGAGGCGCGGCGCGCCGAGGTGTATCCCTGGTCGAGCTTGGCGTGGACGGCTTCGACAACCACAATGGCGTCGTCCACCACAATGGCGATGGCAAGTACGAGGGCCGACAGTGTGATAAGGTTAATTGAGAAGCCGATAAGGTACATCATAAAGAACGTACCGATAAGGGCCACGGGGATGGCGATTGCAGGAATAAGGGTAGAACGGATGTCCTGGAGGAATATGAACACAACGAGGAACACGAGTATGAAGGCCTCGATGAGCGTGTGGATAACGTTGTTGATGGAGGCGTACAGGAATTCGTTGTTGTTCATAGGAATCTCGTATACACAGCCGTCGGGGGCGTCGGCCTTGAGCTTGTCCACAAGGGCGAGACAGTCCTTGATAATCTTTGTGGCGTTGGAGCCGGGGGTCTGGAACACGATAGCCTGCGACGACGTGTGTCCGTTGGCCTTGTTGGCGAAGCCGTAGGTTACTCGGCCAAGCTCGATATCGGCCACGTCCTTGAGGTAGAGTACCTCGCCGTTGCTGCCTGTACGCACTACTATGTCGCCGAATTCCTCGGGTGTGGACAGACGTCCGCGGTAGCGCATTGTATACTGGAACGACTGGTTGCCCTGCTCGCCGAAGGAACCGGGGGCTGCCTCGATGTTCTGCTCGGCAAGAGCGGCGGAAACGTCGGTAGGCATCATGTGGTACTGGGCCATCACTTCCGGCTTGAGCCATATACGCATGGAGTAGTCGGCGCCGAAGGCCATCACATCACCCACGCCCTGCACACGCTGCAGTTCGGGAATGACGTTGATTTTCATGTAGTTGTCGAGGAATTCAGCCGAATATCTCGCTTCGGCGGTGGTATCCACCAGGGCCACACTCAGAAGCATGGACGTCTGGCGTTTGCGCGTCTGCACGCCCACCTGGTTAACTTCGGAGGGAAGGAGGTTAGCGGCTGCCGACACGCGGTTCTGCACGTCCACGGCGGCCATATTGGGGTCGAAGCCCTGTTCGAAGTAAACGTTGATGGTTGCGGAACCGGTGTTGGTTGCCGTGGATGACATGTACGTCATACCTTCGGCACCGTTGATGGATTCCTCGAGGGGGGCAATCACAGAGTTGAGCACGGCGGAGGCATTGGCACCGCTGTATGTTGTGGTTACCGAGATTGTAGGCGGCGCGATGTCCGGATACTGTGTTACGGGCAGCGCCACAAGACCGATAAGGCCGAGCAAAACGATGAAAATAGAAATCACCGTCGACAGCACAGGCCTGTTTATAAATCTGTCAAGTTTCATTGTACTGAATTGACTATTCTATTTTATAATGTGATTCTCACTTTGTTTTTGGTGTAACGGGCATGTTGGCGCGTACAGATGTGCCAACGCCTTCTGTAACTATGCGGTCGCCGGGTTTGAGGCCGGATGTAACTACGAATGTCTGGCCGTCGTTATATGGAGCCACAGTGATGTGGGTGGGTACGGTTATATTGCTGTCGTTGAGGGTATACACGTAGCGGAGGTCCTGCAGTTCGTAGGTTGCCTTCTGCGGGATTACGATAACGCCCTCGCTTACACGCGGGATAATGATCTGGCCGGTGTTGCCGCTGCGGAGCATGCCCGAGGGGTTATCGAACAGCGCGCGTGCCGAAGCTGCGCCTGTGGAATTGTCGATAACGCCGGAAACGGTAACCACGGTTCCTTCAAGGGGATATGTTGAGCCGTCGGCAAGTTCGAGTTTCACTTTGGGGAGTGCCTTCATGCCGGCGTCGACAGAACTTGTACCGCCCTGGGTAAGCTCAAGCAGGTCTTTCTCGGACAGCGAGAAATATGCGTACACCTGCGAGTTGTCGCTGATGGTGGTGAGGGGCTGCTGCGACGAAGGCGATGCGAGAGAGCCTTCGCGGTTGGGAATTGTGCCTACAACGCCGTCGCTCGGAGCAGTAACGACTGTGTATGCAAGATTCTTTTTGGCTGTAACCAGTGCAGCTTCGGCCTGTGCGAGCGATGCCTCGGCCTGAGCGAGCTGATTTGCAGCAAGCTGCCACTCTGTCTGGCTGATGATGTGTTTGTCGAGGAGCATTTTCTTGTTCTGCTCTGTAATCTTGGCGTTTGAAACGGCGCTCTTGGCGGAGTTTACATTAGCAGCGGCCTGGTCTACGGCAGCCTGGAACTGAACCTGGTCGAGAATGAAAAGTGTCTGTCCTTTGTGTACTTTCTCGCCTTCGTCGACGCAAACTTTCGTAATGAAACCGGTAACTTGTGGCCGGATGGCAATGTCGGTCTTTCCTTTTACGGTAGCTGGATAAGAATTCTGGTAATTGGCATTGGCCGGTTCGATGGTTGCGACCGCGATTTCAGGAGCTTGTGCTCCCTGTTGCCCTTGATCTTTTTTACCGCATGAGCATACGAGACTGCAAATTACGAGTCCGATGCCCGAAATTGTGAGCAATTGTCTTTTCATTTTGTGGAATATATGTGTTTCATTTTTTTATAATCGAAATAGGATTCCTTAAAATCATGTTGTACAACATAATTTTGGCGCAAAGTTACAAAATAATTGTCCAAAGCGTATAATAAAAGGGAGAGGATGTTGGCATTTTTGGCCTAACTCGGGTTAAAAAGTGCAAAAGCAGGTACTCGATGCTGGTTTGAATAAATATTGGATGAATAATCTCTTTATTATCTTTTTAGGAATGTAAAAATTGGATGTTTTAAAAAGTTCAATGCGTTAACAATATTTAACCGATATTTTAAACAATACTAATGCTGATATTCAAAATTTGTTTATAACTTTGCGTCAGAAACAACCAGGGGCTATACACACCCCGACTAATTCCCAAATTTTTGATAACGTTTTGTTAGACTCACAATATACTTGAATTTTGGTTATGAGGGAGGTGCGTTACTGTGAAGTAGCGCACTTTCGTTTTGTAAGACAATGATTGCAAAATGAAAAGTACGGGCTTGCGCTTCCATGAAAGGGACCTTAAATATTATTTTTTCTTTCAGTTATTTATTGCGTGCGAACTGTAGTTTGATAATATTGTTGTACTTTTGTATATTGTTACATAACGAACATTCAAAAACAGGATATATGACATTTGAGGAATTAGGTGTAAGCGACGATCTGCTGCGCGGCATCGCTGACATGGGCTTCGAGAATCCCATGCCTGTACAGGAAAAAGTTATACCGGTATTGCTCAACGGCGACCACGACCTTGTTGCCCTTGCGCAGACGGGTACGGGCAAGACGGCGGCTTTCGGCCTTCCGTTGCTTCAGCGTATCGATGCGGACAATCATACACCGCAGGCGCTGGTGCTGGCGCCCACGCGCGAGCTATGCCTCCAGATTGCCGGCGACCTCGCCGATTTTTCGAAGTACATGCCCGATGTTGTGGTGCTTCCCGTGTACGGCGGCAGCAGCATCGAAAGCCAGATACGCGCCTTGCGGCAGGGTGTGCAGATTATTGTGGCTACTCCCGGACGTCTTATCGATCTTATCAACCGCGGGGTGGTAAAGCTCGAGGGCGTGCATACTGTTGTGCTCGACGAGGCCGATGAAATGCTGAACATGGGCTTTGTTGATTCCATAAACGATATCCTGAGCCATGTTCCCGAGAACCGCACGATGCTTATGTTCTCGGCCACTATGCCCGACGAGGTGGCCCGCATAGCAAAGCGGTTTATGAAGAATCCCGAAGAGATTGTCGTGGGCACCCGCAACACCGGCGCCGAGAATGTGCGGCACATATACTATATGGTTAACGCGCGCGACAAGTATCTTGCCCTCAAGCGTATCGCCGACGATACGCCGAATATCTACGCGATAATCTTCTGTCGTACGCGCCGCGACACCCAGGAGATTGCCGATAATCTTATCGCCGACGGCTACAACGCCGACGCGCTGCACGGCGACTTGTCGCAGCAGCAGCGCGACATGGTGATGAAGAAGTTCCGCGACCGCGTGCTGCCGTTGCTTGTGGCTACCGACGTGGCTGCCCGCGGCCTTGATGTAGACGACCTTACTCACGTTATAAATTACGGTCTGCCCGACGATACCGCCGTGTACACCCATCGCTCGGGCCGAACGGGGCGCGCCGGCAAAACGGGTGTGTCCATCGCCATAATTCACTCGCGCGAGAAAGGCAAGCTGCGCGAAATAGAGAAAATAATAGGGAAGAAATTCGAACGTAAAGAAGTGCCCACGCCACAGCATATCATTGAGAAGCAGCTGTACAATCTTGCCGACCGTCTGGAGCGGGTGAGCGTTAACGAGGATGAAATAAACCGCTATCTGCCCGGCGTGATGCGCAAGCTGTCGTGGCTTTCGACCGAAGACTTGCTCAAACGTGTACTTTCTCTGGAATTCAACCGACTGTTGGAGTACTATAAAGACGCGCCCAATATCGATTTCATAGACGAGAAACCCCGCAAGGACAAGAAAGACAAGAAGGAGTTCAAGGAGCGCACCGACAAGGAAAAAGACCGACGCACGGCCGAGAGAGGCATGGCGCGCATATATATAAATATGGGCAAGGCCGACGGATTCTTTGCCGGTAATCTGATCGACATGCTCAACAAAAACGTGAGTGGCCCGCGAGTGGATGTGGGACGTATAGACCTGCTGCCGAATTATTCGCTCTTCGATGTAAAGAAGGCCGATGCCGCACGTGTCGTGGGTGCTCTCAAAGGTCTTGAATTCTTCGGCAAGCGTGTGTTCAGCGAGGTAGCCGACCCCGACCGCGACTATTCGCAGCTGTCGGCCAAACGGACCAAGGAAGGCCGCGCCAAGCGAGGCGCAGAGCCCCGCAAAGGCCGCAAGCCCGCATCGCGCTATTCAAAGGAAAAATAAGCATCGGCAAATTCAGATCGTATGAAACAGTGTTTGCGTACATTTACAGTATTTTCGGTACTTGCAGCGGCATGTGTTGCCGGCGCCCGCGACATCCGCGATTTTTTTATAGCGGCACCCGCGCAGGAGATCGGGTTGGTTCTTACAAAGTCGGCCCGGCTGGATATGCTCGACTATTTTAACAGCAATCTTGCCACTCCCACGTCGAACGAGCTTGGTGGACGCTCGCGCATCACCGCACTGTCGCCCCACAGCATAGAGGTGGATATATCCGCCAATACAAAATTACAGATGGCCCTTGTGCCGCTGAAGAAGGATACGCTTATTGCCATCGTGGAGACCGTTAACACTCCCGTGCCCGACAGTAATGTGCGTATCTACACCAAAGGCTGGAAGACGGTGCCCGTACAGATGCCCTCGTGGACCGATTTTGTGCCTAAAAAACAGCGTGCACGGGCCGGGACAGCAGATGCTCCGGACCTTACCTTTACCTCTGCCGTCTTCGATCCCGAACGCAATGTGTTTGTTTTCACCGACCGTTCGCGTGAGTATTATCCGGCAAGCGATGTTCCGGCTGTGCTGTCGCTGATGAAACCAGAAATAAGAATGACTTTTGACGGACGCAAGCTCGTGCCAGCCAAATGAAAGAGAACGCAATATCGCTCTTAGAGCTTAATCGTCGCGTAGGAGCCGCCCTCAGTATCGCTGCGGGTCTCGACAATGTGTGGGTTACAGCCGAGACCTCCGACCTGCGTTCCACCGGTGGCCACTGCTACATGGAGCTGATTCAGAAGGACAGTTCCGGTGCACCTGTGGCCCGCTGCCGTGCTGTTATATGGGCGTCGGCATTCAGTCGCCTGTCTGTCAAGTTCGCTGAGGCTACAGGAACGCGTCTGCGCAGCGACATGAAGATTATGGCTCGGGTGTGCGTAAGTTTTCATGCCGTGTACGGCTTCAGCTTGGTTATAAACGATATAAATCCCGAATATACCGTCGGCGATCTGGCCCGCAGACGCATGGAGATTGTGGCACGACTGCAGGCCGAAGGTGTGTACGACCTAAACCGCGAGCTGTCGATGCCCCGAGTCCCGTCGCGAGTGGCAATAGTCTCGGCCCGTGGTGCGGCGGGATATGGCGACTTCGTGCGTCAGCTGCACAACAACAGCATGCGCCTGCGCTTCACCACAACGCTGTTCGAGGCTGTGTTGCAGGGTGAGCGTACCGCTTCGAGTGTTATCGCTGCACTCGACAAGATTATGGAGCGTGTAGATGATTTCGATTGTGTTGTTATTATCCGTGGCGGTGGCGCCGTGGCCGATCTGGCTTCCTTTGACGATTACGAGCTTGCCTACAATGTGGCACAGTTCCCGCTGCCGGTGGTAGTGGGTATAGGGCACGACCGCGATGTTACCGTGCTGGACTATGTGGCGCATACACGTGTGAAAACACCTACCGCTGCTGCCGAGTTGCTTGTGGGTATTGTCGGAGAGGCGTATCAGACGGTTTTGGAGACCGGCTCCGCTATTCTTGCAGCCGTAAGGGCGTTGGTATCGGGGCAACGGCAGCAGTTAGCCTATTTTCAGGGCCTGTTGCCGGCTCTGGCCATGAATGTGGTGGAACGTAACCGCCGTACCATCGGGCGGCAGACCGACGAGCTGATTGCAACCGCCGTACGCAACCGTATGCGTGCCGCACGTCAGCGCATCGATGCGCTTGCCGAGCTTCTCGATGCAATTTCTCCCGAGGCGACGCTCCGCCGCGGTTATTCGATTACCCGCGCCGACGGCCATGCCGTGCTTGACGGCAGTGCAGTGGCTCCGGGTACGGTTCTTACCACCACTTTTGCCTGCGGGCCCGAAGTGCAGTCGGTGGCAAAATAGAGAATAATCTGTCATATTTCCGTAATTTGCCCGATTTTGGAGTTATTTGCATAATTTATGCTCAGTTTTTGCGCCTTTTGCAAAATTTTTGTAACTTTGCGCATCAAAACCAAAGAGCTACACAGCTATGGAAAAAATTGACAATCTCGACCGACGAATACTTCAGATAGCCATCAATAACGCCCGCATACCTTCGAAAGACATTGCCCTGGAGTGCGGAGTATCGCGCGCAGCAATTCATCAGCGTCTGCAGCGCCTTATCGAACTAAATGTCATCACAGGCTCCGGGTATCATGTGAATCCCAAAATTTTGGGCTACGCCACCTGTACCTATATCGGCGTTAATCTTGAGCGCGGTGCCATGTACCGCGATGTGGTGCCCGAACTGGAAAAAATTCCCGAAATCGTAGAATGTCATTTCACTACCGGCCCGTACACTATGCTTATAAAGCTCTATGCCCGCGACAACGAGCACCTTATGGAGCTTCTGAATAAAAAAATACAGATGATTCCCGGTGTTACCGGTACCGAGACACTTATCTCTCTCGACCAGTCTATAGCACGCGAGATTCCTATCCGCCTCAATGGCGACGAACAGTAAATCCTCCGCTGTTTCCGATGACTAGAGAAGTTGAAAGATGGGCAGAGATAGAACACCTTCCTGAATGGGACGAGGAGTTCTATGATATCTATACCGCCAAAAAGTTCGGCAAATGGGTGATGATAAAGACACTGAAGCCCGAGTATGCCGACGATCCGGTCTATCAGAAAATGATGGAGCAGGAGTTTGACGTGCGGTACAGTCTGGCACATCCCAACATAATAATGATAAACGATTTCGAGGATATTCCCGGAATCGGCCGCTGCATCGTTACCGACGATGTTTACGGCGACAGCCTGCGCAAGCTTATCGACGAGCGGCGCGTGCGTCCCGAGCATGTGGAGCAGCTAAGACATCAGCTTGTGAACGCACTGGAGTATATCCAGAGCAAGCACATTGTGCATCCGCCGCTGCGCCCCGAAAACATTGTGTTTACCGAGGGCATAGGTAATCTGAAACTTATCGACGTCGGTTTTGAACAGCGTCCGTCGCTGTCTCACCAGTCTACGGCCGACGATATATACAATTACGGCAAAGTGCTCGAGGAAGCTCTGTCCGCTTCCGACAACATGGACGCCACCCTGGAGCGGGTAGTGCGCAAATGCACCGATCCGGATCCTCGGCGCCGATTCAGGGATATGCAGCAGGTGCATCTTGCTCTCGAAAACCGCAGGAGCAGTTTCATCTACATAATTATAATCGCTTTCCTTGCGGTTATGGTAATTATCCTGCTGTGGTTGCAGTCGCCATTTGCGCCCGCACCGCATCATGCCTGACGCACACGGCGCCGGGCTTCCTTAGTTTTTCCTTACAACCATGTCTGTACACGTTCACCCTATCTCCACCGACAGCGACCAGCTGCGACAGTACATTCAGTTTCAAATAGACCTTTACGACGGCAATCCATGTTATGTGCCCCCGCTGTTCTCCGAACAGATGGGTACCCTGAAACCGGAGTCCAACCCCGCTTTCGATTTTTGCGAGGCTCAGTCTTTCATGGCTTTCCGCAACGGAGACCCCGTAGGTTGCATAACAGCTATAGAGAATAAGGCCGCCAACGAAAAAACGGGACATCGGCAGGTGCGCTTCGGCTATATGGATTTTATTGACGACGCCGAGGTTGTAGACGCCCTTATGGAGGCTGTTGCCGACTGGGGCCGCGCACGCGGCCTCGAAGAGATGGTTGGTCCCGTTGGATTTACCGATATGGACCCCGAGGGGATGCTTATAGAAGGCTTCGACGAAATGGGCACGCAGGCTACAATATACAACTATCCGTACTACATGAAGCACATGGAGCGTCTCGGGTTCCGCAAGGACGCCGACTGGATAGAGTACCGTATCGCCGTGCCGGATGCCGTGCCGGAGAAGCACGAACGCATCGCCGAGATTGTGAGGCGTAAATATCAGCTGTCCGTAAAAAAATATACTTCACGCAAGAAAATAGCCGCCGACTACGGTAAGGCGATTTTCGAACTCGTGAACGAGGCATACAGCGACCTCTACGGATTTGTGCCACTTACCGAACGTCAGATAAACCACTACATAGACCTATATTTGGGTGTGCTCAGGTTAGAGGATGTGTGCCTTATCGTTGACAAGGACGATAAACTTGTGGCGCTGGGCATATCGATGCCGTCGCTGTCGCAGGCTTTGCGCAAAAGCAAGGGCAAGATGCTGCCTTTCGGTTGGTATCATCTGCTGCGCGCCATTTCCGGCCACACCGATGTGGTTGATCTGCTGCTTATCGCTGTCAAGCCCGAATATCAGGGTAAGGGTGTTAACGCCCTGCTGTTCTGCGACCTTATCAAATCCTACTGTAAAAACGGTTATAAATTTGCCGAAAGCAACGTGGAACTGGAGAACAACGGCAACGTGCAGAAACAGTGGGAATATTTCGAACGCCGCCAGCATCGCCGCCGCCGCGCCTGGGTAAAGGAGATACCTGCTGTATGACGCCTGCTGCAAGTCGCCTTATAGAGAAACTGCGCCGCCAGCCTATGGTGCGTGTGCTTTTTATTTGCCTGGGCAATATATGCCGTTCTCCGGCCGCCGAGGGTGTTTTCCGTGCGGTGGTGGAGGACAGGGGGCTGGAGCATGCTTTCGAAATTGATTCCGCCGGCATAGGCGACTGGCATATAGGCGATCTGCCCGACCCGCGTATGCGCCGCCACGCCGCCGCACGCGGTTATAGCCTGACACACCATGCGCGTCAGGTGAAATCTTACGACTTCGAGCGCTTCGATATTATTATTGCTATGGACGAGAACAACCGTGCCGATTTACGCCGTCTGGCTCCTTCGCCCGACGACGAAGCCAAGATTGTGATGATGTCGGAGTTTTTTGCGCCGGATACCCACAGTACATGTGTGCCGGACCCATATTATGAAGGCGCCGAAGGCTTCGAACTTGTGCTGGACCTGCTTGAGTATTCCTGTTCGAGGCTCTGCGACGCCCTGAAATAAAGCGAATATAACTTCAGTTCATGTTTTCCTGTCGCCGGTAAGCCACGGGCGACATACCTGTGATGCGTTTGAACATACGCGAGAAGTGAGCCGGATATTCGAAGCCGAGCGAGTAGGCGATTTCAGCCACATCGTCATCGCCAGAGCGCAGGCGCTGTTTGGCTACGTCGATAAGCCGCAGGGCGATTAAATCTTTGGGAGAGGAGCCAGTTTCCTTGCGTATGAGGTCGCCGAAATATCCCGGCGAGAGGTTTGCTTTTTCGGCAAAGTAGGCAACACCGGGAATTGGACCGGCAGAGCGGTTTTCGTTGAAATATTCTTTGAGGCGTTTTTCGAATTCGGCCACAACCAGCGAATTCACTTTGTGGCGGGTGGTGAACTGACGGTCGTAGAACCGTTCCATATACTCCAGCAGCACCTGAATATTCACACAGATGATATCGGCCGAGTGGCGGTCTACGGCGTGATCCAGTTCCTGATCTATTTTTTCGATACATTCGGTGAATTTGGCTCGTTCCTCTTCGGAAAGATGTACGGCTTCACTTTCCGCATAGCTGAAGAAGCTGTATTTGTTCAGCCGCTCTGCCAGAGGAGTTCCGTACACCAGGTCGGGATGGAACAGAATGCCTATTACGTTGCGCGAGGCAGGATCCTCGGGCTGTCTTACGTCCACATCTACCTTTTGTCCGGGAGCGAAGCTCACTACGGTGCCTTCCTGATAGTCGTAGCTGCGGCGCCCGTAGCGCACTGTGCATGCCGATGAATTCTTAAGGAACAGCGCGTACAGGCCGTACGTAGCAGTGAAGTGCGTCAAAGTCCTTTCGGCATTTCTGAGATTCACAACCGTAACAAATGGGTGTCGGGTGGTGAAACCGTATAATTTGTTGTAGTTATCTACTGTGTCGAAATTGATTATTGCTCTTTCCATGCTGCAAATATAGCTGAAAAATGGCATCCGGAACTAAGCAGAGGCAAAAATGGTAACTATTGCCGCAAAAGCGGCAAACCGTCAGACTTTGCGGGAGAAGTCGGTGTTTTCGTACTCGCCGATAAGTTTGCGCCAGTTGTCGTCTACCGTTTCGGGAACGCCGGTTTTCAGATTGATGTTCACCATAGTTGTGCGTGCGCGGCATTTCACATGGCCGTCGGTGTCGGCGATTTCCTGTTCGAGTACGAGCGATGTGTCGGCTATTTTGGTTATAGCTGTGGCGACAGTGAGATTATCGTCGATGTGGGCGGGTGCGAGATAGTCCACGTTTATATTCACAATAACCGGCGCTGTGGGCGTGCTGCCGAAGGTACCTTCCATAAACTGGCGGAAGTAGGCGTATTTGCCTTGGTCGAGAAACTGTACGTAGACGGTATTGTTGAGGTGTCCGAACATGTCTACGTCGTTGAATCGTATCTGCACGGGCATGTGGTGGCGGTACTGTTTTTTGTTGTTGCTTTTCTGCATTGGTCAATGAAAAATTATGTTGTCGATGGCATTTTCACCGGCGGCATTGTTGAACTGTCTTACCAAAGCCTCGCGCATGTACCCGAGCTGTTCCTTCAGCGAGGCCGACTGCAGGTACACATGCAGCTGGCGCCCTTCGACGCGCAGCGACGTGGTATATGAACTGATATGTCTGCCCACCACTTCGGGCCAGAGCGAGGCAAGATACTGGCGGCGTGTTTCCGGATCGGCGGCCACGCGCTGGCGCATCATATCTATGATAGAGCCGAGGCGGAGAGGTTCCGAGCGTTTCATGCCTGTATGGATGTGAACACCCCGCGCTCCACTCCCCAGATTCCGTAGCTGTCGGACTGCCGGAGGTTCGCTACGGTTTCGTCGAGGTGGCGCCGGTTGGTATCGGTTATGAAAATCTGGCCGAAGGATTCCGAGGAGCTTACCAGGCCGATAATCCGCTCCACTCGACCGGCGTCGAGTTTGTCGAAAATATCGTCGAGCAGCAGCAGTGGCCGTATGCCAAGCGATTTGCGCAGCAGGTCGTACTGTGCGAAACGCAGCGCGGTTGTAAACGTCTTGCTCTGTCCCTGGGAAGCGCTCCGACGCACGGGCATATCATTTACGGTGAAAACAATGTCGTCGCGGTGCGGTCCGGAGGCCGTATGGCCCAGGGCGGTGTCGCGTCGGCGCATTGCAGCCAGATGCTCGGCCAGACCTCCGCGGTCGCTGTAGTCGGTAGAGGAATATGTCATTGCGGCAAAGTCCTCGCCGCCGGCAATAGTGTTGAAATATGGTGTAAAAATTTCTTGTAGCTCGCCGACGGTGGCTTTGCGGCACTCGGCGATGTAGCCGCCGTTCATTTCCATCTGTATCTCCAGGGCCTCGAACAGGCTGGTGTCGTTGCTTTCGTCCCGCAACAGGCGGTTGCGCTGTTCCAGGGCGGCGTTGTAGCGCACGAGGGCATCGAAATAGCGGGCGTCGCGCTGCGATATAATCTGGTCGATAAAGCGTCGGCGGTCGGCGGGCTCGCCGGCAGTGAGGTCCATATCGGACGGCGACAGAAGTACTACCGGAAACAAGCCGAGGTGTTCGGCCAGGCGCTGATATGCTTTGCCGGAACGTTTGAAAACCTTGCGCTGACCGGGCTTGAGAACCACGCTGACTTCCTCGTCGAGTCCGCGGCGGAAGTATTTGCCTCGCATGGTGGCGAACTGGGCCCCGCGCCGCACCATCATACCATCGGCAGCGCCGGTAAAACTGCGGCACAGACTCATGAAATAGAGTGCATCCAGCAGATTGCTCTTTCCCATGCCGTTGTTGCCCAAGAAGCAGTTTATTTTGGGCGACAGGTCCAGCCGGGCGCTTTCTATGTTTTTGAAGTCGGTTAGCTCGAGGTTTTTAAGTATCATTTTTTGTTGAAAGCTTCGTTGAAGAAAAGAAGCTGGTATATTATTGCGTTTTTCCAGTATGCAAAAGAATGGCCGCCGGGGCGCGATGTGTAGTCGTGTGGCACTTTTTCGGCAAGGAGTGCTTTGTGTAGATTTTCGTTTACCCCGGCGAAGAAATCGTCGGAACCGCAGTCGAGGCTTATGTTCAGCTTGCCTTCCTTAAGTTGCGGTACCAGGTTTGCCACGGTGTGGCTCTCCCATCGCTGCGTGTATTTGTCCTTGTCGCCGAGCCATGTGCTCATTTTCCATTTGTTGGGGAAGGGACGGACGTCTACGCCACCGCTTATCGCCGCCGCCGAACCGAAGAGGTCGGGATGGTTTCCGGCGAGCCACATAGCTCCGTGTCCGCCCATGCTGAGGCCCGCCACAGCGCGTTTGTCGCGGTCGGATATGGTGGGATAATTCTTGTCTACGTATGGTACTAAGGTCTTGGTGATGAAACTTTCCATCTGCATTTTTTTGTCTTCGGGCGAATCCCAGTACCAGGAATCCATGCCAGACGGCAAAACAAGAACCATGCCATAGAGGTCGGCGTATTTGCCAAGGTCGGGACGGATTCGTGTCCATTGGCTGTAGTCGCCGCCGAAACCGTTGAGCAGATAAACCGATGGGCATTTCTGTGTTCGGGCGGCATCGGGCACAATCACGACAACGCTGTCGGGCTGCGGGAGGTATGCCGATTTTACGGATATGGTGTCGGTGCTGAATGCCGAAGCGCCGATGGCGGCGATACCGGCGAGGAAGGCGGTGATGAGTTTTTTCATGATTTACAGTATAGTCGTTTGTATTATTCGATTTTGGCGTCGTAGCCTATATCCGACGGATTGTCGAACGCGCTCATGTATTTACGGCGTCCTTCGTTTATCCATTTCAGGCACTCGGCAGGGTCGGCGCCACGCGCCTGGGCGTATGCCTTGGCAAGAATGCGGAAGAAATCGGGCTGTCCCCACAGTCGGGCGAAGTTGAGGCACCCGCGGCGCACGTCCACTGAGCGGAACTGCATCCGGTTTATGTCGATAAGGGAGAAGCGCCACTTGCCGTCGAGCTTGTCGTAGAGCACGTTGCCGGGGGAAAGGTCTTTATGTAATATTCCGGCCTGGTGCACAGCGGCCATGTATCTTCCAAAGGCTTCGATGAACCCGCGGTTGCTTTCGGCATCTTCCTCGCCGAAATGGTACATCATGTTTGGATAAGGACATTGCATGCTGACGAAATATGAATCTGATATCATTCCGCAGCTGTTTTCCTGAATGTAGGCAATAGGCTCGGGCGTTTCTATGCCATGTCGCAGCAACCGTGCCGCATACTGATATGCCCGCAGGCCTTTGGGCTTGCGGATAAAACTGTATATAAATCGGTTTATTGGTATGGGTTGTCTGTATTTTTTTACATTTACCTCGGTGCCTTCGATATTGAAAACCTTTATTTTGTTGCGCCCGTCGTGAATCATTCTTCCTTCTCCGCCGAAGTGCGCCGGAAGCTCCTCAATGAAGCTCCTGAGATGCTCGAAACTGGGATTGACGATAATCTTCATGATTGCGCGTATGGTATGCCACCACAAAATTACGCAATTTTTTGTTCATTGCCTTGTCCCCTGGCAAAAGATTGTCAGCTAAGGCCGATTTTGAGTACGATGAGATAGGCAGACACGACAACAATAAGCACCAGTGCGGCGATTATAGCAGTTATGGCCATTCGTTTGGTAGAAATTTTAGTGCGTGGAATGGATACGAAGCCGGATATTACCGCAAGCAGGGCTACGGTGAGCGCCGCATAGCCGTTGAACCATAGCAGAGCCGCCCACGCCATCAGTGCGAGCATCAGTGCCACCCAAGCCATTGCCGAACTGCGTCGGGGTGTTTCCTGTGGCGTTTCGGTAGGTTCGGACGCGGCTGTAATGTCTTTATTCTTAGTGATGTTGTCCATCTTCTTTTCTGATTATAAACAAATTGAATAGTGCAAAGTTAATCATTTGCAACGATATATTGTATAAATATGACAAATAATGTAAAGAAAAGTTTAATACAATATTAGTTATATTCTAAAAAATCGGAGGAGGTGCCTGAATTACAGCCCGTTTAACATTTTTTGGCATAATAGTAAAATTGGATTAAACAACTGATATATAGTGCAATGCGCTGATAATTTCCCCGAAGGTGCAACTCGAATAAAAGAAAAATTTCCGTATCTGAGAGAAAATTACTTACTTTGCAAACTGAAATTCGAAATTTATTAATCTCACAAATATTACAATCATGTCAGAAATTGCAGACCGCGTAAAAGACATCGTAGTTGAGAAGCTCGGTGTAGATCCCGAAAAAGTAACTCCCGAAGCAGCATTTACAACCGACCTTGCCGCTGATTCGCTTGATACAGTGGAACTTATCATGGACTTTGAAAAGGAATTCGGTATCACAATTCCCGACGAAGAAGCTGAAAAGATCAAAACAGTAGGCGACGCTATCGCTTTTGTTGAAGCCAACGCTTAAAAGATTTTTTCGCGTCAGCACAATACAGCCGCCGCGAGTTCCGCAAGGAATGCACGCGGCGGTTTTTAATATTTTCGCCCCGGGGATTTCTCCCCTCTCTGAAACAGTTTAGCCACATTTGTATATATGGAACTTAAAAGAGTAGTAGTGACCGGTCTGGGTACGATCAATCCGTTGGGTAACGACGTGGACACCACATGGAAAAACGCCGTTGCCGGTGTCAGTGGTGCAGGACCTATCACACACTTCGACGCAAGTCTGTTCAAAACAAAATTTGCCTGCGAAGTTAAAGGCTATAATGCCGAAGACCACTTTGACCGCCGCAAGGCCCGTCAGCTCGACTTGTATGCACAATATGCCCTT
The DNA here is from genome assembly GCA_902461565.1 of uncultured Porphyromonadaceae bacterium. Taxonomy (GTDB): domain Bacteria; phylum Bacteroidota; class Bacteroidia; order Bacteroidales; family Muribaculaceae; genus CAG-873. Next base: position 23,783 of record CABPYL010000006.1, read on the forward strand.
GTGGCTGCCCGTCAGGCTGTTGCCGACTCCGGTCTGGAAACAGCTCCCGAAGGCACGGTAAACAAAGACCGTGTAGGTGTAATTGTTGCAGCCGGTATCGGCGGTCTCCACACGTTCGAGGAGGAAGCCGGTTACTACGCAATGAACGCCGACAAGGGACCCAAATACAATCCTTTCTTCATTCCCAAGATGATTGCCGACATCGCTTCCGGCCATATCTCGATGGAATACGGCTACCACGGTCCCAACTATGGCGTAGTTTCGGCCTGCGCGTCGTCCAACAACGCAATTATCGACGCTTTCAACTTTATCCGTCTCGGCAAAGCCGACGCAATCCTTACCGGTGGTGCCGAAGCAGCTATCTTCCCTGCCGGTGTGGGCGGTTTCAATTCCATGCACGCTCTTTCCACCCGTAACGACAGCCCCCAGACAGCATCGCGCCCCTTCAGCGGCAGCCGCGACGGCTTTGTGATGGGCGAGGGTTCGGCAGTGCTCGTGCTCGAGGAACTTGAACACGCACTTGCACGCGGAGCAAAGATTTACTGCGAGGTAGCTGGCGGCGGTCTCAGCGCCGACGCATACCACATCACCGCAACACATCCCGAAGGCCTCGGCGCCATCCTTGCAATGCAGGGTGCGCTCGACGATGCCGGCATGAAGCCTGAGGATATCGACTATATAAACGTTCACGGCACATCCACTCCTGTAGGCGACGTTTCCGAGGTTAAGGCTATCGTGAAGCTCTTCGGCGATCACGCAAAGAAGCTCAATATCTCGTCCACCAAGTCCATGACCGGCCACCTGCTTGGCGCAACCGGCGCTATGGAGGCTCTATTCAGTGTTCTGGCAGTGCGCGACGATATTGTTCCTCCTACAATCAACCACGATGACGAGGACCTGGACGAGAACATCGACTACTCTCTTAACTTTACATTCAACAAGGCACAGAAGCGTACCGTAAATGTAGCGCTGAGCAACGCCTTCGGTTTCGGCGGCCACAATGCCACCGTTATTGTAAAGAAATATCAGAAGTAAGTCTTCCCGATTATTTAAACTTTTACAGGAGTTGCATGCGCACGCGCAAGGCAGCTCCTGTTTTTAATTTTACATCTATGAAAACCGGCATAATAGTAGCTATGGACAAGGAGATGCGTCTTCTCCTGCCTTTGTTGGCCAACCATTCTACAGTAACTCTTAATAATTTTGAATTCCACACCGGTACGATGGGCGGGCACGATGTTGTTGCCGTCAAGTGCGGTATAGGTAAGGTGAATGCTGCGATCGGCACGCTTACGCTTATCGAGAATTTTCATCCTTCGCTGGTGCTGAATTCCGGAGTAGCCGGAGGTACCGGCGCCGGCACGCCGCGTGCCGAGATTCTGGATGTTGTTTTAGCAACTCGGATAGCTTACCACGATGTGTGGTGCGGTCCAGGTACGGAACCCGGTGTTGCTGCCGGGTGTCCGCAGTTTTTCGAGTGTCCTTTACCGTCTGACATACGTGCGGCTCTCGGCGCCAAGGAGGGCCTCCTTGCCTCCGGCGACATATTCGTGGACAGCGAGGAGGACCTGCGGCGCATTCTCGCTTTGTATCCCGACGCCATAGCTGTGGACATGGAGTCGGCGGCTATCGCCCAGACTTGCTACACCAAAGGCGTGCCTTTCGTGTGCCTGCGCGTGGTAAGCGACACTCCGGGCGGGGAAGGCAACATGGCTGCTTACAATAATTTCTGGACTATTGCTCCCGAACGCACTTTCGAGGCTGTGGAGCGGTTGCTTCAGCTTCTATGATGAAAGACCTGAGGCAAACCCGCGGCAGCCGCAAGGTGCGCGATATGATTGCCGAGGGCGAACACGAGACGCAGGATTTCAAGTTTGCCATTAGCGATGCCCGCAAAATCGCTCGCTCCATATCGGCGTTTGCCAATAACCGGGGCGGACGTCTGCTTATAGGCGTGAAGGACAATGGTGCCATCGCCGGGGTACGCAACGAGGAAGATGTGTTTGTTGTAGAACAGGCCGCCGAGCGTTATTGCCGTCCGGCGCAGACTGTCGATTTCAAAGCCTACCGCATAGACGGCACGCTGTGCGTTATCGTTGCCGAGGTAGAGGCTTCCGCAGACCGTCCTGTGTTCGCGGGAGAACCAGACGGCACGTGGAAGGCATATTACCGGGTTGCCGACGAGAATATTGCCGCGCATCCGCTGATGGTGCGTGCGTGGCAGATGAGCGCGTCGGCTGTCGGGGGAACATTCTCGCCGGACGGCCCTTATTCGCGGCTTATGGATCTGCTTGGCCGCAAGGAGGCTATATCGGACAGCCGCGAGGCTGCTCTGGAACTGCACATATCACAGGCTGCCGCCGACGAGGCCGTAGCGCGCCTGGCGTCGATGGACCTTATAGAATTTTTCTTTGAATCGCCGTCGTTCAGGATACGCCTGAAGCGGAATCAGTAGACCATCCCGACATTGTCCACCCACATGGTCATTCCCAATGTGCCGGTATAGGGTTCGCCGCTGCCTGAGGAGAACATCACTATCATGTGCGTTGGTGTGGCGCCGGCATCGTCCCAGCCTTCCTCTACAACAGGAACCATCTCGCCTTTGCTGTTGGGCCAGTAGTAGCTTTTTTCCTTTGGAATGAGACCCATGTATGTGTTGTAATAAGGTTCTTTGGTAATATCACCGTAGTGAATCTTGCACTGATGTCCGTTTACCCAGCCGTTGGTAGATTTGTTGAAGCGTTCGCGTCCTGTTCCCACACGTTTTGCATGCAGGTTGCCATCGGCGTCCTCCCATCTGCGCTGCAGGAATACAAGCGCTTCGGCATTGTCAACACCGGGAATGGATTTTTTGCTACCGAACCCGCTGCTGTATGTCATTTCTCCGGTGGGCGGAACCTCGAGCTTGTAATCGAAGCTCATGGCTTTCGGCCGCTTTGTGAAAGGTATGCCGTTCTCCATTTTGGAATACGGACTTGTTGTGGATCGTATAGGTTCTATTATCTGGCCCAGGAAAATGGTACCGGCCACCATTACATCGATATTTATAAGACCGATGGCTTTGCAGTGTTCCATCATTGTTGTGAGTTTGGCGCATTTGTCGCCAGGCGCGCGGTCGTCGGGGAAAACGGCATTGCTCACTTTTGTGATTCCGACAACCTTTGCCATAATGTTGGATGAACCCCAGGGCGTGCCTCCGAGCCGCCTATATGGCTCGGAACCTTTTATGGTACGTGTCGGACCGATGGCATAGCATTTACGCCATTTGCCGCCGATAACGGCGGATTCCTTGATATCGCGCGTAACCCACTGGTTGAAGTCGCCGAAAGGCAGAAGCTCGGTATTCTGGCCGGCGGCAAACGCCGCTCCGAGAAATATTGCGCATAGTGTTGATGAAGTTCTCATTGATTGTAGTAATTGTAGTAGTATGTGAAAGTCAGTAACGTTCGCTGTATTTTGCAAGGTCCTCGTTATATCGGTCGAGTTCGCGGTATTCTTTTGAATTATTTTTGTCGAGCAGTCCGGCGTTGTCAGCGCGGTAGAGCGATGACCCTATGGTGAACATATAACCGAATTTTTCGAGGTATTCGGGGGTTGCAGTGAGCAGTCTCCACCGCTGGTTGCGAACGCTGTCGGGCAATTCCGATATTTCCTTGCTGCAGTTTACCAGATATTGGAGTATGGCTTTGTTCTGGACAATCATTTCCGCGTAGTCGTTCTGCGATAGGCTGTCGCGGTTTTCTATTTTAACAGAGAGGTCGCGGCATAGATTCCCGTCGTAGTCCGAGGCAATCTGTCCGGAATTCGAGCACGACGGTAAGATGGGAATCAGCGCAGTAAGGATTATGTAGAATAAGTGTTTCATGTCAGTTTAATCCGGAGGCATGGACGAAGCCATGCCTCCGTGTAGGAAGAAGTCTTACTTATTTAACCCACTTCAGCGCGATAATGTTCGCGCCGGAAATGTGGATTATGTAGCATCCGCTTTCGCGGGCATCAAGCGGTACCAGTCTATTGGCATCCGGTTCGGCCGACTGTACCAGGCGTCCTGTAGTATCGTAGACGTTTACAAGGCGTGTTCCTGCCGGGGTGTGTAGGATATTGCCGATAATGTAAGCGCTTTCGGTTGCGTTCACATCTGTAATGCCTGCTGTGGACGAGTAAACGAAGGTGCGTACGGGACTGTAGTCGGTGTTCACTGCCGACGAGCTTGTCGACAGATTGTAGGTGCCGCGTGCGCGTACGTAATATGTCTGGCCGTCGGCAAGTGCTTTGCCTCCGACTTTTATGTCGCCCAGGGCACGGCTTGCGGTCTCGAAATCTTTCAGAGTGCCTTTGTATACGGAGCGCGCGGGGAAAGAGGTGGTTGCGGAGACCTCGATATTTACAAGAGCCATACCGGGCCACGGGGCAACCCGGATGCAGTCATCGGAATGCAGAACCTGGCCGTCGGAGGCTGGATTTACCAGTACTGGTGCATCGTATACAATGTCTTCGGTGCGGAACGATACCGGGGTGGACATTGAGGACGAGCCGTTGCGGGCGGCGGTAACGCGGGCAAAATATTCTGTTCCGGATTTAAGAACGTTCTCCGGCACGGTTACTTCGGCGGAACTGACTTCGGCGGTGTAGTCGATAGTTCTGAACGATTTGATGGATGAAATTTCGAGAGTGTACGATGCTCCTTCTCCGGCAGCTGTCCATTTCACTGTCGGACATACCGGTACGGCGTTGTCGTCTGCGGCGGGGCTTGTGATGGCGATGCGCGAGGTTTCGAGCGACTGTACGGCACTCACAGCCTCGGCGCCGTTAGCGAGCAGCACACGCACGCGCCAGTAGATGGTGTCGCCGTCGGCATAGTCGGCCACAAAGCGAGAAGGTATCGTTTGCGATGTGCATTCTGCACAGTATTTCACATTGCTGAACGAAGGGTCGGACGATGTCTCAACCATGTATCGGCCCGGTTCGGCTTTCCACTGGAAGTCGAAGAGGTCGCAGGCAGTAGCGCCGTCTGCGGGATATATAATTACGGGTGTTTCGGCGGTGCCGGCTTCGGTGCTCTCGAACAACGGTGCGTGCTCGTAGCCGTAACGGTCGTAAACGGCTACGGCGAAGTGCATGTCGGCCAAGTCATCGGGAATGGTGTAGCTGTCGGTGTATCGTACTGCCGCCAGGCGGTTGCGGTCGCATGCGAAATCAGGGGTTGCCTCGTCGGTCGGAACGGCATATACGGTGTAGCGTTGGAAGGCTTTGTCTGTCGGGCCGTCCCACCGCAGTTGTTTGCCTTCGCGGCGCACGTTGCTCACGGCAGCGGGCTGATAGCTTCTGCGCCACGGCTGCAGTGGCTGCAGGGTCTGTGTCTGAAAACGTTCGGCGGCAAGGATTTTGCCCCACGATGTGAGCGGGCCGCCTTCGAAGCGTTCAGAATAGTTTACGTATGCGCCGTAGTCGAAGAACACCACGCCGTTCTCGTTGGGGCGCAGCCGCGAGCGCATGTACGAAATCTCGTGCAGATATTCGGCGGCTTTGTTCGTCCTGAGGCGTGAGAGGTCCACGGAGGTGTAAAGATGTCGACCGAAGTGGGGTACGGCGGTGCTGTACCAGTCGGTAAGGCTCTCGAACATATCGGCCCAGTATACTTGTGGCGAGAGGAAATCCAGGAGGCCCTCGTTAAGCCATTTTATTGGATCGGCGTGCAGACTGTCGTACTGCATGTCGCCGTGAGGGGCGGGTTCGAGACCGTAATCAGCGATGTCGGGGGGCGATATGCGTCCTGCCGGCCCGATGCTGAATACCGCGTAGGGGCGTGCTGCTTTGACGGCATCACGCGACCGGCGTACAGTCTCGTTCACGTTTTCGCGTCGCCAGGCGTCCTGAAGCAGTTTTCCACCCGAGGCTCGGTAAACATTGTACTGTGCTGAGTCGAGAGCTGTGGGAGTGTTGCTGGTGTAGAAGTAATCGTCGAAGATCATGCCGTCAATGTCGTATTTGGTGGCTATTTCGCTTACGACAGCCTCGATGCGGTTCTGAACTTCGGGAATGCCCGGGTTGAGGATTATCTGGGATTTCTGGCGGATGAGCCACTCCGGGTGAGAGTTCTCATAGTTCAGTTCTCCGGCACCGTAAGTTCCCCCTGAGGAGTAGCGGTATGGATTGACCCATGCGTATACCTCCATGCCACGTTCGTGGCATGCTTCAACAAGGTACTCGAAAGGGTCGAAGGCGGGTGTACCGCCTCGGCTGCCGGCAACCTGGCTTGCGTATGGCTCGTAGCTTGACTGGTATGTGGCGTCGCAGTTTGCGCGGGCGTGGTAGTATATTGTGTTAACACCCTGCGAGTGCAGTCTGTCCAAATCTTTGCCCAGATTGGTGCGTTTTGCCGCTGCGTTGGCAGGTGTGATGGATCCTCCTGGCCATGTGGAGTTTAGAAATGGCGATGTCCATACGGCACGATGCTCGCGTGTTGGAGCGTTGCGGTCCGGTATGCCCTGCGCCTGTGCCTGAATTGAGAGAGTGGCGCAGGCAAAGAGAACGAGAGTGTTTTTCATAGTCGGTTAGTTTTTTATAATGAAAGCAGGTCCAGGCGATCGCCGAACCTGCTTTCTTACAGTTATTAAATCTTTTCTTAGAAGAGCTGGGTCTTGCGCGGGTTGATTACAATACCTGTGCCAAGATCCTTGTCTTCGCCGTATTTGTGGATTTTCTTGTCGGTGGGATCGTAGTAGTTCACACCTGCTGTAGCGCCGGATGTATCTCCGGTTTCGGGACGGAAGCAGAAGTATACGCGACCCGAGTTCTTGTCAAGGGCGAACTGGGTTGTGTGCAGACCTTCGTCGGCTGTGGTGTTGACGGGGTCGGCATACATTGCGATGTATGTATTGGGTTTGGCATCGCTTGCGAGAGACTCTGTGATGGAGGGCAGATCGAAAACCAGGAAGCCGGAATCGGGGGCACGGCGCCATACATAGAGCTGTTTGCTGGTCTCGTCGATGGTGAAGGTTGTAATCTTCATGCCCGAGAGCAGGAAGGGAGCGGGAACGGGCACTGCCTCGGCTTCTTTCTGTGTCTTGTACACGTCGGAATCGCGGTAGCGGAAGATGCCTTCGCCGTTGTACTTCTTGCTCATCCACCACCAGCCTGCCTTGTCGTAGTATAGACCGGATGTGATGGAGCCGTAGCTGATACCGCGGCCGTAGTAGGGCACGAAGTTGTTGCGCATGGCATACTCTGCGCGCTCGGTGCTGGATACGTTGCTCTGAACGGCACCGCGGGTGCTGATGTCGACAGCCGAAACACCGGTGTTACGGTCGGTATAGTACAGCATGTTGTCGCGGATAACGCCGATGAAGGGATCCAGGAACGCAGCACCGCCAACGTTGGTTATAACGGTGTTCACGTCGGTACCGTCGGCACGGAGAGCTGTGATAAGGCCGTCGCCGAGTACACCGTCGGTATCGTTGACATAGTAGTACTGCTTGCCGGCGTCGAGGATGTAGATCCAGTCGTTGGTCTTGCCGTCCTCTTCGGGTTCGGCGTTGGACAGCAGGAGATTGAATACTGTGGAGCCGGCGGATACGCCGAGGTCGTAGGGAAGAACCTTTGTACCTGCGGGTATGTTGTCGAGCAGCTTGTAAGCCTTGATGTTACCCTTCATCTGTGCATAGTACAGAGTGGGTGCGGGTTCGGTAACGCCTACCTGAACGTTGAGGTAGGAGTCTTCCAGACGGCGGTTGGCGCCGTCTACATCGAAGTATGTGCGGATATCGATGCGCTGCGAGCCGATGTTTGCGAACTTAACCTTGCCGGGATAGTCGATGTTGCCGTTTTCATCGGAATAGCCGATGAATGTAGTCAGCGGCTGGCCGTCCTCGGTGTAGGTGCCGTCGGGGAATGTCCATTCGTATTTCACTTTCAGATGCTCGGGGTTAGGCAGCTCCATGTTGAAGTCAACGAGGGTTTTGTTGAACTCGATGATTTCGGTGCTGGTGGATTTAACGGTGAGCGTCGGAGTGATGTCGATAATAAGCAGTGGGTATTCGCGGTATCCCTTCTCGTTTGTGAGGCGAACCTTGTACATGCCGGCCTTCTCATATTTGTGAGTGGGGCTTACTTCATTGGAGGTTGTGCCGTCGCCGAAGTCCCAGGTGAAGTTACCGGTGCTGGACGATGTGTTGTTGAACTGGATGGTGCTTACAACGTAGAAATCGTACTTGTATTCATTTCCTTCAACAGCATACGTGAAATCCACGTCGGGATTCGGGAAGAAATGCATTTCGGGGTCTTTGTCCACGCAGCCCGTGAGGGCAAGCAGTGCGGCAGCTCCGAGAAAATATTTGCAGACTTTCATTTGTCGGTAGATTTAACTTAGTTGAGGGTAATGGTTTTCTGTTCGGTAATCGAGGTAACGCCTTCGTATTCGGGAGCCGAAGCGTCGTTGAGGCGGTCGGTATCCTTGTCGTAGGCGCGGAAGTTTGCCTCGAGGCTATAGTTACGGGTGAACTCGATCTTGTAGTTGCTGTTGGCGTTGTCGTAGATCCAGTCTTTGAAAGGAATTTGTTCCAGGAGTGTACGGAACTTGGGCAGATACTCGGGACGTACGCTCACCTTTATGCCGCCGGTGTTGTCGTCGTAGCGGCAGAATACCCATGCGCAGGCGTTGTATACGGGATATATAACCTGACCTTCGGAAGGGGTGTAGTCTTTGGCGACTTCGTTGTATACTGCGTTGCCGTCGGCGTCGACGGTTATGTAGTAGTAACCGGTGATTGCGCTTTCGTCGGCTTCTTTGGTAACGAACCACGCGTCGGATTTTGCGGATGTGCCGTTGTCGTCGCCGGAGAGGTCGAGGCCCTCGCAGGGAATGCCTGCGCCTGCGATCTGCTCAAGGGTGAAAGCATAGTTGAGGAACACCGTGCGGAGGGCGTTATAGTACGAGTCGGCGGTTTCCTTGTCGGTGAGATAGCTTATCACTTTTTCGCAGAAAGTTTTCTCGAAATCGGCGGGATAGTAGGTGTCGAAACGTTCCTGGTCCCATTCGGTGGGCTCAACCCAGCTTACAGGGGCGAAAGTTCTCGAAGTGGGCACTTCACCTGTCATTACGTATTCGTGGCCGTTCCAGTTGTTCTCGTCGTGGGGGAAGGATGCATAGCACTGGAAGGAACGTACGGTATCGGTCTGTGCGGCAGACTGCTTGTACGAAAGCGATGCACCGCCGAGGGTGGCGCTGACAGCGGCGTTGTCGGCGCGGAGCATCTGGTACCATACTTCGGCGCGCAGGGGAGTGCGTCCCGGTTCTACGGTATATTTACCCTTGAAGGAGAAGGGCTCGCCGGCCTTGCAGGCTGTAGAAGCCACTTCCCAGTACACTGTGGGCACTGCCTGTCCCACCTGTGCGATGTCGGGAATGAGGTCGTGGTTTGCGCACGAGCCCAGGGTGAGGGCAGCTGTGGCGGCAAAGAGCACTTTTGTATATTTGATTTTCATAGTGATGCTTTGTTAATTTGGTGGTAACGGGCTTAGTCTTCTGTGAGCGATTTAACAACGCCGTAGTCTTCGGCCCAGATCATAGGTTTGCGCAGCCACTGGGGATTTTTGGATGCTCCCAGACGCTCGAGTTCGCCGAGGTTGTATTTTTCTTCGGTTTCGGGGTCGTAGTTCATACGCTGAATCCATGTGCGTTCCTGTTCGGCAACGGTGAGGCCGTCGATCCAGTGTGCGGCATAGAGGTTGTAGGGACGGCGCAGTGTGGGATAGATGATTTCCTGAGCGTCGCCGATACCGATGGCGTTGCGGTTGTTGGAATAGTGGTAGCGGCGCATGTCGGTCCACTGTTCGGGAAGCAGGTACATTGCGATGTACTTCTGAATCATCAGATCCGAGAGGGTGAACTTGGATTCGTCGAAGAAGTAGTGCTTGTTGCCTACCTCACTGCAGGGTTTGCAGCGTTTTACACCTTCGTTCTCGAAGAAAGCGGTGCAGATGCGTTCGTAACGGTCGGTAGCGGTCTGGCCAGCGGGTTCGTTGCCGTCGGCAGGATATTTGCCGTCGTTGCGTGCCAGATAGTCGTCGAGCTGACGCTGAACGTTCCACTTGGTGGCTTCTTTAGCCAGACGGCAAGCCTCGGCTTTTTCACCCATCCAGTATTTGGCTTCTGCCTGTATGAACACCAGTTCTTCCATCGTGAAGATGGGGTTGTAGCTCTGAGTGGTCGCGTTGTAGGCGTTGCAATACAGGTTGGGGAAGTGTGCCTGCTTGTAGGTTGCGTCGGCGCCGATGTTGTTCTCGAGGTAGCGGATCATCACAGCCTCGGAGGACGATGTGGATGAAACCGGACCTTTCTGCGGTTTTACGAGGAAGAACAGACGGGGATCGGTGCCGTAGCCGTTTTCACGGTCCCAGCGGCCCTGCTGACCTTCTACACCGGGGTTGAGGATGCCGAGACAGTCCTGAATGAAGAATTTGGAGGGAACGGCCTCGTTGAGAGCGTTGTTACGCGATTCCCATGCGTTGATTTTGGGCTGGGCGGCGCACCAGGGATTGGCTGCTTCGCCTACAGCTTCTTCGTTGTAGTAGTAACGGGGTTCGTTGCCGAACCATTCGCCGTATTTGAGGTCGCCGGTGCGCCATGTGTTGATGGCTGCGGTGGCGGCGTCGTAAATTTTCTGGCAAGTGGCGGGCGAACGGTCGATGTTGGGGATGTTGCGGAGCAGGATACGGGCCTTGAGGGCCTGAACGAGGCCTTTCCAGTTGTTCATGTTGCCTGCATATACGCGGTCCTGATCTTCGCCGATAACCATGTTGGATTCGCTCAGACCGTAGGCGGGGTCGTCGTAGAGACGGATAAGTTCGTCGGCTTCCTCAAGCATCCATTTGTAGATGGAGGCCTGGGTGTCGTAGTGCGGCGAGTTGCTGGTATATGCCTCGGAGCGCGGCATGTCGCCCCATGCGTCGGTGGTGAGCTGGGTGCTCATCAGTTTGATGGTGCGGGCGATAAGCTCGTAGTTGGGCGAGCCGAGCTTCTTGCTGTTGGCGATAAGTTCATTACCGTTTACGCCGATATCATAGAAGTGGCGGCGCCACTGCGGATGGCGGTTCACGCTGAGGAATTCCCAGCCGTTCTTGTATGGATAGGAGCCTGTAGTGGCCTTGCTCATAGTGGTGAGGCACTGCGAGAGATATACGTAGTACTCGGCGTGGTCGTAGTTCACCTGGCTGGCGTAGAACGTCAGGACAGGCAGACCGAGCTGTGCGGTGTTTGCGTGTGCGACGTCGGGGTTGACGTTCTCAACCAGTGTGTCGTCGCAGCCTGTAGCTGCCAGCATTACTGCTGTCGCAAGCCCGAAAAGTTTTATCTTGTTCATAGCTGAATGTACTGATTAGAAGGTGACATTGAGGTTGATGTTGTAGGAGCGCATGCTGGGCACGCTGTAGTTGTCGATACCCATAGCGCCCGTACCGCGGACGGCACCCGGCATCACCTGCGGGTCTACACCCGAATACTTGGTGAGCAGGAACAGGTTGCGTGCGGTGAACGACAGCTTGAGGCCCTTTACGGGGTTGTGGCTGCCCAGACGGCGCATCCTGTCGGAGAAGTCGTAGGCTGCGGTAACGTAGCTGAGACGGAGGTAGGAACCGTCCTCCACGAAGTTGGACGATACGTTATATACGTAGTTCGTGATAACGGAGGAGTCCAGAATTACAGGAGTTGTGTTGGGAGCGTATGTGCCGTCGGGCTGCTCAACAACGCCGTTGAAAACCACCTTGTGGTTGCGGTACTTGGCGCTGCGTGCGTCCATGCCGCTGCTCATGAGGCTGCGGCCGGTGATATTGGCAACGTCGCCACCGATACGGCCGTCGAAGAGGAAGCCGAACGAGAGGTTCTTCCAGGTGAAGGTGGAGTTAAGGCCGATGAGGCAGTCGGGTTCGCGGTTGCCGATGTAGGTATCCTTCTTGGGGGAAATCATGGGCAGACCGTTCTGGTCGATGATAACCTGACCGTCGTCGGTGCGCAGGTAGTCCTTACCGGAGATACCGGTGGTGGACTGGCCGGCGTATGCCGAAACGAAGATATCGCCGTACTGGCCGTTGGTGATTTCGCTCACCTGCTCGGGCAGCGATTTAACACGACCGCGGTTCATTGTGAAGTTGAGTGTTGCGGTCCACTGGAAGTCCTTGGAACGGAGGATGTCCTGAGTAAGGGTTGCCTCGATACCTTTGTTTTCGATAGTACCCTCGTTGCGGGTCTGGAGAATGGTACCGGAAGCGGGCGATACGCGGACGGTGAGAATCTGGTTGTCTACCGTGGTGTTGTAGTAACCTACATCAAGACGGGTGCGGTTGTTGAAGAAACGCAGGTCGGCGCCGATTTCCCAAGTGTTGGTCATTTCGGGCTCGAGCTGGATTGCCGTGGAGCGGGTGGGATCGACACCGAAACCTCCGTCGGGGAAGTTTGTCCACTGCTTGTAGTTGCTGGAGAATACGTTGGCGGGAGCGTCCTTGCCGACCTTTGCCCAGTTACCGCGGATTTTACCGTAGTTGAATACGGGGCTCTGGATTTTGAAGAGTTCGCTGAAGATGATACCGCCGGTGAAAGAGGGATAGAAGTAGTGCGATTTCACCTGCTTGAGAGTGGAGGTTCCGTCCATACGGCCGGTGGCCGACAGCTGGATAACCTTGTTGTAGTCGAAGCGGAGTTCGCCGAAGTAGCCGTACTTGTTGGTGCTGGAGTGGCTCATATACAGCTGATAGTCGCCCGTGCCTACACCGAAGTAGCGGGAGTCGAGATTGTTGAAGGAGTAGAAGTCGCCGTCGAGCACGAAGTGCTTGCCGCCGAAGTTGCCGGAGAGGCCTTTGGATTCGGTGTACTCGGCACCGAGGAAGAAGTTGAGGTTGAAGTCATCGTTAATCTCCCAGTAGTAGTTACCGAGAGCCTGCGCGGTGAAGCGTTCGCTGCGCGAAGGTTCGTAGACAACTGTACCCATGCGGGCGTGGAAGTCTTCGAGCAGGGTTTCGTCCCATGTTGTGGTGGCGAATTCTTTGCGGTCGCTGCTGTAGCGGGGAACCGTCATGGATTCGTAGTTGCTGAAACCTTTGTCGTAGTTCACCTTGCCGGTGAAGGTGAGGTTGCGGATGGGTTCGTACTGGATGCTGCCGTTTACGATGATACGCGAGCTTTGTGTCTCGCTCTTGTCCATGTAGCGGCTGTAGTAGGGCGAGAGACCTGCGTCGATGCGCTGGCGTGCTGTGAGAATGTCCCAGTCGTCGTAGCGGCAGGCCCAGTTGGGCAGCCCGTTTTCGAGAACGTAGTCGCTCATGTCGCGGTTGATGGCCCAGCCGTATACTGTTGACATGCTGTTGCCGAAGCCGCGCGACTTGGTGTCCACAAAGTTGGTGGACAACATGATTTTAACCTGCTTGGAGGGGTTGAACTCGCCTTTTACGAAAACGTTGAGTTTCTTCTTGTAGTCCTGGGGAACGACGCCCTGGTTGTCCATATAACCTACGGAAGCGTATGCCGAGAAGAGCTCGTTGCCGCCGGAGAGGGACATGTCGTACTTCTGCATGAAGCCTGTTCCGAGGAATTTGCCTACGTTGTCGTAGATTTTGTCGGATGCCTGGCGACGGGGACCCCAGCCACCCTGGCTGTTTACGTTGGTGAAGCCGCCGGAACCGGCGATGTAGGTGTTCTGCAGGGGGGGAGTGTCGAGGACATTGCTCCATTCCCAGCCGCCGTTCACGGTAACGGTGATCTTGCCGTCTTTTCCGCCTTTGGTGGTGATGAGGATAACGCCGTTGGCACCTTCCTGTCCGTAGAGTGCCGAAGCTGCGGCACCTTTAAGAACCGACATGCTTTCGATATCGGCGGGGTTGAGGTCGGCCATCGACGAACCGCCGCCACGGATAGGCATACCGTCGACAACGAACAGAGGCTCGTTGTTCTGGCTGGGGTTCACCGACGAGATTGCGCGCACGATGATCTGCGATGCGGCATTAGGCGAACCGCCGGCGTTGGATACCTGAAGGCCGGAAACCTTACCCTGCAGCGAGCTTACGAAGTTTGCGCTCTGGCCTGCGGTAACGTCGTCGGACTTAAGTTCCTGAACCGAGAAGTTCAGTTTCGATTTTTCCTGGCTCTGACCCATAGCGGTAACAACCACTTCGGAGAGAACTTCGGAGTTTTCGGCGAGGCGTACGTCGATAACGGATTTGCCTGCCGTTTTTACTTCCTGGGGTTTCATACCTACAAAGGAGAAAACCAGGGTAGCGTTGTTGTCGGGGACGTTGATGGAGTATTTGCCATCAATGTCGGTAACGGCCCCGCCTTGTTGTCCTTTCACGGTAACGGAACATCCGATAACGGGTTCGCCGTCGGATTCCTGGGTAACCGTGCCGGTCACTGTACGGCCAAAGCCTGTAAGTGCCAAAAGGGAAAATAACAGTAAGAATAGCTGTTTTTTCATGGTTGGTTCATTAATTTATATTCAAGTTTGTTTGTTTTACGGTTGTTGTGATTGGTTTAGACAGGAAATATTAAGTCCTTTTTTGATATGTAGTACAAACTTAGTACTTATTTTCGAAATAGCGTATAAAAATTACTGCAATTTTGCAAAAATTAATAATCGGATGACAATTTTAACACAGAAAGTTTAAATTAACTTTCTCCACTTTCCACTTTAACGCCACTTCTGGCTCAAAAAGCGGCCACGCTACACTTTGATTATTTGTGCTGCGTGGCCGATATGGTTTGTTATGTGAGAGGCGAGGAACTGTCAGTCTGCGGGACGATCGAAGGAAAAAGCTCCACACTCCTCTCCTTTCTCCAGCTTCTGCTTAATACTCCTTTTTCTATTTTAATTTTCCATCCCAATCCTCAAGTTCGTTTTTAGAAATATGAGGGTTTTTCGGATTCTTGTTGTTTTTCTCTCTGATTTTCTTCATCTCTTTCTGAATCTTTCTCAGCTGGCTCATGTCAACAGGTCCGAACACTTTCATTGAAGAAACCTGGCTGACATAGTTACTGTAGACACGCATATTATTCGATGCATTCATCGCATCATTCGCTGTATACTTATCATCCTTATTTCTTTTATCTGCGTTGGTGTTTTTCTTTGCGCCTGGCGAGTTTCGGACGTAAGGTTCTCCCGAGCTGACAGATTCTGTATTTGCGGCTCCTGTGGCTGTGGACCCAGCGACAGTCGATGCAACTGCCATGCCTGTACCTATGGCTTTCCAACCTCCCCAATGTGGATTTATATTGAACGTTAGACCGCAGGTTACAGTCAATGCATTTTTATTCAAATCTTTCGGACCATTATATATAATAGGATTATAGTAATTTACACCAATATGTATTTTCCGATAACGAAAAACAACCGACGGAGTAAGACCCACCTGCATGTGATTATCACCTCTGTATTCACACTCTCCCATGTACATACTTGCATAAGGTCCAACTCCGAAAGTCAGGGAACTACGCTTTCCAAGCGCCATTCGATAGTCAAATTTAACTGGTAAACGCAGAAAAGTTTGCGTTTCACCATGTTTCTGGCCCGACCCATCCTCAAAAGCGGCATCAGTAATTCCTATTCCGAGACCTGTTTCGAGAATGAACGGATGGGCAGAAGAAAGGGGGATTTCTGCAAGAACTGCAAACATTCCGTTTCCTCCAACACCTTTCTTTATCAAATCGGTCGAATAAGGATGCCCCGGATCAAAACCAGAATTATCATGGACCCATCCGAACAGCGGGCCTGCACCCAGCTCGAATCTCAAACCAACCTGGGCATTCGTGCTCTGCGTAATAAATACGAGACCCAGACAGAAAGATACTATCTTTTTAAGCATAATAAATCACACAATCGGCATCTGCGTCCCCTCAGATACCGACAGCAATTGGTTCTTTTATGAGTAAAAACATAAAACGTGGGACGAGGTTCGGTTTATCATTACTCAGGCATCGCCAAACGCCCATCTCTATAATAAACAGTCCACTCCCACGCCTAACCGAATATCAATACTCCTTGTCGGGGAGTGGATATACGACAAGCATGAGTGTTTTTCTGACTGCTTTTTCCTATAGAGATAAAATTTTGGCGATTTTAAGTAATGGGATAAAGCACAAAAACGCTTATAAAATATGTAGATACAGACACTTCCGTGGCTGCATCTACAAATTTACATTTTTTCTTATAAACTGACAAATAAATTTTTCTCCGAGGAATATACTGCTGCGAGGCTTATATCTTGAATGACAGCTTATTCCGGGAGCGTGGGCGGCTTTCGGTCGCCTATGCATGCGTCCGGCATGTTTCCTGTGTTATGTGCTCCTCTGAACTCTCGGATTGCGTGACTGCTGGATACTGGCGTGCCGAAAACCGGTTCTGAATCTTTCCTTTATAGGATACACACCTCCGAAGAGGGCTGAAACAGCAATCTGTACTTGTGCAATCCCACTGGGTTGATGTCAGTCAGTTCCTCGACATCATGCGTCGGGGTTGATCCAAATTTATGGCCTCCGGCCATTACACGACACTTTGATTGTCTGTGTCGCGTGGCTGGTGTAGGGTGTCTTGCGTTAGGCGGGATGGTCAGTCTGCGGGGCGGTCGAAGGAAAAAGCTCCCACGAGGCGGAAAAATCCTGCTGGCAGCGGAGATGTGAAGCACATGTCGCGGCGCGTGGTGGGGTGCACAAAGCGCAGGGTGCGTGCATGCAGACACAAGCGGTGTATTGGCGATGGTTTGGCACCGTAGCGTCGGTCGCCCACGATGGGGTGTCCCTGGTCTTTCATGTGTACGCGAATCTGGTTTTTGCGACCGGTGGCGAGGCTGAGCTGCACCATTGAATATGGCTGCCGGTTTTTGAGTGTAGTGTAATACGTTACGGCCAGCTGGCCTTCGCCGGGCTTTTTGGTGGAATATACTTCGTGAGCCGAATTCTCGGCCAGATAGGAGCGAATCTCTCCTTCGGCGGGTTCGAGCTCGCCCTCGATAACGGCCACATATTTGCGTTCCAGCACCATGTTGTTCCAGTTGTGCTGCATTGTCTCCTTTGCCTTGATGTTTTTGGCGAACATCATCAGACCGGTGGTGTCGCGGTCGAGCCGGTGGACGATAAAGAGCTTGTTATGCGGATCCTTGCGTTTGAGATACTCGCGCAGGATGGAGTACGCCGTCTGCTCGTTGGGTTTGTCGGTACCCATAGACAGCAGGCCGTAGCCCTTGTCTATCACGATGATGTCGTCGTCCTCATATACAAGCTGCAGGCGCGGATGTGAGAATACCTGGAATTCGCGCGTGGTGTTTATCTTCACCTTGTCGCCGGCGTGCAGGGGAGTGTCGAACAGAGTGGTAACATTGTCGCCCACCATCACCTGGCGGTGTTTCAGCATTTCTTTTACCGTGGTGCGTTTTTTGTCGGGCATTACGGCGAAAAGGAAGTCCAGCAGCCCGTTGGGCGCGTTGTCGGGTACAGTGAACTCAATTATATTGTCGGGGCGGAATGTGCCGGGACGGGAGCCGGGTTTTGCCGCGAGTATTTTTCTTGCCATTATTTCTTGCTCTTAGCTGTTGTCCGTTTCTTTGCGGGGGCGGCATCGGCGTCGGCGACAATCTTTGTGGCCTGCTCGAAGGTGATGTCTGCTGGAGCGCTGACAGTGCGTGGCAGCTTGTAGTTTTTCTTTTTGTATGCTATGTACGGACCAAAGCGGCCGTTGAGAATCTGCATGTCGGGGTCTTCGGCGAACACTTTGATTGTCTTGTTTGCGTCGGCAGAGCGCTTGGCCTCGATAAGGCCTATGGCTTCTTCAAGGCTTACCTCGGCGGGTGCCATACCCTTGGGAATGGATACGAATTTGCCGTCGTGGCGCACGTATGGACCGAAGCGGCCTATTGCGACGGTTACGTCTTTGTCTTCGAAAGTGCCGAGGGTACGCGGGAACTCGAACAGCCTGAGCGCTTGGTCGAGGGTGAGGGTAGACATGGACTGTCCTTTGAGGAGCGACGCGAACAGCGGCTTTTCTTCCGAGTCGGGGGCACTTACCTGTACTACGGGACCGAAACGGCCGATTTTTACGCTCACTGTGCGTCCCTGTTCGTCCTGACCCAGTACGCGTTCGCCGAATTTGAGACCCTGGTTGAATGTAAGGGCTGCATCCACACTTGGATGGAAAATTGTATAGAAATCGGCGATCTCCTGTTCCCAGGGCAGTTTGCCGGAGGCTATTTCGTCGAATTTCTCCTCGATGCGTGCGGTAAAGTTGTAGTCGAGTATGTCCGGGAAATATTCGGTAAGGAAGTCGTTGACAATCATACCGGTGTCGGTCGGAACGAGACGTCCTTTGTCGCCGCCGGTGAGGATTGTGCCTGTCTTTTTGGAAATTTTGGTACCTTTCAGAGTCATGGTGGTGAACTCGCGGGGTGTGCCTTCTTTTTCGCCGCGTTCCACATATCCGCGGTGCTGGATTGTGGAGATTGTGGGGGCGTATGTGGAGGGGCGTCCGATGCCGAGTTCCTCCATCTTCTTCACCAATGATGCCTCGGTGTAGCGCGGCGGCTGCTGGGTGAAGCGTTCGGTGGCCTCTATTTCGTTGTATTTAAGCTTCATGCCTGTCGTGAGGAGCATGTCCTGCGATGCTGCCGATTCCTGCTCGTCGTCGGAACTTTCGGTGTACATGCGCAGGAAGCCATCGAATACAACGGCCTCGTCGGTGGCTGTGAAGGCATGCGGCAGAGTGGACGCCTCTATCGCTACGGTGGTCTTTTTAATCTCGGCGTCGGCCATCTGCGATGCAATGGCGCGGCGGCGTATGAGGGTGTACAGTTTCTGCTCCTGCGGGCCTGCGCCTTCGAGTGTTTCGTTTTCCACGTATGTGGGGCGTATAGCCTCGTGGGCTTCCTGGGCACCCTTGGAGGATGTATGGAAGTGGCGCAACTTGTAGTAGCGGCTGCCGAGGTGGCTGTCGATCTGGGCGCGTATTGCGGCGAGAGCCTCTTCGGAGAGGTTGACAGAGTCGGTACGCATATAGGTGATGTGTCCGTTCTCGTAGAGCCGCTGGGCTACGGACATTGTCTGTGTTACCGAGAAGCCGAGCTTGCGCGATGCTTCCTGCTGCAGGGTGGATGTGGTGAATGGGGGCGCCGGCGATTTGGATAGTGGTTTCACGTCGATGTCGCCCACCTTGAATTCGGCGCTTATGCAGGCTTTCATAAACGCTTCGGCTTCCTCCTGCGAGGCAAAGCGAACTGGCAGCTCGGCACGCACGGCATGGCCCGGCTGTGTCTCGGGGGTGAAGATGGCGGTGATGCGGTTGTAGGGCTCGCTGACGAAGGCGCGTATCTCGTTCTCACGTTCCACAATAAGGCGTACTGCCACAGACTGTACACGTCCGGCCGACAGGGTGGGCTTCAGGCGACGCCACAGCACCGGCGACAGTTCGAAACCGACAATGCGGTCGAGCACGCGGCGGGCCTGCTGGGCGTCGACGCGCGGAATATCGATATTGCGCGGTGTTTCGATGGCGTGCAGTATGGCGCGCTTGGTAATTTCGTGGAAAACTATGCGGCGTGTGTTTTCGGCTTTCAGCCCTAATACCTCGTAGAGGTGCCAGGCGATAGCTTCTCCCTCGCGGTCTTCATCGGAAGCCAGCCACACGGTTTTTGCTTTTGCTGCGGCTTTCTTCAGTTCTGCCACGAGCTGTGTTTTGTCGTCGGGTATTTCGTAAATGGGTTTGAAGCCGTTGTCGACGTCGATGCTGAAATTTTTCTTCTTAAGATCGCGTATGTGGCCGTAGCTCGACATCACTTTATAGTCGGGCCCGAGGAATTTTTCTATTGTTTTAGCCTTTGCCGGAGATTCGACAATGACAAGATTCGTTGGCGTGCTCATAATGGTCCTTTGCGGTTTCAATCGGCAAAATTAACGAAAATTTGCCTATAACGAAGATACTTGAGTATAAAATCTAACAAATTCTTCCTTTCCAAGGTTGAAAAACGGTCAAAAAGACCAATAGAAGCTACAATGGCTATCATGGCTATAATTGATTTGGCGGATTGGCGGGTTTTGCATACTTTTGCCTTATAAACCGACGCAATATGAAACTTATATCGTGGAACGTAAACGGCCTGAGGGCCGTTCTTGGCAAAGGTTTTGCCGATATTCTTAAAAACTCCGGCGCAGACATGTTCTGCGTTCAGGAAATAAAGCTCCAGGAGGGACAGCTCGATTTCGAGGCCGAAGGCTACGAGGCTTTCTACAACTATGCCGACCGCAAAGGCTATTCCGGCACGGCTGTATTCAGCCGTCGCAAGCCGCTGAGCGTGCGCAGGGGCATCGGTGTGGACTGCCACGACCACGAGGGGCGTGTGCTTGCACTTGAATTCGACGATTTCTATCTTGTGAACGTGTATGTGCCAAATTCGCAGAACGAACTGGCGCGTCTGGACTACCGTATGACATGGGATGATGATTTCCGCGCGTTCCTTATGTCGCTGGATGCCGAGAAGCCCGTTGTGGTGTGTGGCGATTTCAATGTGGCGCACCAGGAGATAGACCTTGCCAATCCCAAGACCAACCGCCGCAACGCCGGTTTTACCGACGAGGAACGCGAGGGATTCGGCAAGCTGCTTGACGCCGGATTTGCCGACACATTCCGCGAGCTGCATCCCGAGGCTCTTGGTGCCTACAGCTGGTGGAGCTATCGCGGCAATGCACGTGCAAAGAACGTGGGCTGGCGTATCGATTATTTCCTTGCCTCGCGGCGCATTATGGAAAAAGTGGCCGGAGCCTCCATCCATGCGGATATTGTTGGCTCCGACCACTGTCCGGTGTCGTTGGAAATCAACGCACTATAACTTTTACAGGCGTACGGTGCGTGTCCGTAACAATGAGGTACACGCCCGGTGCTGCGGCGACCTCGGTATTAGTGCTGATGTCGCCGACATTTATATACAGGCGCCCGGACATGTCGTAGATGCGGCATCCGGTCTGTGGCGCAGAGCAGATAAGGCGTATGTAGCCTTCGGCGCTTGTGGCGGCCAAGGGTTCGTCGGCGGCTATGCCGACAACGCCGGAGTGGTCCACGAATACTACGTTGGACATTGGCGAGCGTACGCCGAGGCGTTCGGACTGTACGGAGTATGATTCGCTGTCGGAGGCGCCGAAGCCAGTTATTTCAAGGGATTCGTTTTCGCTCACAAGTTCTTCGGTGATAACGTTGCCGCCGGTGTAGCATGTGCGGGTAACCACGTAGTAGTCAATAACCTCGTCTTCGGGAGCCGTCCAGTTCGCCGTGTAGCTGTCGCCTTCCACATCGGTCGCAGGCAGGGCTGTGCACGCGGTGAGGACCGGAACAGGCAGGCATTCGCCTCTTAGTGTTACCGAACGCGAACCCGGAAAGGAGCCTTCGAATAGTATTTTGGATGTATGCTCGCCCAAGGCCGTTGGCTTGTAGGTGATAGTGAGCCAGTAACCGTCGTCGGTGCACACCTGCGAGGCGGGTATGCGTTCAACGGCGGAGGTGAACATGGTGTTGTCGCCGCTCCATATCTGGTTGTGGATGGTACCGCTCAGGTTCTTGCCTTTTACAAGCAGCCGTGCCGTGGCTGTTTTGCCCAGGGCTACCTGATTGAACTGCAGTTCCATGTTGCGCAGTGGAGCAATCAGCTCGGGATCGCCGGCGGGAGGTTCTACAACGCTTCCGGGGGTGAAGGCTTCGCCCTTTTTGGAACCCCAGATGTAATCGGCCAGTTCGGGCAGGTCGATAAACGGGTTGCGGTTGTTCTGTATGCTGTACACCACCTCGTTGCGGTCGATTTCCTTCTGGCTCACGGGATCGTCGTGGTGCCACTGCAGCAGCAGTTTCACCGACCAGGGATTCAAGGTTGGATAGAGGTTCTGCGATACCATGTAGGTATACTTCCAGGTGTAGGTCTGATAGCACGTTACCATGTAGAAATATGTGCGGGCGAAGTCGCCTTTGTACTCGTCGTTGGGCTCGAATACATATCGTGCGCTGCCACCCTGGCCATTGACAGGGTAGCCTACTTTTACAAAGCCGTTGTCGAATGTGGCTGCGCTTACTTCGCCGAGCGGGTAGTTGCTCTTGGCCATGTTGGCGTCCATTTCGCTTGGGTACAGATGGTTCAGGTCTACGTATGCGCTCACGCTCTGCGAGCCTCCCCACCAGCTTTTCGGGAAAGAATGCTCGCGGTTGAGCCCGCGGAACGACGGTGCGTACAGCGGAATATCGGAGTACATGTCCCACCAGCGGTTCGATTCGGGGTATACATCTGTTCTCTGGAAATATGTAGGCAGAGCTGAGTAGGACGAGATCTGTGTGAAGCTGTGCACAATATTGTATACAGCTGTTTTGAGGTCGCCTTCTTTCTTGCCGTTGAGCGAGGAATAGTATCCGGCAGGCGCGTCGGCGTATGCGTAGAAAGCAGCTACGGCAAAGGCGGCGGCGAGTGCGGTGCGTGTGATTTTCATCGGGGAGGGTGATGTTAGTTGAAACGATATAAGGAAGGTTGGCTGAATCCTGGCGGCGCAAAGATAGCAAAAATAAAACAAACCGTGGTAATATTTAGTTTTTTAGCGAAGAACGGAGAGTGAAGAACGGAGAGTGAAAAGCTGAGAGGCTTGCCGGAGGCATGCAGCGGCGGTCGCAGACCGCTCTCAACCCCGGAATAAGCCTTTAGGCGTTTCCGGGGATAGCGGCAGAGAAGGAAAGGTTTCCCGGAGGGAATACACTGACAGGCTAATCATCTGCCAGAAAGCAATCCCGCCATTCGATACCCATGCGGAGACACATCTCTTTCAACTCTTCTTCGAGTTTTCGTCGCGTATGATGCGATTCCTGTCCGTCGATATATTTTTCTACGCTTTTCATTATTGACGGGTTGATACTCATGGCGAAATAGTCTTTGCCCCAAGATTCAAACATCTGAAAGTTAGGGTTATTGTGCATCCACATGCTTGAGCAGCGTTTCACTTCCTGTACCAACGACGAAAGGGCGACTGTCGGCGCAAGTTTCACCAGAATGTGTATATGGTTGTCGATGCCGTTGATGCGCAGTACCTTGCAGCCCTTGTTGATAGCTATGGCGTTGATATAGCTATACAGCGCCCTCTTCTGACTGGATGGGATAGTCATGCGGCGGCAATATGTGTTTATGACAATGTGATAGAAGGAGAAAACTTTGCTCATGGCAGCAAGGTGTGATTGCTGCAAAGTTATGATTTTCTTTTGGGATATTCAACTTTGCTGGCTTGGAAACTTTTTTTGCCAGTCAGTGTATTCCCTCCGGGAAACTTTCCGTTTTCGGGCGCTGTCCCCGGAAACGCCTGGCGGCTTATTCCGGGGTTGATAGCGGCTTTCAGCCGCCTTTGCATGCCGGAGGCATGCGCTCCTTCCTCGTGCTTCGCGTTCCGTTCTACTCTGCGCCCTCCCACAAACCTCCTGTCCGCTAAAATCTTCAAGATTAATTTGCGCACATACAAGATTAATTGTATTTTTGCGGTTGGATATTAGATAATATAAAGATGCTTAGAACGTTCGACGAATTGGGCCTGCCGGATGCCGGTGCATCTGTGGTAGACCGCATCAAGTACCTTATCAAACTGTCGCGCAACACCCAGGCGAGTTTCAGTCAGCTTATCGGTGTTGATCCTGCGAGCCTGTCTCGTGTGCTGAGCGGCAAGTCGGAACCCTCCGAGGGTTTTCTGAACCGCATTGTGGTGAACCTTAACGTGTCCAAGGACTGGCTTGTCAGCGGATCCGATGTTCCTTTCCCGCGAAATGCGGGGAAGCACAACGATGTGTCGTACGGCGCGCCGGTATACGATATCGATGTTACCGCCGGTACCACTCCGCTGAGCCGAATGTTCACTGCCGAACGTATTGTAGGTTATATGAAGCTGCCGGGGCTGAACCCGTCGCTGCCCATTGTGCGTGTCAGCGGCAATTCCATGCAGCCAAAACTGAACAGCGGCTGCTATATCTCGATACGTCCTATTGCGCCGGATGCTCCCATCTCGTGGGGCAGTATCTATGTTGTGGTGCTTGCCGATTACCGTCTTGTAAAATATGTGCGCCGTAACGTCGACCCTGCGTTGGTTACGCTGCACAGCGCCAATCCGGACTATGATGACATTGAGGTGCGCCGCAGTGATATCGAAGCTTTATATCTTGTTGAAAATGTTATCAACCATGACTTCCTCTCATAATCCGCTTCCGTCATGCTTTACGGACGGTGTTAACGAGGCAGGCACCGACGAGGCCGGGCGCGGGTGCCTGGCCGGACCTGTGTTCGCCGCTGCCGTTATCTTGCCCGACGGTTATATAAACGAGTGGATAAACGATTCCAAGCAACTGAGCGAGAAACGCCGCATGATGCTGCGCGAAGATATTATGCGCGATGCCGTGGCCTGGTCCATTGCGAGTGTCGATGCTGCCGAAATAGACCGTATAAACATACTGCAGGCATCTATCGAGGCCATGCACCGCGCATTAGCCGCTCTTTCCATGCGTCCCGGCGCGGTGATTGTAGACGGCAACCGCTTCCGTCCGTTCGAGGATATCCCCTGGCAGACGTTCGTGAAGGGCGACGGACGCTTTGCCAATATCGCGGCCGCATCCATCCTTGCCAAGACCGAGCGCGACCTGTTTATGCTGCGCGCGCACGAGCAGTACCCATGCTATGGCTGGGACCGCAATAAAGGCTATCCCACGGCCGACCACCGTGCCGCAATAGCAGAGCATGGTCCGTGCCCGCTGCACCGCATGACTTTTAAGCTGCTGAAATAGCTAAGACAGCGAGGATTATTCTTCGCCAACAGACTGTACGAAGTTGAGCGAGCGGTTGTCGATCTTGTTCTTGCCGAGCAGCAGGGGCAGGGGCGACTGCTGACGGGCAATACCGAATGTCTGGTTGAAACGCATGCCGTAGTCGCGTTCGTTGAAGGGACGGCCTTCGGCCTTTACATCTTCTACGGTGTAGACAATAACGCCGCGGTTACCTTTGACAGGACCTACAAACTTGCCTTTCTCGGTGGCAGCGATCTTGCCCTGAAGGGCGCTTTCGCCAACGCCGATGGTGAGCAGGGTAGGAGTATTGATGTTAACGGTGCCGTGCTTGATGGAGTCGCCCATCAGTTTGGCATAGCCTTCGAGGTCGTTAGCCTTGCCGGCATAGTCGGCCATAAGTTTTTCGGCCTTCTTGAGATTGCGCGCGCGGGTTTCGAGCTGTGTTTTGGTAGCATCGCTGTACCAGGGCATGTAATCGTCGTACACGTCTTTTACGGCAACGGCCATGAGGTATGTCTGGCGGTCGTCCTGCATCATGGGCGATACTTTGCCCTTCTTGTTGTCGAGGGCCCATTTTACGAAGCGGCGTGAGTCGCGTACGTTGCCTATGCCGGTGCTGGAGGCGCCGACCTGAGCGGAGAGTACGGAGTATCCGGCCTCGCCGGCGTTCTTGGCAAAGTCGGCGGCGGAGGAATTGTTGCTGATGTATGTGCGCAGGTTGGTGGAGAGGTCGGTAAGTGTTTCCTGCGAGGGGTCTACGGTATATTCGATAACAGCGAAGTCATAGAAGTTTACGGGAGCGTTACGCTTGTTCACGCGATAGATGGCGTGTACAGGAGTGCCCTGAAGTGTGTCGGTGAGGACGAATGCGCGGCCAACAGACTGTGCTGCGAGGGCGGTACGGGTCTTTTCATCGATGCCGGTACCTTCGAGGGAGGTCCATACGCTGTCGACGGTCTGCACCTGATCGCTGTTGAGCGATGCGAATGTTGCCCCGCCGTTTATTGCGGCTGCGAGGCTGTCGAAATCGGCGGTGTCGGCGGCACGGAGAATGGAAACATTAATCGAGTCGATGCCGGTGTTCACGCTCAGCAGTTTGGCGAGGGTATAGGAATCGTTTGTGCGGTTGAGC
The DNA here is from genome assembly GCA_902461565.1 of uncultured Porphyromonadaceae bacterium. Taxonomy (GTDB): domain Bacteria; phylum Bacteroidota; class Bacteroidia; order Bacteroidales; family Muribaculaceae; genus CAG-873. The sequence continues at coordinate 49,715 of CABPYL010000006.1, forward strand.
AGTTTTGCGGTTCCGGGTTCGGCGGTGGTGACGAATTCTTTCAGACGTGTGTCGCGGATTGCAGAAGCAGGCACTTTCTGGTTGGTGGTGGAGAACTTGGTGTCGGAAGCCACGCCTTCGGTACCGGTGGTCTGGTTGAGGGCCACGATGGCGTTCTCAACGGCCTGCTGGCCTGCGATACGGTCGGCCTGGGAAGGTTCTATCGCAACGTATATATAGTCGATCTCGCGCATCGGCTCGTCGAGACGGTAGTTCTGTTTTTCGGATTTCCAGAGAGCTTCGATATCGGCGTCGGAGAATTCTATCTCGTCGTCGGCTACGGCAGTGATGTCCTTGTTTACGTAAGCGATGGTGCTTGTGGTAACATTGTTGTCGTAGAAGCTTTTTGCGTCGAGTTTGTTATATGTGTACAGACCCGTGAGGAGGCGCATGAATTTCTGCTGGAGCATAGCCTCGGTGAGTTCCTGTTCCTGGTTAGCCCAGATATTGCGGAGTTCGGGTGCCAAGTTTGCAGGGATGTTGTATTTAGCGGGATTCTGAACTGCGTCGAACACCACGTGGCCGGAAGCCTCGGGGAGGTTGAGCTGCTGAGCCAGATAAGCGAGCATCTGTGCGGCCTGAGGATTTGGGTTTGTGCCGGTGAGGGCTTCGGTGAGTTCGCTGTCGGTAACCTTGATGCCGAGGTCTTCGTATTCTTTGTCGAACAGTTTTTCGGCGATGAGGCCCTGCAGCACATTCTGCGATAGAACGTCGTTGCTGATTTCGCGGCCCTGGTTACGCATTTGTTCTCCGGCCTGCGAGATACGGTTTTGGTATTCCTGGTATTCCACCGTTGTGCCGGCGGCGTTGGCCACCGTGCTCGGATGGCCGAAATAGGTGCGTCCTGAGGTCAAGAAGTCTCCCAGAATGAAGGCAAGCAGGGCTACTATGATGATAACGAAAAGCAGCACCGACTTGTTGCGGATTTTTTCTAATGTTGCCATTGTATGATAAGATGTTTATAATTTTCGCGTAAATAGCGCACAAAGATACGTTTTTTTTGGCACAAACTCAAAGGAGGCGGCAAAAAATGCGGTAAAAAATACTTGCGGGTACAAAAGAGCGACCCTCGGCGGGCCGCTCCTTCAAAAATCCGGAATAAATCAGTATCTGAATTTGAATGTTTCACTGTCTTGCGGCGCGCTGCTCCGGACAGAAATCTGCGCCATTATCGATTTTTGTGTGTGAATGGAAGAATGTGTCGGATTTTCCTGTTCACGTTGCAAATGTAATAAAAATTTGAATACGCAATAACTTTTTGGGAGAAATTTTTGTAAATTTTGCAGAAAAATGTCAGATTGATGCTTTTGGGTATGAAAAATGTTTCCTCCTATATAATAATGTGTGGTCTATGTCGGGGAATGGAGTGTGGGCGAGAAAAAGGAGTATTTAAAATGGAGAGTGGCGGGTGGAGTGATGCCGGGAGAGAATTGCTGTCGGGTGAGCCAAGTGCTATGCAGATTGTTCCAAATCTGCGTCAGAGTGATGCAAAGAAAGCGAAATTGCGGCAAAAATGAAAAATATCGCAAAAATGTTTGGCACTTTGCAAAAGATGATATAACTTTGCCACTCCAATACGGTACATCCCGTCGTGCGCTAAAATTGATTTGTATAATATCATCAAATAATTTCAGTCTTATGAAGAAACTTTACACAATCGCCCTTGCTGCCGCTATGGCCTTCGGTGCTTCCGCAGCAGCTCCTCAGGTGCAGACAACCATCGCACCTCTGCCTGCAAAGGCTGTCAAGAACATAACATTAGCCGAAGGTGCTGTAGTTGGCGCCGAAAAAGCTACATTCCCCACAATTCGCAAGGCCGTTTCCGCCGAACAGCTCTTCGGCACCTATATCTGGAACTACTTCTGCCCGTTAGGACAGGGTACTGACGAAAAAGATGAACTCGAATTTTCGGCAGGTACCAATCCTAACGAAGTTCTCGTTTCCGGTATCTCCGGTGGTATGACAGTGGTTGGTACTGCCGACTTCAATGCCGGTACTGTAACAATGGAAGCCCAGCTGCTTGTTGAAAATACTCAAGTTAATACGGGTACCAGCACAGTAGCTGCTAATATTTATTTCTTCCCATGCTATGTCGACGAAAACGATCAACCCCAGATTACTGAAGAAGCTGCGGTAATCACCATCACTGCGACCGGGGCCGAAATGGATGAAATGAAAGGTTTCTGCGTAGCTGCACTCTCCCTTGACGGCAGTCAGCTTTATGGTTACTTCAATTTATGCCTGTTCAATGAATTTGAAAAATACATTTTCTCCGATCACTGGACAAGTGTCGGCGATGCTGAATTCAAGGCAGGCTTCATCTACGCTATGTTCGTAGGCACAGATGGCCTTTCCACAATCGAGACTATACCCTCAGCTTCTGTTCCTGCATACCGCAGCGTAGAAGATCCTAATATCATCCGTCTCAATAACGCATATGCAGCTCCCTTTGACGATCCTACGATGGCCGATCCCATGCTCATCGACCTTACTGATCCCAACTGTGTAGTAGTTCCCATGCAGTATACTGGTATTGGCGTACGCGATATGGGTGCCGCATACATCCTGAGCCGTTCCGAGAATTACGAAAGTATTGACGCATTCCTTGCCAGCGATATGGCGAAATATGTTATTCTCCTCAAAGACAGTAATGTAATTGACATTCCTGCCGGTGGTATCTGGTGGTTCTTCCCCGAAGGCGATCCCGAGCACCTCTATGGTGCCAAGAACGAGCTCCCCTCGAGAATAACTCTTCCCGCAGGCTGGAATGCAATCGACAACATCACTGTTGAAGGCGTAGACGCTCCCGTTGAGTACTACAACCTCCAGGGTATCCGCGTAGCCAACCCCGAAAACGGTCTCTACATCCGTCGCCAGGGCAAGAACGCTACCAAGATTCTCGTAAAATAATCATTTCTCCGATACAACAAAAAGCGGGCTCCTTTTCCGGGTGGCCCGCTTTTTCTGTTGCAGTGGAGAGTGAAGAGCGGAGAGGATTTTTGAGTGAAGAGCGGAAGTCGGAGAGGGATTGGAGTGGAGAGTAGAGATAGTGAGGGCTGAGAGTAGAGAGGGAGAAGAGGATTTTTGAGTGGAGTGCGGAGCGAGAAGCGCGAGGAAGGAGGGGACATGCCGGAGGCATGCAGCGGCGGTCGCAGACCGCTCTCAACCCCGGAATAAGCCTTTAGGCGTTTCCGGGGATAGCGGCAGAGAAGGAAAGGTTTCCCGGAGGGAATACACTGACAGGCTAATCATCTGCCAGAAAGCAATCCCGCCATTCGATACCCATGCGGAGACACATCTCTTTCAACTCTTCTTCGAGTTTTCGTCGCGTATGATGCGATTCCTGTCCGTCGATATATTTTTCTACGCTTTTCATTATTGACGGGTTGATACTCATGGCGAAATAGTCTTTGCCCCAAGATTCAAACATCTGAAAGTTAGGGTTATTGTGCATCCACATGCTTGAGCAGCGTTTCACTTCCTGTACCAACGACGAAAGGGCGACTGTCGGCGCAAGTTTCACCAGAATGTGTATATGGTTGTCGATGCCGTTGATGCGCAGTACCTTGCAGCCCTTGTTGATAGCTATGGCGTTGATATAGCTATACAGCGCCCTCTTCTGACTGGATGGGATAGTCATGCGGCGGCAATATGTGTTTATGACAATGTGATAGAAGGAGAAAACTTTGCTCATGGCAGCAAGGTGTGATTGCTGCAAAGTTATGATTTTCTTTTGGGATATTCAACTTTGCTGGCTTGGAAACTTTTTTTGCCAGTCAGTGTATTCCCTCCGGGAAACTTTCCGTTTTCGGGCGCTGTCCCCGGAAACGCCTGGCGGCTTATTCCGGGGTTGATAGCGGCTTTCAGCCGCCTCGGCTTACCTCCGGCAGGCCCTCCCATCCTTCTGATTTCGCCTCCTTGCGCTCCACCCTCTCCATGCTCTACACAGAGCCTCCTCTCCGCTCTTCACACTCCGCTCAATCTCCTCTCGGCCCCACTCTATACACTGAGCCTCTTCTCCGCTCTCTATTCGCTTTCCACAAAAATCCTCTTTTTGTCGTTTGGCGGAAAATTTGTACATTTGCAGGTGAATAAAAGCCGGTGCGATGCGTGCCGACACACTAATATGTATATTGATGTATAACGAACGTTCCTCATTCTTTTCCGATATTCCGCCGGTAGTAAAGAATCTGCTGATTATCAATATTCTGGTATTCGCAGTAATGGCTATTATGCCCGCGGCGCAGCGATGGTTCCACACATACCTGTCGCTCTATTATTTCAGCTCGCCGGCTTTCAAGCCGTATCAGCTGTTTACCTACATGTTTCTGCATGGCGATTTCATGCACCTGTTCTTCAATATGTTCGCTCTGTTTATGTTCGGGCGTACTATCGAGATGGCGATGGGATCGTCGCGCTTCCTGTTCTATTACATCTCGTGCGGTATTGGCGCGGCACTGGTGCAGCTGGGAGTGTTTGCAATATATATCAGCAATGTATCGGATCTGCTGCCGCCGGACGTGGTGGCGCGAGTGACCGAGGAGGGCTGGAGCTTGCTACAGAGCGGCTACAATTATTCCGATCCCGATCTTTCGCGCCTTAACGAGTTCATCAATACTCCTATGGTTGGTGCCTCCGGCGCCATCTACGGCGTGCTGCTTGCCTTCGGCTTTCTGTTCCCCAATGTTGGTATATATCTTTTCTTTATTCCCGTGCCTATCAAGGCCAAATGGCTTGTTGCGGGTTATTTTGTGCTTGAGCTGCTGTACGGAATATCCGGCTCGGCCGACGGTGTGGCCCATTTCGCGCACCTTGGCGGCATGATTTTCGGTTTCCTGCTCCTGCTGTACTGGAAGCGCAAAGGTACATTCAACAACGGCTGGTTCTTCTGACATGGCTGCTACCAAAGATAATGCAAGCCCCAAGACTGTGCGCCGCACGGGGGGCTCGCAGCCATCGCGCCGCGGTACGGCGGCTAAGGCAAATGCGCCGAAAGCACGCAAACCGGTGTGGCGGCGCATTGTGGATGTGCTGCTGATAATTGTTGACGTGCTTGTAGTTGGGGCGCTGTGCCTTACAAGCTATGCCGGCATGGTGTCGCCGCTGAAGAACGGCGGCATTTGGGGAATATTCCCTCTGGGACTGCCGATAGTGCTTCTGGTGATGTTCGGTCTGACGGTGCTTCAGCTGTTCATAAACCGCAAGGGGCTTTTTATCCTTCTTGGCGGCGTGCTGCTGTGCGGAGGACCGCTGCTTACATACTGCCCGCTACATATCGGCACCGACAAACCGCGGGAGGGCGCAGAAACATTTACACTGCTGACCTACAATGTGCTTAACTTTGAGCCGGAGGATACCGCGATGACCAAAGACGGAAGCCCGGCGCTGGATTATATTCTGCGGACAGATGCGGATGTGGTATGCCTGCAGGAGGTGGCCGGTTTTGCTCCGGGCAAACGCAGCGGCATTACCCCCGGGCAGCTCGACAAGCTGCATTCGCAGTATCCGTACGTTATTGTAAGCGGCAAGGCGCAGGCGTTTCTTTCCAAGTATCCTGTGCAGCCGATACACCTGGATAATTCCGAGGAATCATTTGTGTCCGGCGACATAGGCGCGTACCGTATAACTTTGCCTACAGGTAAGTTGGTAACGATATTCAACGTGCATCTGTACTCATATTCGCTTAATGCCGACGATAAGGAGATATACGTGAACCTTACCGGGCTCAAGCGCGAACCGTTCTCCGATGTCCGCACGCAACTGCTTCACAAACTGCGAGTGGCTGCCGAGGGCCGCGCCCGGCAGGCCATACAGATGCAGCGGTGGATACGCCTGTACGGCGGTCCGGACTGCATTGTGTGCGGCGACTTCAACGACGTGCAGGGATGCTACACCATACGCCACCTGGCCGAATCGGGCTTTGAGGACGTGTATCCGCGCGTGGGCTTCGGACCGATGATAACTTATCATGACGACCGATTCTATTTCTGCATAGACCATATCCTGAGCCGGGGCAATCTTAAACCTCTGTGGCTGCGCAAAGGCCGTCTCACGGCCTCCGACCACTATCCTTTATTGACCGAATTCGAGATAATTTAACACTTCTTGTTGCAAAGCATTGTTGCAAATCCGTTTTATTGCCTATCTTTGCATCGATTAACAAAACCAAAAAATTGCATGGAACACACAATAGACTGGGGCTCGCTCCCCTTCGGCTATTATCCCACCGACAATAACGTGCGCTGCGTTTATCGCGACGGACAGTGGGGCCCGGTAGAAGTTTCACAATCCGATACAATCAACATCCACATGGCCGCCACATCGCTTCACTACGGCCAGGAGATTTTCGAGGGACTGAAAGCCTTCCGGGGCGTAGACGGCAAAATACGCATTTTCCGTCTTGAAGAAAACGCCAAGCGCATGCAGGAATCCGCCAAGGGCCTGCTGATGCAACCGATACCTGTTGAACTGTTCAAGGAAATGTGTGTGAAGGTGGTGAAACTGAACGAGCGTTTCATTCCGCCATACGGCAGCGGCGCGTCGCTGTATATCCGCCCGTTGGAAATAGGTCTTACGCCCCGCATCGGCGTAAAGGAAGCCGACGAATATCTGTTCATAGTAATGGTAACGCCTGTGGGTCCTTATTTCAAAGGCGGTTTCAAGAACACCAACATCTGCATAATGCGCGAGTATGACCGTGTGGCACCCCGGGGCACAGGCCGCTGGAAAGTCGGCGGCAACTATGCCGCCTCTATGGCAGCGACACACAGGGCCCACGAGATGGGCTACTCGGCTGTGCTTTTCCTTGATCCCAAGGAGAAGAAGTATCTCGACGAATGCGGACCGGCCAACTTCTTCGCCATAAAGGACGGCAAGTACATAACGCCGAAGTCGGATTCGATTCTTCCGTCCATCACCAATATGAGCCTTATGGAGCTTGCCCGCGAAATGGGCATGGAGGTGGAGCAGCGCCACATCACAGTAGACGAACTCGCGGAAATCAGCGAGGCAGCAGCCTGCGGCACAGCCGCCGTATGCTCGCCCATAGGTGAAATCGACGACATCGACACCGGCAAGAAATACATAATCAGCAAGGACGGCAAGCCCGGCCCTGTAACCACCGAATTTGTCCGCCGCCTCGACGCTATCCGTCAGGGCGAGGAAGAGGACGTTCATGGCTGGAACACCATCGTTGAATGACGTCCTGGCAAGAAATTATCGACAGCATATATCCCGCCGGGCGTAAAGTCCGCGGGATTTTGCTTTCGCACAGTCGCTCGGTGGCCACAGCCGCCATCGATATCGCGCGCCGCCATAAAATAGATATTCCTGAAGAGGATATCGAGACGGCCGCCATGCTACACGATATCGGAATCATCGCCACCGATGCTCCGGGCATAGACTGTTACGGTACGTATCCTTATCTGATACACGGCGCTGTCGGCGCCGACATGCTGCGGGCGGCCGGTGCGGCCGAGAAATACGCCTGTGTGGCCGAAAGGCATACCGGAGCCGGGCTTACGGCCGAAGAGATCGCCGCTTCGGGTCTGCCGTTCCCTCCCGGAAGAAGTTACATGCCCGAAACTACTCTCGAAAAACTGATATGTTACGCCGACTGCTTCTATTCCAAAGGCGGCGACGGCAAACGCAAGAATATAGAGCGAGTGGAGGCGTCTATGGCAAAATTCGGGCCTGAAGTGCTGAACCGTTTCCGCCGGCTGCATGCCATGTTCGGGTGAAAGAGCTATTTTTGTCTGTGAAATTATAATATTTCTTAAAAGCCACCGTTATCTTTCTAACACCAATTCTTTATTCTGACGGAATGAACTTTAAAAATATATTATCCGCAGTTGCCTTGAGTCTTTTACTGGCATCCTGCTCGTCGCCGAAAACCGCGCTTCCGTATTTCTCCGACCTTACATCGAACTCGGGCGATCTGCCCGCGATGCCCTACCTAAGCACGATTGAGCCTGACGATGAACTTGTGATAACGGTGCAGTCTACCGATGCGCGTGCCACGGCGCAGTACAACATGCCTTTCAGCAATATCGCCACGCCGTCGCTTTCCGGTGTGAGTTCCAATCCGTCCATTATGGGTTACCGCGTGGATACAGCCGGCGATATCATTTTTCCGGTGCTCGGCAAAATTCATGTTGCGGGCCTGACCGTTGAAGAACTTCAGAGACTGCTTACTGACAGGATATCCAAGGATGTTGCCGACCCTATTGTAACGGTAGCCATGCGCGATTTCACTGTGGTTGTTGCCGGCGAGGTAACCACGCCGCAGCCTGTGCAGGCTACAGGCAACCGCATGACCGTACTCGAGGCTCTTGCCGCCGCAGGCGACCTTACCGAGTTCGGTGAGCGTTCCAATGTGCTTGTGATACGCGAGGAAAACGGCAAACGCACATTCCAGCGTCTTGACCTAAACAGCTCGGAGACACTGTCATCGCCGTATTACTATCTGCGTCCCAACGACTACGTGTATGTGTCGCCCAACTCCATCCGACAGGATAATTCCAAATATAACCAGAACAACGCTTACAAACTGTCGGTTACTTCTACTATCGTGAGTGCCGCATCTGTTATCGCATCCCTCGTGATTGCGCTCACCGTTAAATAATTACCGATATGGCAAGGAAAAGTTCGAATGATTTTATCGATATAACGGCATTGCTGAAACAGTATCTGTCGAAATGGTATCTCTTTGTTATTTCGGTGCTTGTATGCGGCGGCCTGGCGTTCTTCGTTACCAAGGTTAAGAAACCAGTATATGCTGTAAACGCCAACATTCTTATATCGACCGACAACAGCAGTTCCCAGCTGCCGAATGCGATGAGCGGCGGGCTTAGCTCGTTGTTCGGCTCGGACGCGTATGTAGAGGACGAAATCTTCCTGGTTTCGTCGCACTCGCTTTACCGCGACGTGGCACGCGACCTGGGTCTGAATCAGCGCCACTATGTGCGCCGCGGCTTCATGAACACTGAATTCGCCTATCCGCACTATCCTGTGGAGATACAGACTCCGGCCGGAATGCTTGATACACTTGGCGTGGGAATGGAGTTCAGGGTAAAGGTTGATAAGAAGGGCGAGGCCGACATCAAGGTGAAGGCGCTGAAAAAGACTGTTGCCAATGTCAAGGACGTTAAACTGCCGTATATTGTCAAGCTACCCTGGGGAGATTTTACGGTGGCAGCCACAAAATATTTTGTGGCTGGCGAAAACCTGGATACCCGAATCACGCTTACTGGCTATGACGCCGCCGCCGAAGTTCTCGACGATGAAGTGGGCGCCGAGATTGCTTCTAAGCGAAGCAATGTGATAACACTGAGTATGGAGACGGCCGCGCCTGTTTATGGCAAAGATGTTCTCAACGAAATACTTGTGAAATATAACCAGCGCGGTATCATGGAAAAACGCCATGAATCGGAGCGTACGGGCAAGTTTATAGAGGACCGGCTGGTGCTTCTGTCTGACGAACTGGCACAGTCTGACAACGATATCGAGGCTCTAAAACACCAGAAAGGTATTATAGACCCTACTACTGAAATCCGCTATCAGACTGAAAAGAAAGCCGAAGTGGAGGCCAAGATGATAGAGGCGCGCACGCAGCTGGAAGTTTACAAGCTGATGTCCGATTTTATCAACGATCCAGCAAACGAATACGATCTTGTGCCTCTTATGATGGATTCGCAGAACTTCGCCGAGATGTTCTCCGAATACAACCATACCATTATCAGCCGCCAGCAGCTGCTCAACAGCGCGCATCCCGATAATGTGAACGTGAAGTTGCTGGATCAGCGTCTGGATGCTTTGCGATCGAATATCAATACGTCGCTCAACCGCCTGACAAAGTCGCAGACCGCCGTTGTGCGCGACCTTCAGCGTGAACTCGACGGCACGGCCGGCCAGTTGTCCAACATGACCACCAGCGAGCGCGAATTCAAGGATCTTTTCCGCCAGAATCAGGTTAAGAGCAGTCTGTACCTGTTCCTGTTGCAGCGCCGGGAGGAAAACCAGCTTATGGAGGCCAACACCCAGCCCAAGGCCCAGATAATCGACGAGGCATATACTATGAGCGAACCGCTCGGCATGGGCAAGAAGATGATTCTTATCTTGGGCATACTGTTCGGCCTTGTCATTCCTCCGATGTTCCTATACGTGCGGCGCCTTATATACAACCGCTTTGAAACACGTCAGGATGTTGAACGCATCACCGAGGTACCCATCCTTGGGGAGATGTGCACCGATACCACAGGCCGCAGCGTGGTTGTGTCGCCTTCGGATACATCGCCGGCCACCGAGCTATTCCGCCTTATGCGTGTGAATCTGCTGTTCGTGCTCAACGATGCCAGCGACAAGGTTGTACTGGTAACGTCAAGTTCGTCGGGCGAAGGCAAATCGTTTATTTCCATAAATCTTGCGGCGTCGCTTGTTCTTATGGGCAAGAAAGTGATTGTCGTTGGCATGGACCTCCGCAACCCGCGACTGGCCGAATATCTGCACATGACGCCCGCACGCGGCCTGTCGCAGTACTTGTCGTCGTCCGATGTGTCGCTGCAGCAGATTATCAATCCCGCGCCCGGCGTAAAAGGTATGGATGTTATCTGTGCCGGTCCTGTACCGCCCAATCCCGGTGAACTTCTTATCTCGAACAAGGTAGACAACATGTTTGCTGAACTTCGCGCGATGTACGACTATATTATTGTTGACACAGCTCCGATAGGACTTGTGAGCGATACGTTCACACTGGACCGCGTGGCCGACGCCGCCATTTATGTATGCCGCGCCAATTATACGTCGGTACGCGACCTCGATGCCGTCAACGATATCTTCGAGCAGAAACGTCTTAAGAAACTGTCGCTTGTAATCAACGGTACAGCCGCCAAGAAAAGTTACGGCTATGCCCATAAGAAAACATCCGAGGAATAAGGAGACCAAGTGGCTGAAGCACTGACATTGCAAGCGGCAGGTCGCCGTGGCTCCATAGCCAAGGAGCCGTTCACCACGACGTGGGACGACTGGCGCATGCCGCTGTTTTATCTGCTGAGTCTCTCATTATTCGGGCTGTCGTTCTATCCGGCATTCATTCTGATTGCACTGATTCTGGTGAACAGATGGCGGCAGGACCGCTACGACTTTTCCTTCATGCTCCTTCTGCTGTGGGGCAATTTCGGTTTTGTGGACAAGGGGCAGACGGGTATTTTTCTTTCCGATATTGCCCTGTTGGGCAGTGTGCTGCTGTGGCTGTTCTACCGTCGTCCCCCTCTGCTCAACAAAATACTGCTTCTGCTGGTGGTGTACATTGCCGGCCTTTTCGTGTTCGCATCCTTGTCGCTGGAGAGCATGTCCATCCAGTTCCTTATCATTCGAATGTACATGTCGATTCTGTACATTATTATTCCCATAGCCATATTCAGCGGCAAAGACTTCGACATACATATATTTTTCCGCAAGGCAATAATCTATGCAGTGCTTGTGGGCGCGTTTTATATTCTGGATTCCTTTGTAATATGCGGTAATCTGTTTGTGCCCAACACGAGCATTTCGGGCGGTGCGGTGTCGCGTTTCTACGACTTGTACTGGCGCCCTTTGTCCATGCAGCCCTTCCGCAAATATCCGCCGGGCATGTATATGCTCATGCTTGCCATCTATCCAATTGCGCGTATGTATAAAATACGTCCCTGGCAGTGGGCGGTTCTTCTGCTCGGCCTAATGTCCACATTCACATTCACGGTTATAATCGGCTATGTGGTTGTGTACTTCTTCCTGGTGGTGAGGCCTGCGAAAATATTCAAATATGCTCTTGCTGTCGTCGGTGCAGCCTTTGCGCTCTATTTCCTTGATTGCGTTCTGCCGGTAACTAAGGAGAACAGGTTCGAGAATAAGTCGGCTCTTAGGATAAAGTCGTCGGTTGAGCAGATAAAGATGCTTACAGAGGCGGTTGATGACGAGGATCTTGCCCAGTTTGCGTCGGGGCGTATGGCCCAGATTCTGCCGAAATTCGAACTTCTGGCGCGCGAGCATCGTCAGGCATACGGTCTTGGCTTTCTGCATCGTGAGAAAACCAAGCTGATGCGCTATACAATTATTAATGAATATTATCCGGACCTTTCGGAGAATCAGGAGATTGCCACCGGCATAGAGGTTGTGCCGGCGCAAGTGTACCTTACAATCGGCTATGTGGGACTGATATTCCATACTCTCGTGTTCGTAATCCTGTATCTTCTTGTGCGGCGTCTGCGCTACTCGGTATATGTGCTGTCGATGCTGTGCCTGAATGTGCTTGTGGGACTTGGCGGCTACGCCGGTCTTATCGGAGTGTCGGGTCTATTTCTGACCGGCACTTCCGTCGCCGCAGTAATCCTCGCCAACAGGCCGGAAGTATGGGGCAGAGCATACCGGGTGCGAAAAAACGGGTAAAAAATAGCAGAGGAGGGAAAATTTTGTCTCCGGCATAACGATTAATAACAAAAAAAATCCTAACTTTGCAGACAATAGCGGCAGTGTGCCCGTGCCTTAGGTCGTTGCTATGTTCCTAAAGCCCTCAGTGCCAATAATATTCTCCTCATGCCGGTGTAACTTTGCACCGCTGCCCTGTAATGTACAGTAGAATTATTAATATCCAAAATATGATAACATCAGCCATATTCGGAATAGAGAACAACGGCACGCTCGCCATTACGGCGCTGATTACCGGCGTTGCGCTGGTATTTCTGGCCCTTTGGATTGCAAAGATGATTTCGCCCCGCTCGTTCAACCCACAGAAAGGTGAGGCATACGAGTGCGGTATCCCAACACGCGGCGAAAGTATGTCGCAGTTCAAGGTCGGCTATTACCTCTTTGCCATTCTATTCCTTATGTTTGACGTCGAGACCGTGTTTCTGTTCCCCTGGGCAGTGCGCATGCGTGAGCTCGGCGTTGATGGTTTAATCAGTATCGCCGTTTTCTTCGGCGTTCTTGTGCTGGGCCTTGTTTATGCCTGGCGGAAAGGAGCACTTGAATGGAAGTAACCACCAAAAGCATGCCCTACGACGCATGGAAAGATAACGAATACATCGAAAGCCTCGTTAAAGAGCTGAATGCCAACGGCACGAACGTGATTGTCGGTCAGCTCGACAAGCTTATCAACTGGGGCCGTTCCAACTCTGTGTGGCCGCTTACCTTCGCTACCAGCTGCTGCGGCATCGAATTTGTATCTTTAGGCGCCGCCCGCTTCGACATGGCCCGCTTCGGATGGGAAGTGGCCCGTTCCAGCCCACGCCAGGCCGACTTTATGATGGTTGCCGGTACAATCGTGAACCGCATGGTGCCCGTATTCCGCCGTCTGTACGACCAGCTCGCCGAGCCCAAGTATGTTATTGCCTGCGGCGGTTGCGCCATATCCGGCGGCCCCTTCCGCAAGAGCTACCATGTGGCCAAAGGCATCGGCGACATTGTGCCTGTGGATGTGTTCGTTCCCGGCTGTCCTCCGCGCCCCGAGGCCATGATCTACGGTATCATGCAGCTTTCGCGCAAGATGAAGGTGGAACGTTTCTTCGGAGGCGTAAACCGTCAGGAAAAACAAAAGGAGTTCCTCGCGCAGCATCCTGTTGCCGGCGTCGAGGATTAAACACCAGGAAATAACTTCTGTATATGGCTAACATCACTGATAAGATTATAAAGCTCTTCCCCGAGGCATCCCTGGCCGAAAGCAACAGCCCGATGATTACAGTGCCCAACTCCCGCTGGCACGATCTCGCCAAGCTGCTCCGCGACAACGAAGAACTTAAATTCGACTACCTCGTAACTATCGTCGGTATGGACTGGACCGAGAATCTCGGTTGCATCTATTACCTGATGTCCACCGAGTACAACACCCTTGTGGGTGTGAAAGTTCTTGCCGAAGGTACGCGCGAACAACCTTATATTTTTTCCGTGGCCGACCTCTGGGCCGTCGCCACAACCTACGAACGCGAGGTTTACGACTTCTTCGGAATTATTTTCGTAAATAATCCCGACATGCGCCGTCTTTTCCTCGATATCGACTGGGTGGGCTATCCTCTGCGTAAGGACTACGACGAGAATCCCGAGCTCAACCCCATCAGCATCGAAAGCGAACGTCAGAGTGATTTCACCGATACTTATACCCTCGGTGATGACGGCAAACTTCAGAAAAAAGAAGTGCGTGTGTTCGAGAAGGACGATTTCGTTATCAACATCGGTCCTCAGCACCCCGCGACGCACGGCGTGCTACGTTTCCGCACCGCAACTGAAGGCGAGGAAATCAAGAAAATCGACCTGTACTGCGGTTATATCCACCGTGGTATAGAAAAACTTTGCGAGAATCTGACATATCCCCAGACGCTCCATTTTATGGACCGAATGGACTATTTCTCGGCCCACAACTACCACCACGCCCTGTGCATGCTTTACGAGAAAGCCGCCGGCATAGAAATCAGCCGCCGCGCACAGGTGATAAGGGTTATGATGGACGAGTTGTCGCGCATCGCCTCGCACTGCCTGTTCATGGGTACTTACTGTATGGACCTCGGCGCTACCACAATGCTGTTCTACACCTTGCGTGTGCGTGAACAGATTCTGGACATCATGGAAAAGACATGCGGCGCCCGCATGACATTCAACTATGAGTGCATCGGGGGTGTGATGCAGGATCTCCATTCCGATTTCCAGAAGGATGTGAAGGAGCTTCTTGCAGTACTTCCCGCAAACCTGAAAGAATACAATGAGGTGTTTACCGGCAACGTTATCGCCCGCAACCGTATGGAAGGCGTTGGCGTGCTCAGCCGTGAGGATGCCATTTCCTATGCAGTTACAGGTCCTTCGGGACGTGCTTCGGGCTGGGCATGCGATATGCGTAAACTTTTCCCCTACAGTATTTATGGCGAGCTCGACTTCGAGGAAGTTATCGCTACCGAAGGCGACTCGATGGCACGCTTCAAATGCCGTATGCGCGAGATAGAGGAATCCGCCAAGATTCTTGCGCAACTTGTAGACAATATTCCCGAAGGCGAATATTGCGTGAAAGTGCCCAAGGTTATCAAGTTGCCCGCAGGCAGCTGGTTCCAGCTCACCGAAGGTTGCCGAGGCGCTTTCGGCCTGTACCTTGAGAGCGACGGTTCCACAAAACCCTACCGTCTGAAGATTGCCCCGCCGTGCCTGCCACAGGCAGCAGTGGTGGATCATATCACCCGAGGCCAGAAAATAGCCGACTTAATAACTATCGGCGGCTCGATGGACTATATTGTTCCCGATATCGACCGATAAGTAGCCAAAGACCAATCAGAAAACCGCAAAAAAAGTAATTATAAGCACTATGCAGGATTTTTCCTATATAACCTCTTGGCTGGACAGCTCTCTGCGTTCCATTATGCCCGGCTGGCTCTCCGTAACGGTGGAGTGTCTGCTTGTTGGCGTGGGACTGCTCCTTGTCTACGCACTGCTGGCTCTCTTCTACATATATTACGAGCGTAAGCTCTGCGCCGCGTTCCAGTGTCGCCTCGGTCCCGACCGCGTGGGTCCCTGGGGTCTTCTCCAGAGTTTCGCCGATATGTTCAAGATGCTCATCAAGGAGATTATCCACCTCAACCATGTCGATCAGTTCCTGTTCGCCCTCGCACCCTATCTGGTAATCATCGCCTCCATGCTGGCTTTTGCCGTGCTGCCCTGGGGCAACGGACTGCAGATTATCGACTTTAACATCGGTATATTCTTCCTTATTGCCGTAAGCTCTATCGGCGTGCTGGGCATCCTGTTGGCCGGATGGTCGTCCAATAACAAATTCACACTTATCGGTTCGCTGCGTTCCGGCGCGCAGATGGTCAGCTACGAGCTGTCTGTCGGCCTGTCGGTGATAACGATGGTATGCCTCGCCGGCACAATGTCGGTAACGGGTATCGTGGAGCAGCAGAGCGACCTGTGGTTTATCTTCAAAGGCCATCTGCCCGCGCTTGTAGCCTTTGTAATATATATGATTGCCGGTACTGCCGAAACCAACCGCGGCCCGTTCGACCTTCCCGAGGCCGAGAGTGAGCTCACCGCCGGTTATCATACCGAATACTCCGGCATGCACTTCGGCTTCTTCTATCTGGCCGAATATCTTAACCTCTTTATAGTGTCGGGCGTTGCGGCGCTGCTGTTCTTCGGCGGCTGGATGCCCCTGCATTTCCCCGGATGGGATTCCTTTAACGCCATCATGGACTACATTCCCTCGGTTGTGTGGTTCATCGGCAAGGCCATCCTCCTCTCGTTCATCATCATCTGGTTCAAATGGACGTTCCCCCGTCTGCGAATCGACCAGCTGCTTTCACTGGAATGGAAATACCTCCTGCCCATCAATCTGGTGAACCTGGTGCTGATGGTACTTATCATCATCAATAACTGGCACTTCTAAACCAAGAAACAACCAATAAGCCATGAGCGACATCAAAGGCAAAATAGCCCAGGTGATTGGACCTGTTATCGACGTTATCTTCGAAGGCGAGGACAACGTGATACCGCCCATATATACCGCACTAAAGATCGACCGTCCGGAAGGCGGCGAAGTTATTCTTGAAGTTGAGCAGCACATCGGCGAGGACACAGTGCGCTGCGTGGCAATGGAAAGTACCGACGGCCTTCGCCGCGGCATGCCCGTTGTCAACCTTGAACGCCCTATCGCTGTTCCCACCGGCGAACAGGTGAAAGGCCGTCTGCTCAACGTGGTAGGCGAGGCTATCGATAAACTCGAGCCTCTCAAGCACGAGGACATGCGTCCCATTCACCAGCCGGCTCCCGAATTCGAGGACCTTACCATCGGTACGGAAATTCTTTCCACCGGTATCAAGGTAATCGACCTGCTCGAACCTTACAGCAAGGGCGGCAAAATCGGCCTTTTCGGTGGCGCCGGTGTAGGCAAAACCGTGCTGATTATGGAGCTTATCAACAATATCGCCAAGGGCCACGACGGCTTCTCGGTGTTCACCGGTGTCGGTGAACGTACCCGTGAAGGCAACGACCTCCTGCGCGAGATGATTGAGAGCGGTGTAATCAAATACGGCGATAAATTTGCCGAAGGCATGGAACGCGGTGAGTGGAACCTTGCCGACGTTGACAAAGACAAACTCAAGGACAGCCAGGCCACGCTGGTGTTCGGCCAGATGAACGAACCGCCGGGCGCACGTCTGCGTGTGGCTCTTTCCGGTCTTACCGTTGCCGAGCAGTTCCGCGACCAGGGCAGCGGCGGCAAGGACGTGCTGCTGTTCATCGACAATATCTTCCGTTTCACCCAGGCCGGTTCCGAGGTGTCCGCACTTCTTGGCCGTATGCCCTCGGCCGTAGGTTATCAGCCTACGCTGGCTTCGGAAATGGGTGCTCTGCAGGAACGAATCACTTCCACCAAGAACGGCTCCATCACATCGGTACAGGCAATCTATGTGCCTGCCGACGACCTTACCGACCCTGCACCTGCCACTACGTTCAACTTCCTTGACGCCACTACGGTGCTCAGCCGTAAGATTACGGAGCTTGGTATTTATCCCGCCGTCGATCCTCTGGAATCCACATCGCGAATCCTCGATCCCAATATCATCGGCGAGGAGCACTACAATACCGCCCAGGCCGTTAAGCAGCTGCTCCAGAAATATAACGAGCTTCAGGATATTATCGCCATCCTCGGCGTAGACGAACTTTCCGACGACGACAAGCTTGTTGTTGCCCGTGCACGCCGCGCACAGCGTTTCCTGTCGCAGCCGTTCCATGTGGCCGAGCAGTTTACCGGTCTGCCGGGCGTGATGGTGCCTCTGAGCGAGACCATCCGCGGCTTCAAGATGATTCTGTCCGGCGAAATGGACGAATACCCCGAGCAGGCATTCCTGAACGTGGGTACAATCGACGATGCTATCGAGAAAGGCAAGAAACTTCTTGCCGAAGTGAAATGATAATCTGAACAGCCAGCCATGACACTGAAAATCATATCCGCCGACGCCGTCCTCTACACCGGAGAGGTGCAGCAGGTAACGCTGCCGGGCAGCATGGGTGAATTCACCGTGCTGCGCAATCACGCCTCGCTGCTTTCCACCCTTGTCGCGGGTACGGTGCGCTACACCGACGCAGGGGGCTCTGAACAGTCCACCGGCATTACCGGCGGCATAGCGGACATAGACAGTAATGTGGTTACGGTGTGTGTTTATTAACAGGCAATCTACGATGAAGCGCATAAAACTTATCCTTCTTCTTCTGCTGGTGGCCGTCATCGGCGGCACAGCCTGTGCGTCGGAATCCTCCGACAGCGCTTCGGCCCTCAATCCCAAGGAGCTGATGTTCGAGCACCTGCTTGACGGCTACGGCTGGGAAGTGCCATTCGACCATCACCACCGCATCCCCCTGCCCGTAATCCTGTACTGCGACGGCACATGGCATTGCTTTTCGTCGGCCCGGCTGGAACATGGCCAGGAGTATACCGACAAGGGAGTTACCTTTGTTATCGGCGGTCCGGAAAGCAAGCACAACGGCAAGATTGTGGCTGTAACCCCCCAGGGCGAGGTGCGTCCGTGGGATTTCTCCATAACCAAGAACGTTTGTGCGCTGTTCATCACCGTTCTTATTGTAGCCGGTCTGATGCTGTGGCTGGCGGCTTTCCACCGCCGCAATGGTTTCAAGGCTCCCCGCAAGGGTCTGGGCGGTATCGAGGCCTGTGTAACATTTGTGTACGACGGCGTTGTAAAACCGATCCTCGGCCATAACGCGCGCCGTTTCGCCCCGTACCTGATGACGGTGTTCTTCTTTATACTGGTTATGAACCTGATGGGACTGATCGTAGTGTTCCCCGGCGGTGCCAACCTTACCGGCAACATCGCTGTAACGCTTGTGCTGTCCATCTGCACATTCGTAGCCACAAACCTTTTCGCAAACAAGCATTACTGGAAAGAGATTTTCTGGCCCGATGTACCCCTGTGGCTCAAATGTCCTCTTCCTATTATGCCTGTTATAGAGATTTTTGGCATGTTCACCAAGCCCGCAGCACTCACGATCCGTCTTTTCGCCAACATGATGGGCGGCCACATGATTGTGATAACGCTGACGCTGCTTATCTTTATCTTCTCGGCTATCAGCCCGGTTGCAGGTGGGGGCGCTACGGTGATATCGCTAATCTTTTCTATCTTCATGCTCCTGATCGACGTGCTGGTAAGCTTTATCCAGGCATATGTATTCACGATGCTTTCTACCATCTTTATCGGCCTTGCGCACGAGCATGAGGAAGAAGAAGAACTGGCCGAGCACAAAGGCGACGTCGGCCGCCAGATTGTCGACACTCTTGTTTAACGAAATCAATAATAAGTAACCTTAAAAATATCACAACTATGTTTGGAGTATTAGCAGCACTCGCACCCGTATTGGGTCTCGGCGCCAGCCTCGGCGCAGCAATCGCAGCAATCGGCGCAGGTATCGGTATCGGTAAGATCGGTGCCTCCGCAATGGAAGCCATCGCCCGCCAGCCCGAAGCCGCCGGCGACATCCGAAGCAACATGATTGTTATCGCAGCCCTCGTCGAAGGTGTGGCTCTCTTCGCCGTTATTGTCTGCGCCCTCTGCCTCTTCCTCTAATCCACCCGTAAATCAGCCCCTTTAATGGAACTATTCACGCCCGATTTCGGTCTTGTATTCTGGATGTTCATAGCTTTCGGCATCCTTTTCCTCGCATTGTGGAAATTTGCCTGGCCTATCATCCTCAAGACCGTCGACAGTCGAGCCGACCTCATCGACAAGGGGGTGGAATACGCCCAGGAGGCCAAAGCGCAGCTTGACAACGCGCGCAGCGACGCCGAGAAATATCTTGACGACGCGCGCCGCCAGCAAGCCGACATTCTGCGCGAGGCCGACAAGATGAAGACACAGATTATCGAACAGGCACGCTCGGCCGCACAGACGGAAGCCGCCAAGGTTATGGAAAACGCAAAATTGCAGATTCAGCAGCAGCAGAAAGAAGCACAGGCGCAGTTCCGCAACCAGGTGAGCGAGTTTGCCCTCGAAATCGCAGGCAAGATTGTCCATAATCAGATGAAGGAGGATGCCGCTCAGACAAAATTGGTCGACAGCCTGCTGGATCAGATAGAAGAAAACCACAAGTAAAGCGTTATGGATCAAGGCCTGATACCACGTCGCTACGCCAAAGCCCTCTATGAGGTGGGTGAGGAGCGGTCGGAAAACGACCAGCTCTACAGCCTCATGGGGCGCCTTGCCGCGGCTTTCGCACAGACGCCCGGCCTCAGCGCCACTGTGGCCAATCCCTTCGTCGGCGACGCCGACAAGACCAGGCTGCTCACAGCAGCCGTCTGCGGCGCCGGTGCCACTCCCGACAAGACTTATGAAGATTTCCTCCGCCTGCTGGAAAAAAACGGACGCATGGGCATGGCTCGCGATATAGCCATCGCTTTTGTGAACCTGTACCGCGCAAAGCACCAGATTTATCTTGTGCGCATATGCAGCGCGGCTCCTTTGGGCCTGCAGGAGAAATCGCGGTTGGAAAGCATAATTGCCAAGCATATCGGCAAAGGTACTATGGAATTCGACTACACTGTCGATCCATCTCTTATCGGCGGTTTCACCGTCTCGGTTAATTCGGAGCGTCTGGACGCTTCCGTAAGCAATGAATTGAAACAATTGCGCCTAAGTCTGGTCAAATAATTACAAAACCCTCAGAAAGCAATACGCACAATGATAAATCCCAGCGAGATTTCACAGGTATTGAAACAAGAACTCGAGAACATCAACTCGAAGGTGGCTTTCGAAGAAGTGGGCACCGTCCTCGAAGTAGGCGACGGTGTTGCTCACGTCTACGGCCTCGACAATGTGGGTGCCAACGAGCTTGTTGAATTCGAAAACGGCGTCAAGGGCGTGGCCATGAACCTCGAGGAGAGCAATGTGGGCGTCGTGCTCCTTAACGATGTCAACAAAGTTACAGAAAACATGACGGTGCGCCGTACCGGCGAAATTGCTTCCATCCCTGTTGGAGAAGGCTTGCTCGGGCGCGTCATCAATATCCTCGGCGAACCCATCGACGGCCGCGGTCCCATTTCCGGCGACCTTATCCGTCTGCCGCTGGAGCGCAAAGCTCCCGGTGTAATTTACCGCCAGCCCGTAAAGCAGCCTCTGCAGACGGGTCTGAAGGCTATCGACTCGATGGTGCCCATAGGCCGCGGACAGCGCGAGCTGATTATCGGCGACCGTCAGATCGGTAAGACCGCCATCGCCATCGACACCATCATCAACCAGCGCAAGGGTTTCGACGCAGGCAAGCCCGTGTACTGTATCTATGTTGCCATCGGACAGAAGGCATCCTCTATCGCAGCCCTCGTTGAGACGCTGCGCCAGCATGGCGCGCTGGACTATACCGTAGTTGTTGCCGCCACAGCCTCCGAATCGGCAGCCATGCGCTATTTCGCTCCCTTCGCGGGCGTCGCCATCGGCGAATTTTTCCGCGATACGGGCCGCGACGCGCTTATCGTATACGACGACCTTTCCAAACAGGCCGTCGCCTATCGCGAAGTATCGCTTATCCTCAAGCGTCCCTCGGGCCGCGAGGCATATCCCGGCGATATCTTCTATCTCCACAGCCGTCTGCTTGAACGTGCCGCCAAGATTATCGACAATCAGGAGGTAGCATCGCAGATGAACGACCTTCCCGAAGCTCTCAAGCCCATAATGAAGGCAGGAGGCTCGCTCACTGCACTTCCTATAATTGAGACACAGGCCGGCGACGTTTCGGCATATATCCCGACCAACGTAATTTCTATCACCGACGGTCAGATCTTCCTTGAGACGGCCCTGTTCAACCGTGGTATCCGTCCCGCCATCAATGTGGGTATATCCGTTTCCCGTGTGGGTGGTTCGGCACAGGTAAAGTCGATGAAGAAGGTTGCCGGTACGCTTAAAATCGACCAGGCACAGTTCCGCGAGCTGGAGGCATTCACCAAATTCGGCGGCGACATGGACGCCGTTACCGCCCGCGTTATCGACAAAGGTCAGAAGAACGAACGTCTGCTTATACAGCCGCAGTACCATCCCATGCCCGTAGAGGACGAGATTGCCGTGATTTTCTGCGGTGTTCACGGCCTGCTCGAGAATGTGCCTATCACTAAGGTGGCAGAATTCGAACAGCAGTTCCTCCAGCTGATGCACGCCAAGAACCAGGACGTTATGGACGCTCTGGCAAAGGGCCAGCTCACTGATGACATGGGCGAGAAACTGACAGCCGCTGCCGCCGACGTGGCAGCACGTTTCAAAGCATGAGTCTCTGTTAAATAAACCGCACAGACATGGCAACCTTACGCGAACTTAAAGGACGAATCGGGTCGGTATCTTCCACAGAGAAGATTACCGGCGCGATGAAGATGATATCCTCGGCCAAAATGCACAAAGCCGAGGCGACGGTGCGGCGTCTGCATCCGTTCCGCGAATGTGTGCAGAATATCATCGGCAATCTTCTCAGCTCCGATGCTGTTGTGAGCTCGCCGCTGACCGTGCCGCGTCAGCAGGTCCGCAAGGTAGCCGTGATAGTGCTCGGCAGCGACGACGGCCTCTGCGGCGCCTACAATGTAAACATTTTCAAAGATACGTTGGGCGTTCTGGCCGACCTGCGCAGCCGCTACGGCAATGATGTGAAAATCGAAATCACCGCAGTTGGCAAGAAACTTGTGCGTGCCACACACAAAATCGCGGTAAACGATCCTACGCTTACCGTTGTGGCTCCCGAAAGCATCGACTCCAAGAGCGACGGCGATGCCGTGAAGGCTTTTGCGCAGACATACGAGAAGCGCTTCCTTGACGGAGACCTTGATGTTGTAGTGCTGCAGTACATGCACTTCTTCTCGGCCGGCCGTCAGCGTTTTGCAAGTTCCACTTACCTGCCTATTTCGCAGGACGAGCTCGCCGCCGGCAGCAAGGGCACCGGGCGTCCGTATCTTTTCGAGCCTGATGCTCCCACGATTTTCCATACCGTGCTGCCCATGTATCTGCTGTCGCAGATGCAGGAGGCTTTCGCCCAGAACAGGGCGTCGGAGCAGGCAGCCCGCGTAATGGCCATGCAGAGCGCCAACGACAACGCGCAGAAGTTGCTCGAACAGTTGCAGCTGGAATACAACAAACTGCGTCAGCAGGGTATAACCACAGAACTTCTCGACATCGTCGGAGGCCAGAAACGCGATTGACAGCACCAGTACAGAACCTCTACAGAAGTAAAAATCAATATATCACCACGTAATGGGTAGTGTATCAGAATACTTTTCATCATTAGGATCCGGTATCGTCAGCCTTTTGAAAGGCATGAAAGTAACCGGCAAAGAATTCGTAACCCCAAAAATTACCGAGCGTTATCCCGAGGACCGCGAGACTTACAAGTGGCCCGAACGTTTCCGTGCACAGCTGTTGTTCGACTATGACGAAAACGGCAAGCACAAGTGCATCGCCTGCGGCGCCTGCGAACGCAACTGTCCCAACGGCACAATCACCATCGAATCCAAGATGGTAACCACGATGCAGGGTACGAAGAAGAAAAAACTTGTAAAATATCTCTACGACCTCGGAAGCTGTACCTTCTGCCAGTTGTGTGTTACCAACTGTCCTACCGGCGCGATACATTTCAACAATGATTTTGAGCAGGCCGTATTCACCCGCGATGCGCTGGTAAAACAGCTCAATTACCTCCCCGAAGAGGAAGAGCCGGAGCCAACGCCTGAACAGCTTGCCAAAATCGAGGCCGAGCGTCAGGCCAAGATAGCTGCCGCGAAAGCCGCAGCGGCTGCCAAGGCAGCCGCCAATGCCGACGCAGCCCCCGCAGCAAAGCCTGCCGCGCCCGCCGCTGACGGCGCCGCTGCCAAGCAGGCCCCGAAGTCCCAGACTGATGAAAATAAATAAACCGATATGGAATCAACAGGAAGTTTAATCTTGTACTTTATCGTCGCTCTGTCGATGGTAGTATTCTCAGTGATGGCCGTAACGACACGCAAAATCCTGCGTGCCGCCACCTATCTGCTGTTTACCCTGTTTGCCGCCGCCGTAATGTACTTCATGCTGGACTATGAGTTCCTCGGCGCCGTGCAGATAGCCGTTTATGCCGGCGGTATAGTGGTGCTGTTCGTGTTCGCCATCCTTCTTACAAGCCATCCCGGCGACAACAGCGAGCGCCTTACATCACGTTCGCGCTTTCTCGGGGGTGTGGCTGCCGTGGCAACACTGCTTATAGCCGGCTACGCTCTGGTGAGCCGCTGCGCAGTGGCTTTCGCCGCCAAACCGGAAATGTCCAACCCCGATATGGAACTGATAGGCCAGACCCTTATGGGAACCGGACAGGGCCAGTATCTGCTGCCTTTCGAGGCCGTGAGTGTCCTGCTTCTGGCATGTATAATCGGCGGTGTTGTAATTGCCCGTAAACGTTGATATTTATGGAACTTACTGCAATATATTATCTTCTGCCGGCATTGTTCATGTTCTGCTGCGGTGTGTATGGTTTCATCACCCGCAAAAACATGATTGCAATGCTTATCTCGCTCGAGCTGATGCTAAACGCCGTTGACATCAACTTTGTGGTGTTCAACCGCTTCCTTTTCCCCGGCCAGATGGAGGGCATGTTCTTCACACTGTTCGCCATTGCCATCGCCGCCGCCGAAACAGCACTTGCGATTGCGATTATCATCAACATTTTCAGGGCTGTGCGCAATGTTGACGTACGCTCGCTTAACGAAATGAAATTCTAAGCACTATGGATGTTGCAATACCATTATTGATTCTGAGCATCCCGCTGTTCATGTTCCTTCTGCTCGGTCTGCTGGGCATGAAGATGAGCCACAAACTTGCGGGCGTGCTCGGTTGCCTCGGCATGGGAACAGTCCTGCTGCTTTCCTATTATACCGCATACGTATATTTCTTCAGCGGCGCTCCCGAATTCGTCAATGCTGCCGGCGAGCGTCTGCAGTACCTTGTTTTCAACCAGACATGGCTCCAGTTCACCGATAAGCTTGTAATCCGTCTCGGATTTCTGCTCGATCCCATCTCGGCGATGATGCTGGTGGTTATCACCACTATCTCGTTTATGGTGCATCTGTACAGCCTTGGCTACATGCGCGATCATCATGGTGTGTACGAGCATGGCTTCCAGCGTTTCTATGCTTTCCTGAGCCTGTTCAGCTTCTCGATGCTTGGTCTGGTTGTTGCTCCCAACATCTTCCAGATGTATATCTTCTGGGAGCTTGTGGGCGCGTCGTCCTACCTGCTCATCGGCTTCTACTACCGCAAGCCCAGCGCAGTTTCCGCTTCCAAGAAAGCATTCATCGTAACCCGTTTCGCCGACCTCGGCTTCCTCATCGGTATTCTGGTTCTTTCCTACTATACCGGCACCTTCAACTTTACCGAACTCACCTCTGTTCCCGTCGAGGGCATCGCCGGTGTTACACAGGTTAACATCGGTACGGCCGAGAGCATCCGCAGCATATTCCAGAACAGCGCGGCTCCCACATTCATGGGTGCTTCCGTCCTCACCTGGGCTCTTGTTCTTATCTTTATGGGCGGCATGGGTAAATCGGCGATGCTTCCACTGCACATATGGCTGCCTGACGCTATGGAAGGTCCCACACCCGTGTCGGCACTTATCCACGCCGCTACAATGGTTGTGGCAGGTGTGTATCTGGTTGCCCGTCTGTTCCCGCTCTACCTGATGGAGAACAGCGCTCTGGTGATTGTAACTGTTGTCGGTGCCATCACGGCATTCTATGCCGCAGTCGTTGCCTGCACGCAGGTTGATATCAAGCGCGTGCTTGCTTTCTCGACAATATCTCAGATTGCCTTCATGATGGTTTCGCTCGGCGTTGCCCGGCCCGAGTTCCACGAGGGTCTCGGCTACATGGCTTCCATGTTCCATCTGTTCACTCACGCTATGTTCAAGGCTCTGCTGTTCCTCGGCGCCGGCGCGCTTATCCACGCTATCGGCTCCAACGACTACACGGAGATGCACGGCCTGCACAAGCTCATGCCTATAACACACATAACGTTCCTTATCGGCTGTCTGGCTATCGCCGGTATCATTCCGTTCTCGGGCTTCTTCTCCAAGGATGAAATCTTGAGTTCGTGTCTCGGCTACGACTGGGTGGCATACGTATGGATGTCGCTCGTCGCAGGTCTCACCGCTTTCTATATGTTCCGTCTGTACTTCCTCATTTTCTGGTGGAAGGAACACAAAACTCCGGAAGGTCACCATGCACCGCACGACCAGCCCTGGACCATGACATTCCCTCTGGTATTCCTCGCCGCTGTTTCCTGCGTGGCCGGTTTCATTCCTTTCGGTAACTTCGTGAGCTGGAACGGACATCCCTACGACTTTATGGAGCACTTCGACTGGAGCGTGGCAACCATCAGCCTTATCGTGGCTATTGCCGGTATAGGCCTGGCTGCAGTAATGTACCGCAAGGAAAACAGCCTCCCCGAGAAGTTCAAGAACGCCCTGCCGCGCCTGTGGACATGGAGCTACCACCGCTTCTACTGGGATGAACTCTACATGTTCATTACCCACCGCATTATCTTCGGCTGCATTTGCCGTCCGCTGGCATGGTTCGACCGTCATATTATCGACGGAACAATGGACTCCTTTGCCACTATCACCAATAAACTCTCCGATGCCATCAAGCCCATGCAGTCGGGCCAGGTACAGATGTATGTATGGTATTATCTTATCGGAGTGCTCGCATTGGGCGGCATAACAGTTCTGTGTCTGATATGATTAACCACGGTGCTATAAACCCAAAAACAGTTATCACATGTTTTCCAATATATTAATCTACTTTGTAGTCATCCCCGTGGTGATGCTGGCGTTGCTGGGCCTCAGCCGCAATGTCAAGCAAATCCGCGCCGTAGCCGTAACAGGCTCTCTGGCGCTGCTGGGCCTGTCGATCTACCTGCTGGTGGATTATCTTGGCCTGCGTCAGACCGATACCGTGTCGCCGATGCTTTACACTGACTCGTGGACATGGTTCGCGCCCCTGCATATCAATCTGGCAGTTGGTGTGGACGGTATCTCGATAGCAATGCTCATTCTTTCGTCGGTAATTCTGCTCACAGGTTCTTTCGCCTCATGGAAAATCGACCAGCCCAAGGAATTTTTCCTTTGGCTCGTCCTTCTGAGTACCGGCGTTTTCGGCTTCTTCATTACCGTGGACCTCTTTACAATGTTCATGTTCTACGAAGTCGCCCTCATTCCCATGTACCTGCTTATCGGCGTGTGGGGTTCGGGCCGCAAGAACTATTCGGCCATGAAACTGACGCTGATGCTTATGGGCGGCTCTGCGTTCCTCATGCTGGGTCTGATAGGAATCTACTACCACTCCGCAGGCGACGGCGGCGCTCTTACCTGGAATCTGCTTGAGATTGCCAAGAACGACGCCATCCCCCACAACTGGCAGAACTTCCTCTTCCCCATGACTTTCGTGGGCTTCGGCGTTCTCGGCGCAATGTTCCCCTTCCACACATGGAGCCCCGACGGCCATGCTTCGGCTCCCACAGCGGTATCGATGCTCCACGCCGGCGTACTTATGAAACTCGGCGGCTATGGCTGCTTCCGTGTGGCCATCTACCTGATGCCATATGCGGCCCACGAACTATCGTACATCTTCCTTATCCTTACAGGTATCTCGGTTGTGTACGGTGCCTTCTGCGCCTGCGTCAAGACCGACCTCAAATACATCAACGCCTACTCGTCGGTATCGCACTGCGGCCTGGTGCTCTTTGCCATTCTGATGCTTAACACCACGGCGATGACCGGTGCCATCATGCAGATGCTATCCCACGGTCTTATGACGGCCCTGTTCTTTGCTCTTATCGGTATGATTTACGGACGTACCCACACTCGCGAAATCACACAGATGGGCGGCATGATGCAGATTATGCCTTACCTGTCGGTAGGATATGTTATCGCAGGTATGGCGTCGCTCGGTCTTCCCGGCCTCAGTGGCTTCGTTGCCGAAATGACAATCTTTGTGGGCTCCTTCAAGGCCGGTATGGCCGACTACCTCGCCGGTGCCGGTTCGCTCCGACTGGTGTTCACTCTTATCGCATGCTGTTCCATCGTTATCACGGCTGTGTACATCCTGCGTGTTGTGGGCAAGCTTCTGTTCGGTCCCGTCCATAACGAGGAACACCGCAAGCTCACCGACGCAACATGGTGGGAACGCCTCTCCACAGCAACACTTATCATCTGTGTAGCTGCCATCGGCTGTTTCCCCAACTTCTTCTCTGATCTGATTAAAACGACCTTCTCACCGGAAATATTCCGTGTGCTCGGAATGTAAACCCCTTTGGAAAGAATTGCAATGGATTACTCTCAATTTTTAGCTATGAAACAGGAAATCGGCCTCCTGGTCGTATTCCTGCTGGTTTTCCTCTATGACACTTTCATGCCGAAGGGTGCGCAGAAAGGTCTGCCTGTCTTCACTGTTGTACTGATGCTCGCTGTAACGGCGGCAGGCTTCTGCAGCCATTGCCTGGGCCAGTGCAGCACAGTAGTGGCCTTCTCCGGCATGTACGAGACATCGGCTGTTATCGCAGCTATAAAGAATATCCTCAACATCGGCGTGGTAATCGTGCTGATACAGTCCGTAAAATGGGCCGGAAGCGAGGCAATGGTGGTTCGCCGCGGCGAATTCTACGAGCTTCTGCTTGTAACGCTCTTCGGTATGTACCTTATGATTTCCTCGCGCCACTTCCTGATGTTCGTTATCGGTCTTGAAAGTGCGTCGCTGCCCCTCGCAGCGATGGTGGCGCTTGACAAGAACCGCTACGAGAGCCATGAGGCCGCCGTTAAGTACATCCTAACCGCCGTGTTCTCCTCGGCCGTGTTCATGATGGGTCTGTCGTATGTATACGCCCTTACAGGATCGCTGTACTTCGAGAAGATATACTTTGCCATCAACGGTCAGATAAGCACCATGCTTGTTGTTGCCCTCGCCTTTGTAATTTCCGGCATCGGCTTTAAACTGTCGCTTGTTCCTTTCCACCTATGGACAGCCGACGTTTATCAGGGTGCTCCCACAAACGTTACCTCCTATCTTTCGGTAATATCGAAAGGTGCCGCAGCCTTTGCTTTCCTCGTTGTTCTGGCACAGGTGTTCGGCTCGGTTTACAGCCAGGTATGGGAATGGATGCTTTATGCGCTCATTATACTTACCATTACTGTAGGTAACCTTTTCGCCATCCGTCAACGCAACATGAAGCGTTTCCTCGCTTTCTCGTCTATCTCGCAGGCCGGTTATATCATGCTTGGCGTGATAGCCTTCAATGCAATGGGCATGGCAGCGATGATGTATTACATTCTTGTGTATATCTTCTCTAATCTGGCGGCCTTCGGCGTTATCGGCGCAATAGAGAACGCTACAGGCAAGGTTTCGATGGACGATTATAATGGCCTTTACCGCAGCAACCCCCGTCTGGCTGTTTGCATGATGCTGGCTATGTTTTCGCTTGCAGGTATTCCTCCGTTCGCGGGCTTTTTCAGCAAGTTCTTCATCTTCACCGGCGCAATCAACCAAGGCAGCATTGCGATATACGTTCTTGTGCTGATAGCACTTATCAACACTATCGTGTCGCTGTACTACTATCTGCTCGTCGTAAAGGCAATGTTCATCTCTACAGAGGAGAGTGTTATACCCACCTTTAAATCGAGCTGCACAGAGCGTCTGGGCCTTTGGATTACCGTTGCCGGTATTCTTCTGTTAGGCCTTGTAAGCTGCGTATACAGCGCACTTCTCAACCTTGCCCAGGCAAGCCCGATGGGCATGTACTTCATCGGCTGATAACCCCTCCGACAAATATAGCGCAGGAGCCGCAGTACGCGGCTCCTGCTTTTGCATTGTAATCAACCTTACCCGGATGATAACGGGACAAAAAAAAACCGCCATTTGGCGGTTTTTGACATAGGAAAGATTCTTTATTCTTTTGTTTCCACGAGGTCGCGGGCAGCGGCTGCCAGTTCGGGATCTATCATGATGCGGCCGCAGTATTCGCAAACGATAACTTTTTTGTGGCTCTTGATTTCTATCTGCTTTTGGGGCGGAATGCGGTTGAAGCAGCCACCGCAGGCGTTGCGGTCCACAGCGACGATGCCGAGGCCGTTGCGTGCATTCTTGCGGATACGCTTGAAAGCAGTGAGGGTACGCTCGTCAACAAGGGGCTCGAGGCTCTTGGCGCGGGCAATCAGGTTCTCCTCCTCGTTGCGGGTTTCGCCGACGATGGTGTCGAGGTCAGCTTTTTTCTCCTCGAGGATGTTGGTCTGGTCGGCCAGCTGCTGCTCGGTGGCTGCGATGTCGGCCTGACGGTTGTCGATGTTACGCTCGATTTCGGTGATGTTCTTTTCGCTGAGTTCGATTTCGAGGGTCTCGTATTCCACTTCCTTGCTTAGGTTGTCGAATTCATGATTGTTGCGCACGTTCTCGAGCTGCTGGCGGTAGCGGTCGATAAGAATCTTCTTGTTCTCGATTTTGTTGATTTCGGCGGTGCGCTTAATGCGGAGGTCGTCGATTTCGGCCTGGTAGCGGGCGATGCGGGTGCGCAGACCTTCGAGGGTACTTTCCAGGTCCTCTACCTCGCGGGGCAGTTCGCCGCGGACGTTGCGGATGCGGTCGATTTCGGTGAGGATAGTCTGAAGTTCGAAGAGGGTTTTCAGGCGTTCCTCGACAGGACGCGGAGTTTCTGTTTTTTTATCTGTTGCCATATTCGATTACAGGTATTGTACCGGATTTGTTTCTTTTTCCGAGTAATAGACTGCAAAGTTAGGAAATTTTTTTGTAATAACGTGATAGAAAATCGATTTTGCGCACGATTCGCTCTCGAAGTGGCCGATATCGAACACCGCGCAGCTTGCTTTTGCGATGTCGGCGAAGTCGTGATAGCGTACGTCGGCGGTAATATAGGCGTCTACGCCCGCATTTATTGCGTTGCCGATGAATTCGCCGCCAGAACCGCCGCAAAGCGCCAGACGGCGTATTTTCATGTCGGGCGAGTAAGCCCCGGAGGCACGCATTGTCTTACAGCCGAATTTTTCGCGGATACGTTCAACAAGTTCAGCTCCGGTAATCGCTTCGGGCAGTATGGCGAAAACGCCCAGTCCCACGCTTTGTGAGGCCGGGACGGACGAGATACCGAATGTTGCCCCGGAGGCTCCCGGAACGCTGCGTACGGCGTCCAAAACAGCCTGTACACGCGCAGCGGGCACTGTGGCTTCCACACGGCAGAGCGGTTTGTGGATTATCTCAGGAAACGGCGACAGTCCGGTCCGCGGAAGTTCGTAGCCGATGTTGTCGGTGCTTGCGCAGCGTGCGGTGTCCGTATCACCGGAAATGTTTGCCGCACACAGCGGTGCGCCTGCGTCGCGGTCGAGCATGGCAAGGCGCACATCGTCGGCGGCATCGCGGGGGCATATCACGGACAGGACACACTCCAGACCTTCAGCAGGTTCCAATACGCCGGTAACTTCGGCGCCGAGAAGGGATGCCATTGCGTAGGATACGCCTCCGGGTGTGCTGTCGAGGCTCGTATGGGCAGAATAGACGGCGATGCCGGCGCGTACTGCTGCGATGGCTGCGCGTTGCTGCACGGTGCTGCCTGTCAGATTTCGGAAGCCTTTGAAGATAAGCGGATGATGCGATACAATAAGATTGCAGCCGCGTGCAGCGGCTTCGGCGACAATGTCTTCGTTAACGTCGAGGCACAGAAGTACGCCGGTGCATTCGGTCTCACCCGCAGGAAGGGCTATCTGCAGCCCCGAGTTGTCCCATTTTTCCTGGAACGACCGGGGCGCGTAGCTTTCTATTGCGTTTATTACGTGGGAAATATTCATTTTTTCTCGACAATGGCGAGGGTGAGTTCGTCGAGCTGTTTCTGGTCGAGCGCAGCGGGAGCGTCGAGCATAACATCACGGCCTGAATTGTTCTTGGGGAAGGCAATGCAGTCGCGAATGCTGTCCAGACCGGCGAAGAGGCTTACCCAGCGGTCGAGGCCATAGGCGAGGCCTCCGTGAGGGGGTGCTCCGAACTTGAAGGCGTTCATAAGGAATCCGAACTGTTCCTGTGCTTTCTCGGGAGTGAAGCCGAGAATCTCGAACATCTTGGCCTGGAGGGCGCTGTCGTGGATACGGATGGAACCGCCGCCGACTTCAACTCCGTTGATTACCATGTCGTAGGCGTCGGCGCGCACATCTTCGGGCTTTGTGTCCAGCAGGGGAATGTCCACGTCCTTGGGGTGGGTGAAGGGATGGTGCATGGCCATGAGGCGCTGTTCCTCGTCGCTCCACTCGAACATGGGGAAGTCCACAACCCAGAGGCATGCGAACTTATCCTTGTCGCGGAGACCGAGCTGACGTCCCATCTCCAGGCGCAGCTCGCAAAGCTGCTTACGTGTGCGCATTACGTCGTCGCCGCTCATAATCAGGATAAGGTCGCCGGGTTCGGCGTCCATAGCTTTTTTGAGCTGCTGGAGTACTTCCTGTGAGTAGAATTTATCCACGCTCGATTTGACGTTCCCATCGGCCTCGACGCGTGCGTATACAAGGCCTTTGGCGCCGATCTGCGAGCGTTTTACAAATTCGGTGAGCTGGTCGAGCTGTTTGCGGGTATAGTGAGCGGCACCCTTGGCGTTGATACCGCCGATATATGCGGCATTGTCGAATACGCCAAAGCCGTAGCCCTTGAGCACGTCCATAAGCTCCACAAAGCGCATATCGAAGCGCATGTCGGGCTTGTCGCTGCCGTAGTATTTCATGGCGTCGGCCCATGTCATGCGCAGGAAAGGCTCGTTGAGTTCGATGCCGCGGATTTCCTTGAACAGGTATTTTGCCATGCCTTCGAACAGGTTGATGATGTCGTCCTGTTCAACGAAGCTCATCTCGCAGTCGATCTGTGTGAATTCGGGCTGGCGGTCGGCACGCAGGTCCTCGTCGCGGAAGCACTTCACAATCTGGAAGTAGCGGTCCATACCGCTGACCATCAGGAGCTGTTTGAGTGTCTGGGGCGACTGGGGCAGAGCATAGAACTGTCCGGGATTCATGCGCGAGGGCACAACGAAGTCGCGAGCGCCTTCGGGGGTAGAGCCTACCAGCATAGGTGTCTCAATTTCTAAGAAGCCTTTGCTGTCCAGATATTTGCGTACGGCCATAGTCATTTTATGGCGTAGTTCGAGGTTTTTGCGTACGGGAGTGCGGCGGAGGTCCAGATAGCGGTAGCGCATGCGGATGTCGTCGCCGCCGTCGCTTTCATCCTCGATAGTGAAAGGCGGTACCTCGCTGGAGTTAAGAATATTTAGCTCGTCGGCGATGATCTCGATATCGCCGGTCGGCAGCTGGGGATTCTTGGCGGTGCGCTCGGCAACAGTTCCTTTCACCTGCACCACGAATTCGCGGCCAAGGTGGTTTGCGGCGTCGTTGAGGGCGCTGTTACGTTCGTTGTCGAACACTATTTGGGTGATTCCGTAGCGATCGCGCAGGTCCAGGAAGGTCATGCCTCCCATCTTGCGCACGCGCTGCACCCAGCCGGCAAGTGTAGTGGTCTTGCCGGCATCGGCGAGACGGAGCTCGCCGCAGGTATTGGTTCTGAACATTGGTATATAGTGTTAACGTTTCTTTGTCTGTCAGTCTTTCTTGGGCGAAGCAATCTTGCTGTGCTTCTCCAGGCCGCGGTTGCGGAGGAGTGCATCTACCGAGGGCTCGTGGCCGCGGAATTTGACGTACAGCTCCATCGGGTCGGCACTGCCGCCGCGTTCCAGCACGTTTTCTTTGAACGATTTGGCAGTCTCGGGGTCGAAGATGCCTTTTTCCTTGAACAGTTCGAAGCCGTCGGTATCGAGGACTTCGGCCCAGAGGTAGGTGTAGTAGCCCGATGCGTAGCCGTCGCTGCCGAAGATGTGCTTGAAGTAGGGTGCGCGGTAACGGAAGGTGAGTTCGGAGGGCATACCAAGGTTGTTGGCAACTGTCTGCTGGAATTCGGCGATGTCTATGTCCTCGGTGGGGTTCAGCTTGCCGAACTGGAGGTCGAGCAAGGCGGCACCGGTGAGTTCGGCAGTGGTGAAGCCCTGGTTATGTGTGGCTGCGTCCTGAAGTTTCTTGATGAGTGCGTCGGGAATAACCTCGCCTGTCTTCCAGTGGTGTGCGTACATCTTGAGCATTTCGGGTTCGAAAGCCCAATGCTCGTGAATCTGCGAGGGAAGTTCGACGAAGTCGCGGTCGACATTCGTGCCGGCCTGGCTCTTGAGGCGTGCTTTGGAGAGCATGCCGTGGAGGCCGTGGCCGAATTCGTGGAACATTGTCTCCACCTCGTCGATAGTGAGCAGTGCGGGAACGCCGTTGCCCGGACGCGAGAAGTTGCCTACGTTGTAGATGATGGGGCGCGAGCTTGTGCTGTCGGCGTTCTGCCAGGAGCCCTTGAATTCGCTCATCCATGCGCCCTGGCGCTTGCTGTCGCGGGGGAAATAGTCGGTCATGAACACGGCGATGTGTTCGTCGGTTGCAGCGTCGGTAACGTCGTATACGGTTACTTCGGGATGATATTTGGGGGCGTCGGGCATTTCGGTGAATTTGACACCGTAGAGTTTTCCGGCCATGCTGAAGATGCCGTTGCGCACGGAGTCGAGGGCAAAGTACTGGCGTACCTCGTTTTCGTCGAGGTCATATTTTTTCTTGCGTACCTTTTCGGCATAGTAGTAGTAATCCCAGGGAGCGATTTTGAAATCGCCGCCTTCTTCGTTTACCACTGCCTGCATTTCGGCAACTTCCTCATGCACGCGGCTGACAGCGGGTTCCCATATCTGCATCAGCAGGTCTTCGGCGTTCTTCACGTTTTTTGCCATAACGTTGTCGGTCATGTATTCGCCGAAGTTCTTGAATCCGAGCAGCGCGGCCTTCTTGGCGCGGGCCTGGAGTATCTTGTTGATAACAGGCAGGTTGTTGTACTGGCCGTCGGATGCAAGGGTGGTGTAGCCCTCGTACATCTGCTTGCGCAGGTCGCGGTCCTGTGCGAACTGGAGCAGGGGCAGGCGGCTGGGAGCGTGGAGGGTGAATACCCAACCCTCTTTGCCGCGGTTCTTGGCTTCTTCTGCAGCCTGGTCGATGCTCGACTGGGGCAGGCCTGCGAGGCGGGTGCTGTCGGCCACTACAATCTCGAAGGCGTTAGTGGCAGCAAGCAGGTTCTTGTTGAAGGTGAGGTAAAGATTAGCAAGCTCGGTGTTTACGGTTTTCAGCTCCTCTTTCTTGTCGGCGGGCAGAAGGGCACCGTTGCGAGTGAACTGCTTGTAGTAGTTCTCCACGGCCAGCTTTTTGTCCGGGTCGAGGCCCTCGCGGTTGTCGTATACGTGCTTGATGCGCTGGAAAAGAGCGTCGTTCATCGTCATTTCGTCGCCGAACTGCGAGTATGTGGGGTAGAATTCCTCGGCGATTTTCACCATTTCGTCGGAGGAGTTGGATTCGTCGAGAGCGAAGAAAACGTATGCCACGCGGTCAAGAATTTCGCCTGAACGTTCCAGAGGCATAATAGTGTTGTCGAAAGTAGCCTCTTCGGGATTGGCGGTGATGGAATCTATCTGCGCCTTTTTCTGCTCGATGCCGGCTTTCAGGGCAGGCAAATAGTTGTCGTATTCAATCTTGTCGAACGGCGGGATTTCGTAAGGCGTGTCGTAGGCCGACATAAAGGGGTTCTCGTGCATTTCAGATGCTTTTTTAGAGTTGCAGCCAACCATCAGAGCGGCGGCGCATAATGCGATAAGGCAATGTTTCATATCTGGCTTATAAAATGTTGCGTATTTAGCAATCACAAAATTATAAAAAAAATTTCATAAACCATTCTCCGCGCCGCTCAAACTTGTTTTCGCGCATCAAAATCACCCGAAGAAAAAGGGAAGCAGAGAATTACCCCGGCTTCCCATTGATATTAAATTCTGATAATTTTTTGAGAAACTACTTATATTTATTAGTGTTTATTCGTTTTTATTTGAGTTTGCCATTACGGAAATCAACGACAGCTTCGTCTGTGAGGGAAATTTCGGAGAAATAACAAGTATGTTCATTGTCTGTAGGACTTTGTGAACTAATACCAAGAAGAAGTCGTTCAGGATAATCATTCTTGTATAGACGTGCCATGCGCCATATTTCTCCATCCTCTGAAAAATAGCTGCCTATCTGTTTGCCATCAGAAGAAATTCTCATATACACAAATGGCCCGGCAATAGATTGGTGATTGTTGTCATCAGATGTTCCGATTGTCCGGACTGTTACAACTCGGTGGTCGCCATACTCATCTTGCTCGAAACAAAATTTTTGAGAGTGTTTCTCGTTTTCATAAGCGTACAAGACGCCGGCGGAATATGTGCCTGTTTCTGTGAATTTTGGCTCTACTTTAGCAGTGAATGTAAATGGTTTTGTATTGTCAATTTCTGTGAAAAGTACTGGAGACGTATTGATGGTACTTTGTTCGTCCGGAGCACGGAAGTAATCCGTTTGAGGCCCGGCCACAAACTTTATGGTATCATTAATGATAGTTATGCCATTCTCTGCATTGTTTTTTGATTGTGAGAATTTTACGCCGTTTATCTCTATGTTGCACGGAGAGAAAGTCTCTGTTTTAGAAGTCGTCTCTGTTTTGCTGTCGGAGCAACCTGCCAATATAATGCCCATAAGCATACTTAAGTATAAATGTTTCTTTTGCATAATAATGATTTTTTAGTTTATGTGGCAAAATTAGTTGGTTTAGGATTCTGGCGCAATACTGAAAATTCACCAATTTCCATTAAGTCCGGCATATGTTCGTCAGAACTAAATTAGATCCATTCTTACTCCGATTTCAACTGCCGCCACGGTGTTGCTGACTTGAAGTGCTGATAAAATATCTTGACGATGACGGTTGACTGTATTAAAAGATATATTCAGACATTCGGCAATCTGTTTGCTCCCATATCCTTTCGCCAAGAATCCTAGAATTTCTTTCTGCCGCTTGCTTAGCAGTTTATTGTTATATTTTTGATATTCTTCTTTGCTGACAGTAACTCCCGAGAATATATTTACTATGCCACAGTTGGTGCCTGCATAGTTTTTTGGAAAAGGTGAGTAAGTGCATAATCCGCACCAGATGCTACCATTTGACAAGCAGTTGATATATCTGGTAGTGTGCAATATCTGAACTACTTCACTCCCGTTGTGATTATATATTCTTAGATAGCATGATGCCAAATAATCTGATTTTCTTTGAGCGGGGATACTTTTCAGGTAATTATAAAAACTCAGTTCGAATATATGTCTTTCCAATAAATCTTCCTTAATTACTTTATTGAATATTACATTTTCAAATGCTGTATTATTATCTTCCATGAATTCAGGCAGTCCGAAAAAGTATTGTCCAAACACTCCGGCATATATGTAGCATATGTTATTATGAAAATCAGAAACCACAGCGACACCTTCTGTGGCTCGGGCATATGCGTATGCGTAGGCTTTGGTCGAATTCAGTAGATTCATATCATACTCCGAACAACCGAACTCTTGGCCGGTTAAAAGTTGCTTAAGTTCTTTTTCCTGTTTCACAATACAAAGCTATGTCATTTTGTAATATTATGTTTGCGTGCCCTGCCTATTGCTTTACCAATGAGATATGATTGCAATTCAGCTTCCATTGCATCACGTCTGGGAGTGCCTTTTTCACCGACAATCCGGTCAAGCATTTCATCATGAGTGTAAAGTTTCATATTTCTCATATCTATTGAGAATTTTGCAATCACAAAATTATGAAAAATATATAACAATATATTGAATTATGGATATTTAAATGGCCGGAGGCCATAAATTTATGTAACCCCGGACACTTGCTGTCCGGGGAGGTCGGAAATCTCAAAAATCAGCCCGGGACGGGCTGCACAGTTTCTCGGTGGGGTGTATCGAGTGCAGCCCATCCCGGGCTGTGCATTAACCTGTTGACTTCCCGGAGGCACAAGTGCCACCGGTTATGTAGATTGATGACCTCCGGTCATTTGTTTGTCTGGTTGTTTTTCCTCGCCGGGAGGGGTGGCGGAGAGGGGGACGGACGGTGATTTAATTTTGGGGCAAATTAAATCATTCGGAAAGATGGGAAACAGAAAGAAACTTCAGACTTTTGTGAGCGGGATGCTTGCTGTTGTCGGTACGGCGATTCTTGTTGCGGGTTTCATTGTGAATCCGCGTGGCGAGATCCATTCGAGTGTGCTGATTGCCTTCGGCGAGTGCATAACTTTTGTCGCCGCGGTGTTCGGTATAGACTACCACAAGCCAAAGATATGACAGAGAGCAGAAAGCGGACCGGCCACAACGACCGGTCCGCTTGTTTTTTCGGGGATTATTCGTTTTTAGAGGCCACGGCCGTGGCAGTTCTTGTATTTTTTGCCGGAGCCGCAGGGGCACGGGTCGTTGCGGCCGACGCGCGGGCCATTTTTAACAGGCATGGTCTTTTCCACGGGACGTTGGCTTGCGGATGCTGCCTGGCGCTGTTCTTCCTGTCCGGGGAGGTCTTCCTTTGTGGCCTTGTAGTTGGGGCGCTGGTGCTGCTCGGCCTGAGTTTCGTGCAGTTCCGGCCGTTTGGGCTGGGGTGCTTCCTCGGCGTTCTGCTGGGGCGCAGGCTGGCGCATGAAGATCTGACCGCGCATCAGGGCCGAGACTGCCTTGGAATTAAGGTTGCTGAGCATGGTCTCGAACAGATGGAAAGATTCTACCTTGTAGATTACGAGGGGGTCTTTCTGTTCGTATGCGGCGTTCTGCACGCTCTGGCGCAGCTGGTCGAGTTCGCGCAGATGTTCTTTCCACAGTTCGTCGATGGTAACGAGCATCAGAGCCTTGTGCCATTCCTTGATTATGCTGCGGCATTCGGTGCGTACGGATGTGCGCAGGTCTACACGCAGGTTGAAGATGCGCTTGCCGTCGGTGATGGGTACCATAATCAGACCGTCGTAGTCGGTGTTTTCGGCCATCTGTGTTATTACCGGCATGGCAACTTCGCGGATTTTGTCGCTCTTGCGGTCGAGCTGCTGCACAGCTGCGGTGTGGAGTTTCTCGATTTTTTCCTCGCGTGTCATACTGTTGTACTCGGCCTCGGTGAACGGAGCTTCCATAGCAAGCACACGCATGATTTCGTTGCAGAGGTCGGGATACTGGGCTGCAGTTTCGTTGGAAAGAATGATGTTTTCGACGGTGTCGTACAGCATGTTGATAACGTCCACGCCGATGCGTTCGCCAAGCACGGCATGGCGGCGGCGTTCGTAGATGTAGGTACGCTGTTTGTTCATTACGTCATCGAATTCAAGGAGGCGCTTGCGGATACCGAAGTTGTTCTCTTCCACGCGCTTCTGAGCTTTTTCGATGGCGTTGTTAACCATGCTGTGCTCCAGCATCTCGTCTTCCTTGTAGCCCATCTTGTCCAGCATCTTTACCACGCGGTCGGTGGCGAAAAGACGCATCAGCTGGTCTTCGAATGATACGAAGAATACTGAGGAGCCAGGGTCGCCCTGACGGCCGGAACGGCCACGCAACTGACGGTCGACGCGACGGCTTTCGTGGCGCTCGGTGCCGATGATAGCCAGACCGCCGGCCTCTCGCACTTCGGGGGTGAGCTTGATGTCGGTACCGCGGCCTGCCATGTTGGTGGCGATGGTAACACAGCCCTTGCGGCCTGCCTGGGCAACGACCTCGGCTTCGCGCTGGTGCAGCTTGGCGTTGAGCACCTGGTGGTCGATTTTCTGCATGGTGAGCATACGGCTGAGTAGCTCGGAAATGTCTACCGAGGTTGTGCCCACAAGTACGGGGCGGCCTTCGTTGACAAGTTTCACAATCTCGGCGATAACGGCTTTGTACTTCTCCTTTTTGGTGCGGTACACGCGGTCGTTCATGTCGATACGGGCAATGGGACGGTTTGTGGGGATGGTTACCACGTCGAGTTTATAGATGTCCCAGAATTCGCCGGCTTCGGTTTCGGCGGTACCGGTCATGCCCGCAAGCTTGTGGTACATGCGGAAGTAGTTCTGCAGGGTGATTGTTGCGAAAGTCTGTGTGGCGGCTTCAACCTTCACGCCTTCCTTAGCTTCGATAGCCTGATGCAGACCGTCGCTGTAGCGGCGACCTTCCATGATACGGCCTGTCTGTTCGTCGACAATCTTCACTTTGTTGTCATCGATCACATATTCCTGATCTCGCATGAACAGGGTGTAGGCTTTAAGCAGCTGTGTAACGGTGTGTACACGCTCCGATTTGATGGCGTAGTTAGCCATTGCCTCGTCTTTCTTTTCCTGGCGCTCCTCGGGATCCTTGATATTTTCCAGTTCGGAGAGCTGCGAGGCGATGTCGGGCAGAACGAAGAACTGCGGGTCCTTCGACGATCCGGTGAGTTCGTCGATACCTTTGTCGGTAAGCTCCACGCTGCGGTTTTTTTCGTCGATAACGAAATAGAGCGGGTCGGTAACCACGGGCATCTCGCGGGCGTTGTCCTGCAGGTAATAAGCCTCGGTTTCGAGTAGGATATTCTTCATGCCTTCCTGGCTGAGGAAGCGGATGAGGGCACTGTTCTTGGGCAGACCCTTGAAGGCGCGGAAGAGCAGCAGAGCGCCTTCCTTGCGGATGTCTTTGTCGGAGGAGGCAAGTTTTTCCTTGGCTTCGGCGAGGATGCCGGTTACAAGGCGTGTCTGGGCGTTGACAACTTTCTGTACGTTGGATTTATATTCGTCGAACAGCTGAGCGTCGCCCTTGGGTACGGGACCGGATATGATAAGAGGTGTGCGGGCGTCGTCGATAAGTACGGAATCGACCTCGTCGACGATGGCATAGTAGTGCTTGCGCTGCACGAGGTCCTCGGGCGACATAGCCATGTTGTCGCGCAGATAGTCGAAGCCGAATTCGTTGTTTGTGCCATATGTGATGTCGCACTCGTAGGCGCGGCGGCGTTCAGGAGTATTGGGCTGATGTTTGTCGATGCAGTCTACGGAAGCGCCGTGGAACATGTACAGCGGGCCCATCCATTCGGAGTCGCGCTTGGCAAGGTAGTCGTTCACGGTTACGACGTGTACGCCGCGTCGCGAAAGCGAGCGCAGGAACACAGGCAGCGTGGCCACGAGGGTCTTGCCTTCACCGGTGGCCATTTCGGCAATCTTGCCCTGGTGCAGCACGATACCGCCGATAAGCTGAACGTCGTAATGGGTCATGTCCCATGTTACCTCGTTGCCGCCGGCCATCCAGTGGTTCTTCCAGATTGCTTTGTCGCCCTCGATGGAAACGAATGAGCGTCCTTCGCCGGCGAGGTTACGGTCGAAATCGGTTGCGGTAACTTCGATTGTCTCGTTTTTGGCAAAACGTGCGGCAGTCTCGCGCACGGCGGCGAATACTACTGGCAGATGTTCGTTGAGTTTGTCCTCTATGATGTCGAGGATGCTTTTTTCATGGACGTCGATTTTGTCCCACAGCGGCTGGCGCTCCTCGAAGGGAAGTTCCTCCACCTCGGCGCGGAGTTTGGCTATTGCGTCGTTGTCCTGTTGGGTTGCGGCGGCGATATCGGCGCGTACTTCGTTGATTTTGGCACGCAGGCCGTCGTTGTCCAGCTTCTCCATTACGGGAATCTGTTCCTTCACCTTGGCAAGGATGGGCTGTATTGCCTTCAGATCGCGGGTGGATTTGTCTCCGAATAGTTTTTTTAGGATTGTTGTAAAAGACATATATAGTTTTTTTTGATATTACGGTTCAAAGTCCGCTTTTGTGGCGGACAGGCAAAGTTACGAAATCTCAGTGGAATAAATTGCGCCTTGGCCTATTTTTTGAGCCGGAGGGGCGCCGAGCCGGCGGCATTTGGCGAACGTATGCGCAGAATGCCTGCCACGGTGGGCGCGATGGCGCGTGCATCGACGGGTGTGTCGAGCACCTGCGCGGGCACCGATGGAGCGACTATAAACACCCGGGCATAGGGCAGGGCTGTGGTCTGCACCATGTTGCGCCTGGCGGCGTCGGGGTCGTTGTTGTTGTAATCGTCTACAATCTCAAAACCGGGCGCGGCATACAGGATGATGTCGCCGGCGGTTGCGACCACTGTGTTGCGGCGCAGAGCGTCGGGCTTCTCGCCGGCGCGGCCAGCAACGATATCGTCGATGGTGTAGGCACGGTCAACGCCCGTCATGCGCACAAGGAACTGGGCAGCCTCCTCGCGCACATCGGCGATATTCAGCTTCAGTTCCTTTATCAGGTTGTGGTTTAGGAATATATGCCCGTCGTGGTAGGCGCTTATGAAGTCTCCGTTGCCGTGGAGCGCCATCAGATAGACGTTCAGCAGCGAAACGGCTTTGCGGGTGGAGAATTCACCGTACGGAATCTTCCATTCGTCCTCGTCGCGTCGCCGCTGGGGGCGTGCGGGAGTGGCCGCAAGCATAATAACTGTACGGTTGGCGCCAATCCGTTTGTCAATATCTGTGAAAAGGGCATTGAGGTCGCGGTCCAGTTTTACGTAGGCGTCCATTGTTTCCACGCGCTTATCGCTCTGGCGACGGAAGGGATAGGGATTGAGGTCGTAGCCGATGTTCAGGACGTCGGTAGTTCCTTCGTGCGTGCCTAATTTCTGCGTGTGCAGAATGTCGGTGGCAACTTCGGTAACCTCGCGGTTTACAAGCGGCGAGGACAGGAACATGTCAATCCTGTCGGCACTGCTGCGCGGGAAATTATGTGAGAAGGGATATTTTGAGAGATAATCGGGAACGTGGGGATATGTGCCCGGGGGCAGAGACGGTTTCCACGTCATTGTGTCCAGGCGTGCCTTGAGCGGGCGCATGCGGTTGCGCACGGCAATGTTGGCGGGTATCTCGTGGTATGATGTGGACGATGCCCAGTTACCGGTCTTGCGGTCGATCCATACGGCGCTTGTGGCGTTGTGGCCCGCCAGACCCATTGCCACGCCCGGTGCAGGAGCTATCGAGTATACCAGATTGGTGCCGGAGGAGGCGATTCGCAGCTCGTCGGAGATGGTTGAAACGCGCAGCGACGCCGGCGAACTTCCCCAGGTGGTGAAGTTTCCGAGGGTGGAGTTATCGGTGTACGCCTGCTGCGGACGCATGCCGTAACGGTCGTAGTAGGTGCTTGATGCAATGCCTGTTAGCGAAGGGCTTGCGCCGGTCATCAGCGTTGCCGTGGCAGCGGTGGCGTCCAGAGGAGTGCCGTAGTCGGCGGTGAACTGTACGCCGTCGCGTTCGAGGCGCTTGAAGCCGTTGTCGGTAAGGTGGTCGCGCAACAAATCTATATAGTTGGCGTCCAACCCGTCCACAATTATATTTACAAGAAGACGCGCCTGCTCGGGCGTTGCGCCCTGCAGCGACAAAGCGGCTACTGACGCAAATAGTGCCACAAGCAACCTTGCGCCGGCCGGCGAATG
The DNA here is from genome assembly GCA_902461565.1 of uncultured Porphyromonadaceae bacterium. Lineage (GTDB taxonomy): Bacteria > Bacteroidota > Bacteroidia > Bacteroidales > Muribaculaceae > CAG-873. The sequence goes on from CABPYL010000006.1 coordinate 93,162, forward strand.
AATGTTCTTCTTGTTTTTAGATGTCATGAATTTTTCGAATTGCAAAAATAGCAATTATTGGCCAATTATGCAAACAAAAAAATCGGCTTCAGGCATTAAACCGGAACCGATTTTTAACGTATTTTAGCTAATGGCCAGTCTTAGCGACTATGGTGTTACTTCACAACTACTTTATCTGTGCGTGTACCGT
>CABPYL010000007.1 GCA_902461565.1 uncultured Porphyromonadaceae bacterium
CAAGAGCAATTAACCTACGCTCATTTCCAATAAATTACACTCTTTTCGTAACTTCCTCCTGCAAAGATAAAGAAAATATTCGGATTTGTCAATAACACGTCAATTTTGTAACTTTGCAGTTGAAATGGGAAGAATTCTATCAATTGATTTTGGAAGGCGCCGCTGTGGCATCGCTGCAACAGACAGTGCGCGCATTGTCGCATCGGGTGTAGCCACTGTGGCGACAGCCTCACTCATTGATTTTGTGAAGGATTACTGCGCTCGCGAGAATGTCGATTTTATTGTCGTCGGCGAGCCTCGCGATCTTAAAGGGAACCCTTCTGAATCCATGCGTTACCTCAGACCGGCAATCGACCGCCTCGGCAAAGCCATGCCAGGTGTGCGCATAGTTTTCTTCGACGAGCGTTTCACCTCCGTGCTGGCGCACCGCGCAATGCTCGACGGTGGCTTGCCCAAGATGGCCCGCCGCGACAAAGCATTGGTGGACGAGATGTCGGCCACGATAATACTGAACGATTTTCTCGGGAGCCGTGCCTACCGGGAACTAAACATATAATAAGAAGTGATATGAAACTACCCGTATATCTTTACGGCCACCCTGTTCTGCGTAAAATTTCGGAACCGGTGGCACCCGGCACCGAGGGGCTCAACGAGCTTGTGGCCCAGATGTTCGACGCCATGTATGAATCGGAAGGGGTTGGCCTCGCCGCTCCCCAGATAGGCAAGAATATACGTCTTGTCGTTATCGACGCCGATCCTGTAGCCGAAAATTTCCCCGAATGCGCAGGCCGCAAGTTCGCTTTGATCAACCCTGTAGTGGAGGTACTCGACGGAGATCCCGTGTCGCGTCCCGAAGGCTGTCTCAGCCTGCCCGGAATAAGCGAGAACGTTCCACGCGTGGAGCATATCCGCCTTACGTGGCTCGACGAGAACTTTAAGGAACACACCGAGGAAATCAGCGGCTTCCTGGCACGTATCGTGCAGCACGAATGCGATCACCTCGAAGGCAAGATGTTCATCGACCATATTTCCGGTATACGCAAGCAACTTATCCGTGCAAAGCTAAACAACATTGCCAGAGGCAGAATCAGCGTGGACTATCCCGTACGCTTTGCCCCAAAACACTGATTGTTCAATATTATATCCCGACCTCAAATGGCTGACGATAAAAAGATTATTTTCTCAATGGTGGGAGTGAGCAAAATCTTCCCTCCCCAGAAACAAGTTCTCAAGGATATTTATCTGTCGTTTTTCTACGGCGCAAAAATCGGTATTATAGGTCTTAACGGCTCCGGTAAATCAACTCTGCTGAAGATAATTGCCGGTATAGACAAGGACTATCGCGGCGAAGTGGTGTTCGCTCCTGGTTACAGTGTGGGTTATCTGGAGCAGGATCCCAAGCTCGACCCCGACAAAACGGTTATAGAAGTTGTCCGCGAAGGTGTGCAGCCTGTTATGGATCTGCTTGCCGAGTTCGAGAAAGTGAACGAGGCGTTCGGAGATCCCGACGTGCTTGAGGATCCCGACAAGATGGATGCGCTCATTGCCCGCCAGGCCGAGCTGCAGGACAAACTCGATGCCGCTGACGCATGGAACATCGACACAAAACTGGAACGTGCGATGGACGCACTGCAGTGCCCGCCCGACGACCAGCCCGTTACCACTCTTTCCGGCGGCGAGCGTCGTCGTGTGGCTCTGTGCCGCCTGCTGTTGCAGCAGCCAGACGTACTTCTGCTTGACGAACCTACCAACCACCTCGACGCTGAGAGTATCGACTGGCTTGAGGAGCATCTGCGCCAGTATCCCGGTACGGTTATCGCAATCACTCACGACAGGTACTTCCTCGACCATGTTGCCGGATGGATTCTCGAACTGGACCGTGGCGAAGGAATTCCCTGGAAAGGAAACTATTCGTCGTGGCTCGACCAAAAGACGAAACGCATGGCTATGGAGGAAAAACAGGCTTCCAAGCGCCGCAAGACCCTCGAGCGCGAGTTAGAGTGGGTGCGCATGGCCCCCAAGGCCCGTCAGGCAAAAGGCAAAGCCCGTCTTAACTCCTACGACAAGCTTCTCAACGAAGACCAGAAGCAGCGTGAGGAACGTCTGGAAATCTTTATTCCCAACGGTCCTCGTCTGGGCAACAAGGTAATCGAGGCTACCGGCCTGGCAAAATCGTTCTCCCACAAGAAACTGTTTGAGAATCTGTCTTTCGCTCTGCCGCCAAACGGCATTGTGGGTGTGATAGGTCCTAACGGCGCAGGCAAGACAACGCTGTTCCGCCTTATCATGGGCCAGGAAAAACCGGATGCAGGCAGTTTCGAAGTTGGCGAGACTGTAAAGGTTGCATATGTGGACCAGACGCACCACGATCTTGTTCCTGAAAAGAGCGTATACGAGGTTATCTCGCAGGGCGTGGAGAGTTTTCGCATGGGCGGCCGCGATGTCAATGCCCGCGCATATCTTTCGCGTTTCAATTTTACCGGCGCCGACCAGGAAAAGAAGATTGCCGTTCTCTCCGGCGGCGAGCGCAACCGTCTGCACCTTGCTATGGCGCTCAAGGAGGAAGGTAACGTGCTTCTTCTCGACGAACCTACCAACGATATCGACGTCAACACTCTGCGCGCACTCGAGGAAGGCCTTGAGGAATTCGCCGGATGCGCTGTTGTGGTAAGCCACGACCGTTGGTTCCTGGACCGCATCTGCACTCACATTCTCAGCTTCGAGGGAGATGGCAAAGTTGTGTTCTACGAAGGTTCATACTCCGACTACGAGGAATACAAGAAAATGCAGAACGGAGGCAAGGAACCACCCCGCCGCCGTTACCGCAAACTCATGGAATAATTCTCAACTTCCCGGTGCAGCCGCATCGGGAAGTTTAAATTTTATTTGCTATTCCAAAAAGTTGACATAAATGTCATTTTTTTGGAATAGAATATGATTATAAAAGATATTCTTAACTGGTAATGTAGGTGCATCGGGAAGTTTTTTCATTCGGCTGCCGCATTTGTACAATTTTTGGAAGTATTTTAAACAATAGCAAACCTCCGCGTCGGGTCTGTTCAGTAAATTTGCATCGGTAAACCGATATAAATTTAAATTATCATGAAAAGATTTGATTGCGTCTGCGCAGTGTTGCTTGCCGCTTCCGCCATATCTGCAGCCGATACGCCGGAGCTGCAGCTCAACGAAAACAACATAAAGGAAATCGTTGCGGCAATGACCCTCGATGAGAAGGCACGGCTTGTAACAGGCCGTAACGACTATACTTTCGGCGGTTATGACAATCCGGAAGAATTCGTCCGCTTCATCAAGCCGAGTGTATCGGGCTACACTCAGGGTGTGCCGCGTCTCGGTATTCCGCCGACGGCTTTGGCAGACGGACCCGCAGGTGCTGTGGTGGTTACACGCGAGGATAATGACAAATCATATTATGCCACCGGATTCCCCTCCGGCATAGCCCTGGCAAGCAGCTGGGACGGTGCGCTCGTCGAGGAAGTAGGCCGCGCTATGGGTAACGAGATTCTCGAATACGGGTGCGATGTTATTCTGGCGCCGGGCATGAACATAATGCGTTCGCCACTGTGCGGACGCAACTACGAATATTACTCGGAAGACCCCGTCCTCACCGGCAGGATAGCTGCTTCTTTTGTCAACGGCATTCAGAGCAACGGTGTTGGAACATCGCTTAAACATTATGCCGTAAACAGTCAGGAGACAAACCGCACGGAAGTTGATGAAATAGTGGATCAGCGATCGCTGCGCGAGATTTATCTCAAAGGATTCGAAATTGCAGTCAAGGAGGCCAGCCCGTGGACGGTGATGGCTTCGTACAATCGCCTTAACGGCCCGTATACTCAGGAAAACTATGAACTTCTCACCACAATCCTGCGCGATGAATGGGGCTTCGACGGCATCGTTATGACAGACTGGATACAGCAACGCAATACGGCAGCCCAAATATACGCAGGTATTGATAACCTGCAGCCCGGATACGAAGTGCAGATTCGTGATATCAAAGAGATGATAGCCGACGGCCGTCTGTCTGTCGCCGACCTCGACAAGGCTTGCGAGCGTATGCTGAAATATATTGTAAAGACGCCACATTTCCGCCGTTATAAATACAGCGACAATCCCGACCTCGAGGCTCATGCTGCCGTGTGCCGGCGTGCCGGCGCTGAAAGCATGGTGCTTCTGAAAAACTCCTGCGGCACTCTGCCACTTTCCGATAGCCTCGATGTGGCTCTGTTAGGACTTCATTCCTATGACTTTATGGCTGGAGGAACAGGTTCGGGAAATGTTGTGAAGCCATATGTGGTAAATCTCGCGCAGGGACTGTGTAATGCAGGATTTTCAGTAAAAAAAGGTCCTGACGACTTGTACAAAAGCTACAAAGAATATTGGGACGCCCGCAACCGGTGTAACCGCGATCCCGAGCAGCGCTGGTATACGGCGCCACCGGTACAGGAACCGGCCCTTGATCATGCGGCCGTCGAAAATTTAGCCAAAACATCAGATATCGCTATAGTTACAATTGGCCGTCAGGCCGGTGAAGGTGGCGACCGTCCCATCGAAGGGGGCTTCAATCTAACTGATGAAGAGCGAGGCCTTATAGATGATGTATGCAGTTCGTTCCATGCGCGTGGTAAAAAAGTTATCGTTGTGCTTAATGTGGGAGGCCCTGTAGAGACGGCATCGTGGCGCGGGTTGCCCGATGCGATACTGTTGGCATGGCAACCCGGCCAAGAGGGCGGTAACTCTGTGGCGGATGTCCTCACGGGCAAGGTAAATCCATCCGGCAAGCTCCCCGCTACGTTCCCGATATCCATTGTGGATGTCCCCTCGACGCTCAATTATCCTACGGGCTATTCCGTATCGGGGCGCAGTCGGGATGGCCGACGCAAAAACATTGACTATACTCTCCATGAAGAAGGCCTTGATATCGGCTACCGCTATTTCTGCACCTCCGGCCAGGAAGTTGCCTACCCGTTCGGATATGGGCTTAGTTACACGGAATTCACTTATTCGAGTCCTGTGATAAAGAAAAAGGCTGATGGCGGCTTCTATGCTTTTGTTAAAGTTACGAACAGCGGTAAGACCGCAGGCAAGGAAAGCGTGCAGCTGTATGTAACCGCCCCGGATGGAAAACTCGCGAAACCAGCTGTAGAACTGAAGGCGTTTGCCAAGACCCGTCTGCTGCAACCGGGCGAGAGCGAGACACTTTGCATGAGTGTGTCTCCCTACGACCTTGCTTCGTTCGATCCCGAAATACAGAGCTGGGTAACTGATAAGGGCCATTATAAAGTGCTGTTTGGCGCTTCTGTCGAGGATGTGCGCTGTGCCGCCGACTTTACCGTTCGCGACGCATGCGCATGGCCTGTGAACGATGTGCTTCGCCCCAAGAAAAACTGAACGTTTTACAGCAGCGATGCCAGGAGCATGAGGGCTGTGGCTGATGCCCGGTCGATTACGGCCTGGCGGTCGCCTGAGAAATGATATTCCCTTTCCACCGATGCGTGAGGCGTGCGCGCTGCTATCCAGACTGTGCCTACCGGCTTGCCGGGGACAGCTCCGCCGGGGCCTGCTATGCCGCTTGTGGCCACCGAACAGTCGGCGCCGCATGAGCGGCACGCTCCGGCGGTCATCTGCCGCACTGTCGCCTGCGATACTGCGCCGTCGCTTTCCAGAATGGCGGGGTCTACGCCGAGTACACCTGTTTTTACCTCATTGGCGTACGATACCACGCCTCCGCGGAACACGTCGGAGCATCCGGCAATCTGTGTGATAAGGTGTGCGATGTTTCCTCCTGTGCAGCTTTCGGCTGTGGCGAGGGTATAACCATGTGCGCGTACCTTATGCAGAACCATCTGCGCAGGTGATAATTTTCCACTGCCGGCGAGGTATTTGCCAAGTGCTGCTGTGAGACGTGCCGCCTCTGCCTCGAAGTTATCGGCGGTATCGTCAGGCTTGCCGTCGAGACGAAGCACTATTTCTCCGGGCGACGGCAGATAGGCCAGCTTGTAACCTTCGGGCATACAGTCCTCGTAAGCGGCCAGATGCTCGGCAAGACCTGATTCAGTTATGCCTGTGGCCGTGAATTCGCGGTGCATGGTGCGGCCGGCGCTCCCGAAATGCTTTTCTACTTCGGCGACTATCGTCTCTAACATGCCGCGAGTTTCGAAAGGAACGCCCGGCATCGTTATAAGAACTTTGCCGTCTTTGCCGAACCACATTATCGGTGCAGTGCCAAGAGTGTTCTGGATAACGCGGCAGGTATCGGGCACCAGGGCCTGACGGCGCGTCAGCTCGTTCATCGCAAGGCCGCGTTCGCAAAAAATGCGGTCTACATTCGTGGCCACTTCGCCGTTGTGGTACAGCGCGCCGCCGAAAATGTCCATCAGGGCGAATTTGGTGATGTCGTCGCGTGTGGGGCCAAGGCCGCCCGTGCTTATCACAAGGTCGCTTTCTTCAAGCGAGGCCTCTACGGCCTCGCAGATGGCGCGACGGTCATCGCCGACAGTACGCACGCTTTTCACCTGCCAGCCAAGCTCTGAGAAACGGCGCGCTATGAGGCCCGAATTGGTGTCGGTAACGCGGCCGAGGAGTATCTCGTCGCCTATGATGATTATAGAAATGTTCATCGCATCAAATTTCCACGCGGGCGAAAGGTGCGGCGTCGTATGGACAGAAAATCTTGTCGAGATATTTGAAGTAACCGGCTATCGCCACCATTGCGGCGTTGTCGGTAGTGAATTTGCGTTGCGGGATAAAGGCTTTTATGCCGTGAGCTTCGCACAGGGCGGCTACGGCGTCGCGGACACCGCTGTTTGCCGATACGCCTCCGCCTATTGCCACGGTCTTGACACCGGTCTGGCGGATGGCTTTTTCAAGTTTGTCGGTAAGAATAGCGATTATAGTAGCCTGGAGCGATGCTGCAAGGTCGGCACGATTTTTCTCGATGAACTGCGGGTCGGCTTTGATACCGTCGCGCAGGGTGTAGAGGAAAGATGTTTTAAGACCGCTGAAGCTATAGTCGAGACCCGGTATATGCGGTTTGGCGAATCCGAAAGCCTTGGGATTGCCTTCGGCTGCAAGGCGGTCGATGTGCGGGCCGCCGGGGTAGGGCAGGCCCATCACTTTGGCGCATTTGTCAAATGCCTCGCCGGCGGCGTCGTCGATGGTTCGTCCCAATATCTCCATGTCGTTGTAGCCCTTCACCATTATTATCTGTGAGTTACCGCCCGATACCAGCAGGCACAGGTAGGGAAACTCCGGCACTTCGTCATCGGTTTTCTCGCGTACAAAATGTGCCAGCACATGGCCGTGGAGGTGATTTACGTCTATTATGGGTATTCTCAGACCGAGCGACATGCCTTTTGCAAAGCTTGTGCCCACAAGCAGCGAGCCTATAAGGCCCGGGCCACGGGTGAATGCGATGCCGCTGAGTTCTTTCTTGTCTATTCCGGCTCGCCGCAGGGCTGAGTCTACCACCGGCACTATGTTCTGCTGGTGTGCACGCGATGCCAGTTCGGGCACCACGCCGCCGTATTCTTCGTGTACCTGCTGCGAGGCTATTACATTGCTGAGTAAAATGCCGTCGCGCACTACTGCCGCCGAGGTGTCGTCGCACGACGATTCAATTCCGAGTATGGTTATTCCTTTCATTTCCAGGTATTCCTTACACTAAAATATATATGCTATTCCGGCTGTTATCTGTGTGTTGGAGAAGTCCTTTACGAATGTGTAACGTCCTTCAACGCTCACTTTCAGCGACGGTTTGCACAGGAAACTGAAACCGGCGCCCACATTCATTCCCAACCGGTTATAATGTGTATTCACATCTTTGTCGTTTACAGCGCTGCGTAGCGTCCACGAGTTGAATGCGAGGCCAGCCAGCGGATAAACGTCGGCGCGTCCGTTTGCAAAATCGAACGGAAACTGCATGTCGGCGTCAACGGTAAGCGCGTCCTCGTTGTGGTTACGGAACACCACGCCTATCTGCGGTGCGATGCGCAGGTGTTTTGCAAAGCAATACTGGAACACCAGGCCGCCGGTGGCTGATTTGTTTTCGGTTATGTACCCTGCTTTGATTCCAAAGCTTTTTTTACCGCTCTGGTTCTGGGCGGTGGCGCCGGTGGCCGCTATGGCTATGAGGAGAAAAAGGACGATGGAGCGCAGTGCCGCACTGCCGGTAGTGAAACGTTTTTTTTTCATTTATGTCAGTCCTGCATTTAGGTTTTATGTTATTAACAAGTGTGAGCGTGGCAAAGTTAGCTGTTTTTTTTTACAGGAGATAGAATGCAGGGCAAAAAATGGCTCCGGGATGTTAAAAAAAAGCTTGCGCATAACTGTAGTAATGGGGTAATAGGGGATTCGTGACATATGTGAAATAATGTTAAACGAGTGCTCTGAGCGTTGGATTTAAGAAAAAATAATTAATTTTGGCCGTGTGTTTACTCGATTTTGTAAAAATCGTTTAACATAGTTTAGGGCAATTCCCTATCACACCGCTTATTAAAAAATTTTAAATTTACAAACAGACAAAATAGCCTGACAGAAACAATAAATTTACCCCGCAGAGGGGATAACCCGCAAAGCAGTATGAATGTTAAAATTCGCCCGAGGGTTAGAAACGACAAATGAGTAGACTGAAAGATTAACTAACAACCGCCCCGTTGCGGACCACCACAACGGGTAATCCAAAAAACCAAACCACTTTTTTATGAGAAAGCATCTATTATTGGCAGTGCTTTTGATGGCCGCTCTCCCGACGCCCGCAGTTTTTGCCTCGGCAAATCCCGAACCGCAGCAGCAGGCATCGACAGCTACCATTGTGGGTACTGTACTGGATGAAAACAACGAGCCCATTATCGGGGCAAGCGTTGTTCCGGCCGGTAGAACCGGTTCGGCAGTAGCAACCGATGTTTACGGTCACTTCAAACTTAGAGTAAACCCCGGTACTAAGCTGAATGTTAGCTATGTAGGTTATCAGACCGCAACCGTCGACGCAGCCGACGGCATGACAGTTTACATGCAGCCCACCACAGAAATGCTTAACGAACTCGTGGCTGTGGGCTACGGTTCGCAGAAGCGCGCCAACCTTACCGGTGCCGTTTCGACAGTAGACGTTGCCCGCGTTATGGACAGCCGTCCTGTCGCCGATGTAACCCGCGCCCTCCAGGGTGCTGTTCCCGGTCTTACTATCACAACCTCCAGCGGTGATATCTCCGCAAATCCGTCCATCAACATCCGTGGCGTCGGTACCCTGTCCAACGACCACACTTCCAATCCTCTTATCGTTGTCGACGGTGTGCCCGTCGAAGATATGAGCTTCCTCAACCCCGAGGACATCGAGGAAATTTCCGTTCTCAAGGACGCCGCTTCCTCCTCTATCTACGGTACACGCGCTGCTTTCGGTGTGATTCTTATCACAACCAAGACCGCTAACAAGAAGGACCGCGTTTCCATAAGCTACAACAACAACTTCTCCTGGAGCCAGCCGACCGTTCTTCCCGACAAGAACACCACAGTCGACGACCTCATCATGGATATCGCCAATACCAACCCCGGTGCCGAGAAAGGCGGTTTCGGTATGATTCCGACCGACATGCTTCCTTTCGCAGTGGCATGGCAGCAGCAGCACGGCGGCAAGAAGTACACCGACATGGTGGAACTCAAGCCTTACGTTAACAAGGACGACGTAGGAGATATTTTCTTCTTCAAAAAAGGCGATCTCAACCCCTTCACCGGTGAAGTTATGCAGTCCACAAAGGCATTCTGCTTCGCCGACTGGGATATTCGCAAGACAATGTATCAGTGGGCTCCCGGCCAGAAACACAATGTGAGCCTGGAAGGCGCTTCCGGCAAGACACACTACCGTGTATCTTTCGGCTACGACAGCCGCGAGGGTCTGGATAAGTATAACCCCAACAAGATGGCCCGCTACATGGCCAATGCAAGCATCGATACTCAGGTCTTCAAGTTCCTGAAGGCCGGTGCCCGCTTCAGCTTCTCGCGCAAGGAATTCACTTCGCCCAGCGACGCACGTAACCAGTACACATATATGTGGCGCTTCCCGTCGTGGTTCGAAATGTACGGCTACATGTACAACGACGAAGACGAGAAAGTGCTGTTCAACAACGATATAGCACAGCGTGTATACAGCTACAACGACAAGACTGTTACCGACCAGACCCGTATGCAGGCCTGGATGCAGGCCAACATCACCAAGGATATCCTCCTGCAGGCCGACTTCACCTACGACACCCGTCAGCAGGACAGCGATGGCACCGGCGTGAACTTCTACCGCTACAACCAGTGGAGCGCAGGTACCGATTATTATCCTTACCTGCCTATCTACTCGCAGTCCGGTACTTACGCATCGCAGAGTCACTATTATGACAACACCTGGACAGCAAACGTATTCGCCACCTACAGCCACACATGGGACAACGATTACAACTTCAAGGCTATGGCCGGCTGGACAGCCGAGCAGGAAGTTTACAAATATTTCTACGCTAAGCGTAATGGTCTTGTAGACGAGAGCCTCCCCAACATTAACCTTACCAACAGCTCGACTTACAGTACAAGCGGCGAAAATACCCACCGTGCCACCACCGGTTTCTTCGCCCGCGTTAACTTCGACTACAAGGGCAAATACCTCCTGGAACTCAACGGCCGTTACGACGGTTCCAGCCGCTTCCCGGCAAACGACCAGTGGGCATTCTTCCCCTCCGGATCTGTCGGCTACCGCTTCTCGGAAGAAAATTACTTCCAGCCCCTCAAGAACTGGTGGAGCAACGGTAAAATCCGTGCTTCCTACGGTGCTATCGGCAACGAGGCTGTCGGCAGTAACCGCTTCCTCTCTACAGTAACACAGCTTGGCTCGACCTATGTAAACTGGCTTGCCAACGGTTCCAACCTAATGTCGATGTACGGTATGCCTACCCTCGTTTCCAGCACCCTTACATGGGAACGTATCGAAACCCTTGATATAGGTCTTGACCTAGGTTTCCTCGACAACAGCCTCAACGTAGTATTCGACTGGTACTCGCGCGCTACCAAGGATATGCTCGGCCCGGGTACCGAACTTCCCTCTGTTCTCGGTGCGGCTACACCTTATGGCAACTATGGTTCGCTGCGCACCAACGGCTGGGAACTCTCTATCAACTGGAATCACAGCTTCGGCGATGCCGACGTTTACGCTACATTCAACATCGGCGACGCCCGCACAAAGATTACCAAGTGGAACAACGAATCTCACCTGATGTACTCCTACCTTCCTGCAAGTGGTAACTATACCGAAGGTATGTACTTCGGCGACATTTTAGGTTTTGAGACCGACGGTTACTATACCCAGGACGACATGAGCTGGGATGGCAAACGCTATGTTCCCAATGAAGGAGTCGTTAACCAGACCGCCCTTGAAAACGGTGATTTCCGTTTTGCTCCCGGCGACGTGAAGTTCGTAGATCAGAACGACGACGGCAAGATTGACTGGGGTAAAGGTACTGTAGAAGACCACGGAGACCTCAAGGTTATCGGTAATGCGATGCCCCGCTATGAATACTCGTTCCGCATCGGCGGCGCCTGGAAAGGCTTCGACATAGACATCTTCTTCCAGGGTGTAGGCCAGCGCAAGATGTGGGCTACCGGTTCCACCATCCTCCCGCAGGCACAGTCCGGCTGGGGTACCTTCACAAACCAGATCGGCAACTATAACGAAATCGCATATCTGCCCGACGGTCAGATTGACTTTGCCAACTCCAACATCAGTGAAGACAACTGGTATCCGCGCCTGTACTCCGGATCCGCTTCTGTCGGTACCGTACCCAATGTTGGCTATGGTAACTTCAACTTCTATCCTCAGTCGAAGTACCTGCTCAACCTCGCTTACCTGCGCTTGAAGAATATAACCGTAGGTTACACTCTTCCCGCCGAGATTACCCAGAAAGCCCTTATCCAGAAGGCCCGTATCTATTTCAGCGCCGATAACCTCTGCTTCCTCTACAACGGTGCAAGCAAGTATCAGCTCGACCCCGAATTGACACGTCGTTCCGGCAGTTCTGTAGTAGGCGCCAACACCGACGCTCGCTTCGGCCAGACAATTCCTCAGCGTCAGGCTCTGTCGTTCGGATTACAAGTAACTTTCTAATTACCCGAAAGATATGAAAAATAAATATATTTTTGGCGCTCTTGCCGTCGCCGCTGCAATGTCCATGACATCCTGCTCCGACTTTCTTGACGACAACCGCTTACCGCTGTCTTCGCAGACGGCAAATCCCGAATTCTGGAGTAGCTCCGTTAACGTTGATAACCAGATTTCAACATTCTACAACGATTATTACGGCTACGGCAACCGTGCCTCCACAAACGGCACTTTCTATTTCAGCTGGCTCAGCGACGACCAGTGCGGCCGCCACAGCATCAACGACTGGACTTTCAAGGCCATTCCCGCTTCGTCGGCATCGTACAATGGCCCGTACGAGGAAATCCGTCGCGCGAATCTTGTAATTGCCGGTGTTGCAACCTCCACACTTTTCCCGGAGGAAAAATCAAATTTCACCGCACTCGCGCGCCTGCATCGCGCTCGTCAGTACTATCAGCTCGTTCAGCGCTACGGAGATGTGATTCTTACGAAAGAACCGATCTCTGTAACAGAGCCCGAACCACTTTATACCGAGCGTACAAACCGCAACACCGTGATGGATTTCGTTCTCGAAGACCTCAACTACGCCGTTGAAAATATCGCTGCCGAGAAAGGCAAAACCACTTTCTCCCGCGATATGGCCCAGGCCTTCAAGCTCGAGGTTTGCCTCTTCGAAGGTGCCTTCGCAAAATATCATCAGAACGACGCCGCCCGTTCCAAGAAATTCTTTGAGGAAGCAGAAAAGGCCGGTCTCGCCGTTGCTGACAAGTACCCCGTATGCGATGATTATGCAAGTCTATACAACCGTATCAACTACGGTGATCTCGCAGGCAATGGCGAAATCATTATGTACAAGGGCTACCAGAAGAATGTGTTCATGAACTCCATCTCGGACTACTCCAACGCTTCCGACGGTGTTGCCGGTATCACCCGCGACGCATTCAATTCCTTCCTTTTCAAGGACGGTAAGAATGCTACAACTACCCCCGCCACCACCTATCCCACTACAGACGCCGGTGTTGCAGAGGGAGATGCTGCCATGAGCATCCAGAACCTGCTGGATGTACGCGACGGCCGTCTCTCCGCAATCACATATCCCTATGCAGCTTATGTAAAGATGTCGTGGAAAGCATCCAATACCGGCGGTATGGTATCGTCCACCGGCTACGGAGTTAAGAAATTCAATAACCCCAGCATGCCTTACGACGATCTGAACAGCATCAACAAGAACTACTGCAGCGCACCTCTGTTCTGGGGCGCACGTGTATGCGTAGGCCTTCTCGAGGCCAAGGCTGAACTCGGCAATATCACCGACGCCGACCTCAACAAATACATGAAACCCCTGTGGAAGCGTGCCGGCTTCGACCAGGCAGCCATCGACGGTCTTACAGTAGCTTATCTCAACGGTCTTAACGACAGCGCCAACAACATGGGCGTTTCCTCGCTCATCTGGGAAATCCGCCGTCTCCGCCGTTGCGAACTCATGCTCGACGACGGTATCCGTTACTGGGACCTCATTCGCTGGCACCAGCTCGAACTCCTCGACACCAGCAAGCACCCCAATGTAATCCTCGGTGTGAATGTAACAAACGCACCCATTCAGCCCGAACTCGTAACCGACGGTTACCTCAACGGCTCCTTCGGCAGCTCGCGTACATTCGACAACAAGTATTATCTCTATCCCATCCCCTCGGGTCAGCGTCAGCTCAACAACAAGCTCACTCAGAACCCCGGCTGGGAATAAAATCCAGAACAATAATATAAAGGCGCGCCACACGGCGCGCTTTTTTTGTTTGATAGTCTAATTAGTCTAATATGGTTGCTGTTACGCATTTTTAAGGAATGGGGGTGGACTGTTTCGCGATTTTTGTTTAATTTTGCAGGATGATTTCCAAAGTGATAAGCGAAAGCAATATAAGAAAGGCAAAGGCGCTTATAGATGTCGCCTCCACCATGACGGTGATTTGCCACACAAGTCCCGACGGCGATGCCGTCGGATCGTCGCTTGCCGCCATGCGGGTTTTCTCAGCTCTCGGCAAGGATGTGCGCGTGGTTATACCGGACGCCTGCCTGTCGTACCTGATGAATCTCCCCGGAGCCGACGAGATTGTGAACGCTTCCAAGTATCCCGATTTCGCCGCCAAGCTGATTTCCGATACCGACCTCCTTCTGTGTCTCGATTTCAACACACCGTCGCGCGTGGGGCGCTTGGAGGAGGCTCTGAAAGCATCCAAGGCACCGAAGATTCTTATCGACCACCATCTTGACCCGGCGGTGGAAGCCGATGTGATTATCTCGCACCCGGAGATGTCCTCTACGTGCTATCTGCTGTTCCGCTTTATTTGCCGTCTGGAACTGTTCAACTTCATCGACCGCCAGGCCGCAGAGTGTATTCTGGCAGGTATGATGACAGATACTGGCAATTTCTCCTACAGCTGCGACGACCCGGATCTGTATATCGTGGAGGCAGAACTTGTGCGCAAAGGCGTTGACAAGGCAGCGTTGTGCCGCATGCTGTTCAACACATTCAGCGCCAACTGCCTACGCCTGAATTCGTATGCTATCCTGAACAAGATGGAGATATTCCGCGACGCGCATCTCGCACTGATAACGCTGCGGCGCGACGAACTCAACCGTTTCCACTATACCAAGGGCGATACCGAGGGACTTGTAAACCGTCCGCTTTCGATTCCGGGTATTGAAATCAGCGTTTTCATGCGTCAGGAAAGCGACTGCATACGCGTGTCCATGCGCTCGGTGGGCGATATACCCGTAAATATCATGGCCAGCGAACTGTTTGGCGGCGGCGGCCACATGAACGCAGCCGGCGGCGAGTTCTTCGGTACCATCGACGAGGCCGCGGAATTCCTGCGCTCACATCTTGCCGACATACAGAAACGATTCATAACACCTCTGAAAAATCACTGACATTTTTGCAATGAGAATTATAAAAGCTGCATTATCCCTGTTTCTGCTCGCCGCCGCGGCTGTTGTGCCCACGGCTTGCGACGATTCGAAATCGTATGCCGACCTGTTGCACGAGCAGGACAAATACGTCAATAACTTTCTTGCCGACCAGCGCGTAGAACTTGCCATACCTGAGGATACGGTGTTCATCACAGGTCCGGACGCACCCTACTACCGCCTTGATGACGACGGCACCATGTACATGCAGGTGCTGGATGCAGGAACGCCCGGCAACCGTGTTACCGACAACGAGCAGATATACTTCCGCTATACCCGCTACGCTCTTGCATCGTACGACAACGGCAAGCTGCCGACAGGCGGAGGCAACAACGTAACGCTCAGCCCGTGCTGGTTCCGCTACAAGAATTATTCTATCCAAAGCTCCTACAACTGGGGTGTGGGCGTGCAGACGCCGCTGGACTATCTTCCAGTAGACTGCAAGGTGAATATTGTGCTGAAGGCGCAGATGGGCTTCATACAGGAGCAGTCGGACGTACAGCCCTACCTGTTCTACCTTACATACGAACGTCGTCAACAGTAAAAACCATTATCTAAGATATTTATGAGCCTTATAAAATCGATTTCCGGCATCCGCGGAACTATCGGAGGTCAACCCGGCGAAGGCCTCTCGCCTATAGACATCGTTAAGTTTACGGCAGCTTTCGCTACCTTTATCGCCCGCACGACAACAAAGAAGAACAAAACCATTGTTGTGGGCCGCGATGCCCGCCTCTCCGGTCCTATGGTGCGCGACCTTGTAACCGGCACGCTTACCGGTATGGGTTTCGATGTAGTAGACATCGATCTTGCATCCACTCCCACCACCGAACTTGCCGTTGTAGGCGAAAACGCATGCGGCGGTCTTATCCTTACTGCTTCGCATAACCCCCGCCAGTGGAACGCCCTTAAGCTGCTGAACGAGCACGGCGAATTCCTTAACGCGGCCGAAGGCAACGAGGTACTCCGCCTTGCCGACGAATGTCAGTTCTCCTTCGCGGAAGTGGACAGTCTTGGCAAAGTGTACAAAAATACTACATACAACCGCCGCCATATCGACCAGGTGCTGGCCCTGCCTCTTGTAGATACCGAGGCAATCGCCGCTGCCAATTTTACTGTCGCTGTGGATGCAGTGAACTCTGTGGGCGGTATCGTTATACCTCAGCTTCTGCGCGCACTCGGCGTAAAGAATATTGTTGAACTAAACTGCGCCGCCACCGGCGATTTCGCACACACTCCCGAACCTATACCCGAAAACCTTACGGGCATATCGGATCTTATGCGCTCCGGCAAAGCCGATGTCGCTTTTGTGGTAGACCCTGATGTTGACCGTCTTGCAATCGTTTGTGAGAACGGCGACATGTTCGGCGAGGAATACACTCTTGTGAGTGTGGCCGATTATGTGCTTGCCCACACTCCGGGTAACACTGTGAGCAACCTGAGCTCGTCGCGCGCCCTGCGCGATGTTACCGAGGCTCACGGCGGTACGTACACCGCAGCTGCCGTAGGCGAGGTGAACGTAACCACAAAGATGAAAGAAACCAACGCTGTTATCGGCGGCGAAGGCAACGGCGGTGTAATTTATCCCGAAATCCACTATGGCCGCGACGCACTCGTGGGTGTGGCTCTTTTCCTTACCCTGCTTGCCAAGAGCGGAAAGAAAGTGAGCGAACTGCGCCGCCAGTATCCTGCATACGAAATCTACAAGACCAAGATTCAGCTTACGCCCGATATCGACGTAGACGCTATCCTCGAGGCCGTTAAGCAGAAATTCGCCGGAGAGACCATTACCGACATCGACGGTGTAAAAATCGATTTCGCCGACAGCTGGGTACATCTGCGCAAGTCTAACACCGAGCCTATTATCCGTATCTATGCCGAGGCGCACACTGCCGATGAAGCACGTGCTCTTGCCGACCGCATAAGGCAAGTTGTGGACTCCCTTAAATAATTTTGAACAACAAATGTGCGATATGTCGCGCATTTGTTGTAAATTTGCACCTACAGAAAACCCTAATAAGAAAATAATCACTAAAAAATCAGAATCATGGCTTACGTAATCACTGACAGCTGCGTAGCTTGCGGCACCTGTCTTCCCGAATGCCCCGTTGGCGCTATCTCCGAAGGCGATATCTACCACATCAATCCCGATATGTGCATCGACTGCGGTACCTGCGCATCCGTTTGCCCCAACGAAGCAATCATCCCCGGCGAATAATTCCCGGACAACCAAAAAATACGAGGCTGCATCCTTGCGGGTGCGGCCTCGCTTATTAATTGTTAGTCTTTTTTTTGGGACTTCTCCTTGGGCTTTCGTTTGTAGCGCGTGAGCGCGTCGTTGATAATCCACTGCAGTTGCCCGTTTACCGAGCGGAATTCGTCAGCTGCCCATTTTTCGACCAGTTCCATAGTGGCGGGATCCACGCGCAGCAGAAAGCCTTTGTCAGCCGGCTTTTTCGCCGCCATATCAGCTGTAAAGTGTGCCAGTGTTCAGAACGGGCTGGGCAGGTTCGTCGGCGCAGAGCACTACGAGCAGGTTGCTCACCATCGATGCCTTGCGTTCCTCGTCAAGTTCCACCACGCCTTCGGCGCTAAGCTGATCCAGGGCCATCTTAACCATAGAAACGGCACCTTCCACAATTTTTTCCCGGGCTGATATAATTGCCGATGCTTGCTGACGACGCAGCATCACGGCTGCGATTTCCGGAGCGTAGGCAAGATAGTTCAGACGGGCCTCCACAACTTCGATGCCGGCCATTGCAAGGCGCTCGTTCAACTTCTTTTCAAGCAGGTCGTTTATCTCCTCGCCGCCGGACCGTAGAGTGATTGCGTCGTCTGATGAGGAATCGGAATCGTTGTCGTAGGCGTAGCGGCCGGTAACCTCGCGCAGAGCCGCGTCGCTCTGGATTCGGACAAAGTTTTCGATTGCGTTTTTGCCTGACGGAGTGTTTGTTATCGCTGCCGCAGTGGTGGTTTTGGTTGTTTCGTCTATGTCGAATACGGCGCGGTATGTGTCGCGGATTTTCCACACCAGCACCATGCCTATCATCACAGGGTTGCCGGTTTTGTCGTTAACCTTGATAGGATCGATGTCCATGTTGCGGATACGCAGCGATATTTTCTGGTTGGACATGAACGGGTTATACCAGAAATAGCCTGTTCTGCGTAGGGTGCCACGGTATTTTCCGAAGAAAATCATGACGCTGCTTTGGTTGGGTTGCAGGATTATGAAGCCGCCCATCATGACGAAACCTGTTACGATCATTAAAATGCTGAGTATCAGCCACCAAGATGAGATTGTGCACATTATGCACAGCACGGTAAGGGCTATTCCGCCCAAAAGCATGAGAAGTGTTGCGAAAAGCATTAGAAAGCCATTGAGAATGAGCCCTCCGTATGGCATTTCCTGATTGAATTCCTGTTTCATTCTGATATTATTTTGATATTACTTATTACGGCGCAAATATAATGATTTTAACATATAATTTGCAAATGTTTAATAGAAATTAAGAATATCCATTTTTGAGTTTTGTATAACACGATTGATAAATTGCGGTTTATTTCAATTTTTATATGGTATGATTGATATAATTTCCGACAATTGAAATTAAATGTGTTTGTGGTCCGCAAAGTTTTACAAAGATATTTTAAGTGATAATTAGTTATTGCAAAAATGGCCGGAGGCCATAAATATAAGTAACCCCCGACGCATGCGCCGGGGGAAAATTGTGTGTGAAAGTTCTTGTTGCTAAATGCGGTTGTTTGTCAGGCGGGGAATGCTTTGTCGTTTTGCACCAGATGGCGCAGGTCTTTCATGTGTGCGCGGGCGTCGGAGGTGAGCAGGTATGCGTCGATGCGGTCGGCATGGGCTGCCTTATGGAGGTCGGTGCCGATAAAATCTACCAGGCCTTCCTTAATCAGATATTCAGCTGTTTTTTGCTCGCCCTTGCCATAGTATCCGGCAAGGCTGAGTAAATTAATCTGCAGGCTCAGGCCTGCATTGTGGAGGGTTTTGAAACGGTCTTTGCGGGTATAGTAGTACGCATAGCGTTCGGGATGCGCCAGGATTGGCGAATAACCCTTCACCTGCAGGTCGAATACAAGCTGGTCCAGATTCCAGGGCTCCTGAAAGAAAGGATTTTCTATCAGCAGGAAGTTGCCGGGGAGCGGCATGATGTCGTTGATTTCCAGACGGTGCTGGAACAACTCGTCGATGCGGTATTCCGCGTGGTTCGCAACCTGTATGTCGTTTCCTCGCTTTTGTAGTTCGGCATGCAGTTTTGCCATTGCTGGGTCTATGGTGCTGTGATCGTTCTCGAAGGTGTCCTGCGTAACGTGAGGCGAGGCGAGTATGCGTTTTATGCCCCAGCCCTGCATTCTTTCGATGAGGTCGGCCGATGTAACGGCGTCGGGTGAGCCGTCGTCTACGCCGGGCACTATATGGCAGTGTATGTCGGTGCTGAAACAGAGTTCGGCGGTAGTTTTGGACTTTTTCTTGAATATATTGAACATAGATTGTTATTTGTTGGCTTTGCGCGAAACGGGACTGCGACGTGCGGTGGCGTCGAGCACGAAGGGCTCTTTTGTGTTGCCGATGGTGCAGCCCGACGCGCGATATTTATCCAGTTCGGCGGCGGCTTCGTCGATGGTGTTGAACGATCCTATAACTATGTAATAGTAGGGTTCTGCGGTCTCTACGACAATTGTTGCGGGGAATCCGGCGTCGATAAGGCGCTCGCGCATGGATCTGGCATTGAAAATCTGTTTGAACTGGCCCACCACAGCGTTGTAGCGGTGCAGGTTCTCGTTAAGGCCGCATCCCTGGGCCACGCGGACGAACTGTGTTTTCAGCGTTACTTCGCCGGTGGAAGTGCGAGCCTTTGTCTCGCTCATGTTGCGGCGCTCGTGTCCGTAGATTGTGTTGTCGAGACTGTCCTGTTCGGTCCTTGCTGCGACAGTGCGTTCGTAAGCCTGGCGGTAGTTTGTCTCCGTGGTGCGGCATGCGGTGAAGGCGGCAGCTGCCAGGATGGTGAGGATGAGGAGTTTTGCTGTTTTCACTTCTTGAGCTTTTTAGCAATAACGTCCGGAATGGCCTTGCGGTTGACAAGGATGTCTACAGTCTTTGCCAGGAAGTAGGGTTCGCTTACGTAGAAAAAGCCGTCGTAAATCTGGTTGGTGTCCCAGGAGTTTTTGACCTTGTAGTAGCGGTTGCCGTTCTGGTCCTTGGCTATTCCGACGATTTCCATGCCGTGGTCGTCGGTGGTTTCCTGATTATCGAACATCTCCTGGCGCAGTTCTTGCGTTACGGTGATTTCCTCAACCGGGCCTTTGAAGTCATATTTGTTATTCTCACGTTCCTTGTCGGATAGCTTTACCCAGCGTGAGAGTTCGGTGTCGTTCATGTCGCCCTCTTCCTTGCCCTTTGGCATCAGGGCCACGCCGTCTTTCCATTTGAAACCGCCCTCGCTTACGTCGGCGGCCCAAATAACGGTATATCCTTTGTCGATAGCATTGTCCACGATAGCTTTAAGCTCGTCCACAGGCACATTCCAGTACTGCGCCCACAGCCAGTTGTCGGGTACCTCGACAGCGAACTGAGTGTAGAAAGGATGGTGGGTGAAGGATGTTAGGGGCACGTAGTCGTCCATGTTGAGCCCGAGGCTTTCGGCATAGCTTTTCGGAGTGTACTGTTTGCCCTTGTAAGTGAATGTTTCCGGCACTTCGCCCAGATAAGCGTCGAGGATACCTTTCACGCCTTTTCGCCAGGCGGTAGTGAGCTTTTTGTTTGGCTTGCTTACAACGGCTTTGAGGAATGCCGAGAGGGCTGCGTCGAGTTCGCCGTGAACGTGTTTTGCCTCGCCGTACTGCAGTCCGGAATAAATTTCCTCGGGCACGGCACCGTAACGTTCCCATACGTATGGGACATCCATAGCGGAACCGCCGGCGGCGAAGTTAGTTTCACCGTAGAGGCGGATAAATCGCTCGGCCTTGTCCTCGTAGCATTTGCGTACGGTAAACATCTCCGATATGTCCAGCGAGTCGCCGCCCTTGCGCATGATTTCATCCTCGAAGAACGATGTGCCGGCGAAGCACCAGCATGTTCCTGATTTATTCTGGTCCTTTACGGAAGTGGTGGGAATGGTCTTTATGTCGGTGAACTGAAATTTTACGGTGTCGGTGGCGACGGAATCGGTGTTCTCGGCCACTGCTGCCACGGGCAGGGCGCAAAGCGCCAGTGCGATGATTGCTTTCATTACTGTTTAGTTCAAAACTTTGTACGCGGCCTCGCGGAGGGCCGTGCGTATTTCTTCGATATGGTTTTTGTCGCGTGTTTCCAGCTCCACACGTATTGTGCAGCCGTTGATTTCGGCGCTGGAGTTTATGCGCTCGTGTGTAACGCTGATTATATTGCCGCCTTTGGCTCCGATTACGCTGCAGACGCCCGAAAGCTGTCCGGGCTTGTCGGCAAGGTCGATTATGAAGGTATAGTTGCGTCCGCTCTTATTGAGACCGCGGGTGATTACGCGGCTGAGGGTGTTGACGTCGATGTTGCCTCCCGAAACGAGGCATACGGTTCGCAGGTTGTCGATAGGCAGCTTGCCGAACATGGCAGCGGCTACTGCGACAGCTCCGGCGCCTTCGGCAACGAGTTTCTGCTGTTCGATGAGGGCAAGTATGGCGGCCGCAATCTCATCGTCGGTAACGGTAACGACCTCGTCGACGTATTTATTGCACATGTCGAAGGTATTTACTCCGGGCTCTTTTACGGCAATACCGTCGGCGATTGTGGAAACGTCGTTGAGGTGGCACAGCTTGCCTTCCTTGAGCGATGCCGCCATAGAGGGGGCTCCGGAACTCTGGACGCCGTACACTTTCACGTCGGGGCGCAGTGTCTTTATCGCGAAGGCTACGCCCGATATAAGGCCGCCACCGCCAATGGGAACGATAACCGCCTGTACGTCCGGCATCTGATCGAGAATTTCAAGGCCGATTGTACCTTGGCCGGCAATAACCTTGGGGTCGTCGAATGGATGTACGAAGGTATAGCCGTGTTCCTGCTGCAGCTGCATAGCGCGGGCATAAGCGTCGTCGTATACACCGGGGACAAGGCATACTTCGGCACCGAAATTCTTGGTGGCCTCCACTTTGGATAGCGGAGCGCCGGCAGGCAGACAGATTAACGATTTTATGCCGTTGTGTGTGGCGCCGAGGGCGACGCCCTGGGCATGGTTGCCGGCCGAGCAGGCTATTACGCCGCGGGCTTTCTCCTCGTCTGTAAGCTGGCTTATCTTATAATATGCGCCACGCAGTTTGAAGGAGCCGGTAAGCTGAAGATTTTCTGTTTTCAGGAAAATGTCGCAGCCCGGCCGCAGCTTGGGCGCCGGAATAATAGCTGTTTTGCGCGCAACGTCTTTCAGAACGGCTGCCGCATTGAATATTTCACTGATTTCGAGCATTGGTTCTTTGATTTGTTATGGCAAAATTACTTTTTTTCGGGCAAACGTCCAACCGATATGCTTTTTTTACGTTAATAATGTGTAATTTTACACTCTCAAACCGTTTCCAAACATAATCCTTAACAATATGAAGAGAATATTTTCCTCTCTAATCCTATCCGCAGCAGCGCTTTTGTCGCCAGTATTTACCTGGGCAGAGTATTCGCCGGAATCCTATACCTTAGCCGATGACGGCAAGACACTCGCTTCGTGGAAGGGCAGCGAGACTGTGATTGACATGAACTCCGACGCTGTTCTTAAAGAAGTTACCGCGATAGGGCGCAACGCTTTCAGCAAAACGGCCATTACCAAGATATACGTAGGCGAGAATGTTGAGACGATAGACAACTGGGCTTTTATGGACTGTCTCTCGCTTGAAGGCGTCAGCCTCCCCGCAGGCCTGAAGTCGCTCAAATTAGCTGTATTCTCGGGCTGCACGTCGCTATCCGACATTTCGTTGCCTGCAAACCTTGAGGAGATTGGCAATTCTACTTTCTATAACTGTACGTCGCTCGTCGTTATGGGTATGCCCGACGGAATTAAGGACCTGCCAGCAGGCTGTTTCAACTCCTGTACGTCGCTCGGATCGGTATCTCTGCCCATAGGTCTTCAGACTATCGGCGAAGAAGCTTTTAAGAACTGTACGTCGCTCACGGCAATGGCTTTGCCTGACGGATTGAAATCGATAGGCGCGAATGCCTTCGAAGCATGCGAAAAGATGATGGTTGTTATCTTCGGCAGCCAACTGGAGACTGTAGAATCTTCGGCATTCTCCGGCGCGGGTCTGTTGAGTGCGGACCTGGGCAATATCACAGCTCCGGTATCTTTCGGATTCAATGTGTTCGAGGACTGCAAACAGCTCGCTACAGCCACGTTGCCATCCAATGTGGTATCCATCTCTGGAGGTATGTTCCAGAACTGCACGGCACTTCAGGAGATTGTTATTCCCGATACTTATACACAGGTGCCTGTGAAGCTCTGCTACGGCTGCTCGTCGCTTAAGAAACTTACTCTCGGTGCTAATGTGGAGGTTATCAAGAATGGTGCTTTCTTCGAGTGTACGTCGCTGGACGACATATTGTTCAATGATAAGCTCGAACAGATAGACTGGAACGTATTCTACGGCTGCTCGGCTCTGAAATCTCTGACGTTGCCCGAGGCGCTGAGGAGTGTAGACGATTATTCCTTCTCGCAGTGTGCCGCTCTGGAGGCTGTACATCTCGGCAGGAACGTGGTTTCGCTCGGTACAGAAGTGTTTTCGATGAATCCGGCGCTCCGTTCGGTGGTGTGCGAGGCTGTCAATCCTCCGACACTCGGCAACTATGCCTTCTACAAAGCAAATCAGGAGAACGCTGTACTGTCGGTTGAGTCGGGTTCGATAGCTGCATACAAGGAAGCGGAACAATGGAAAGACTTCGGAACCATACAGGCTCTTAGCGACGGCGTGGATAGCGCGTCCGTAGGCAAGGCAAGCATCAGCGCCCGCGGATGCACCATAACTGTGCAAGCTCCCTCGGTAACGGATATACGTATATATACTGCCGATGGTCGGTGTGTTGCCTCCGTAACTGCGGAATCGTACAATATCAGCCTTCCGAATGGCGTTTATATAGTGTGTGCCGGCAACGAAACGGCAAAAATTGTTCTGAATTAATAGTCTGCAATTTATAACTGTATGAAAATTAGATTTATAGTAATGTCTTTAACAGCTGCTATGCTTGTCAGCTCCTGCTCGATTGTCAAAAAATCAGTAACCGGAAAGTCTGACGGCAGAGTGGATCAGGTAGAAGTTGTTAAGCCGGACAAGAAGAAGGACAAGAAAAACAGGCATAAAAACAAGCACAACGCAGGCGAGAGTCTGTCGGCTGCAGGCCGTATGCCCAGCGGCGATGAACTGTATGGCGGCGAGTGGCTGATTTCCGGTGTCAAGGGTAGGTCTGTTCAGGCCGAGGAAGATGCTCCCTACATGGTTTTCGACCGGGAGGGGCGTTTTTATGCCGGCGACGGATGCAATATTCTGAACGGTGATTATGTGCTTCGCAGCGATGGCAAGATTATGTTCAACGCCGTTCTGTCCACTATGAAAATGTGTGCCGACAACAAATACGGCGAGCTTATTGCCGGAGTTCTGTCTGACGGCATGGTATACTCTGTGGACTGCCGTACTATCGGGCAGGATACTTACCTTGATCTGAAGAACGACAAGGGCGTAGCCGAGTTTATCCTGCGCCGCCACAACATGGAGTTCCTTAACGGCAACTGGCGCATAACATCGGCGGAGGGCAAGAACATCGACGACGAGGAGGCGAATCTCTTTATAGATATAGCGCAGCTTAAGGTTCATGGAAATACCGGATGTAACTATTTTAACGGAGAACTGTATATCGACCCTTCGCGCAGCAATGCCATCGATTTCAGCAACATGGGAACAACCCGTATGGCTTGTCCCAAGGAAGACCAGGAACGGCGAATTCTCGTCGGGCTTGAACGGGCAGTTACTGCGGTTGCTGGCAAACATGCCGATACGGTTATTTTGCTCGATGCCAAAGGGCATCAGACGATCGTGCTCAAGAAAATCCCCATGACAGAAAACGAATAACAGCTACGAAGGATATGAATCTCGATTTTTTCACCCGGCGGTCTACCGTACGTGTTTTCGACAATCGGCCGGTTTCCGATGAAACAATAACCGCACTTGTAGAGGCGGCCGCCCATGCGCCCAATACAGGCAATATGCAGCTGTACAGCGTGGTCGCCACTACCTCGGAGGAAGGACGGCAGCGTCTGGCACCGCTGCATTTCAGTCAGCCCGCGGCTACCGGTGCTCCTGTTCTGCTGACGGTTTGCGCGGATATCAGGCGTTTCGGCCAGTGGTGCGCTGCGCGCGACGCTCAGACGGGCCTTGATAACTTCGGCGGCTACCTGTCGGCTATTACCGATGCCGCCATCTTCGCACAGCAACTCGTTACGGCAGCCGAGCTGAACGGCCTTGGATGCTGCTATCTTGGCACTGCCACATACAATGTACAAGGATTTGTGGACGCGCTGAATCTGCCCGACGGAGTATTGCCGCTTGTAGGTATCGCCCTCGGCTATCCCGCCGAACAGGAACATCCTGTTTCTGACCGTCTGCCCGTCGATGCGATCCTGCATAGTGAAACATATCACGATGCCACTCCGGAAGATATCGACCGCTATTATGCCGCAAAGGAGGCGTTGCCGGAATCAAAGGTATTTATCGACGAGAATGATAAGCAGACGCTCGCGCAGGTGTTCGCCGATATCCGATATCCCCGTGCCCTCAATGAGTCGGTAGGGGAGGCTGTGCTTGGCCGCATTACAAAGAAATAGAAAAAAGGATAGGGGGGCGCTTGGGGAAGTACTTATCTAAATCATTGATAGTCAGCGGGTAGCCGCTGACGTGCCAAAGGCACGTCCCTACATCGGGAGGCATTCCTTGTGTCGGGAGTTGCTGCATTACCTCATTAGCGCGGACGGGCTACACAGATTTCCGGTTAGTAGGCTGTCCACGGACGCATGCGTCCGCGGTTATTTAGATGTGATGACCTCCGGCCATCAGAAGGCTGTCTGAACTGGTTGGTAGTCGATACCTATAAAAACAAAAAATCCCGCCGGGGCGGGATTTTCTATTGTAGTCTCGGGAGGTTATTCCGAGCACTTTGCGGAGATGAATTCGCGGTTGAGGCGAGCGATGTTGCTCAGAGGAACGTTCTTGGGGCATTCTGCGGCGCAGGCACCGGTGTTGGTGCAGTTGCCGAAGCCGAGTTCGTCCATCTTGCGTACCATTGCGCGTGCGCGGCGCTTGCGTTCAATCTGGCCCTGTGGGAGCAGTGCGAACTGGCTTACCTTGGCCGATACGAAGAGCATTGCGGAGCCGTTCTTGCAGGCAGCGACACATGCGCCGCAGCCGATGCAGGTGGCGGAGTCCATAGCGGTGTCGGCAACGGCCTTGCTGATGGGGGTACTGTTTGCGTCGGGAGCACCGCCGCAGTTGAAGGATACGTAGCCGCCGGCCTGCTGAATCTGGTCGAAGGCGTTACGGTTCACCATAAGGTCGCGGATTACAGGGAATGCAGCCGAGCGCCAGGGTTCGATGGTGATTGTGTCGCCGTCGTTGAACTTACGCATGTGGAGCTGGCAGGTTGTGATACCCTGCACGGGGCCGTGGGGATGGCCGTTGATATAGAGGGAGCACATGCCGCAGATACCTTCGCGGCAGTCGTTGTCGAATACAACGGGTTCTTCGCCTTTTTCCACCAGCTGTTGGTTGAGCATGTCCAGCATTTCAAGGAAGCTGGAGCCTGTGGAAACGTTGTCGAGGGCGTAGTTGACGAACTGTCCTTTTTCCTTAGGACCACGCTGACGCCAAATTTTCAGTTTTACGCTGATTGTATGTTCCATTTTCGAAGTTTTCTTTGGTAGGGGCGACGGCCGTATGGCCGGCGCCACCACGTGGTTTAGAATTATGACTTGTAGTTACGTGTCTGAACCTGAATAGCCTCGTAGTTGAGGGGTTCCTTGATAAGGATGGGCTTTTCGGTGTCGCCGGTATATTTCCAGCAGCTGACGTACATGTACTTGTCGTCGCGGCGTGCAGCCTCGCCGTCGGGAGTCTGATATTCCTCGCGGAAGTGAGCGCCGCAGCTTTCGTTGCGGTTGAGGGCGTCGATTGCCATCATTCGTGCGATTACCAGGAAGTCTTCCAGGCGCAGTGCCTTTTCAAGCTCGGTGTTGAGGTCGTCGGCCTTGCCTACGACGCGGAGGTCGGTGTAGAATTCCTTGCGTACTTCCTCGATTTCACCGAGAGCCTTTACGAGGCCCTGGAGTGTACGGCCCATACCTACGAGGTTCCACATAACATGGCCGAGGCGTTTATGGATTTCATCGGGGCTCTTGGTGCCCTTGATGTTCATCAGCTTGGCGATGCGGTCGCGCACGGCTTTCTCGGCGGCGTCGAACTCGGGAGCGGTTGTTTTGAAGCGGGGAACCTTGATCTGGTCGCTGAGGTAGTTCTGCATTGTGTAAGGCAGAACGAAGTAGCCGTCGGCGAGGCCCTGCATAAGAGCGGAGGCACCCAGACGGTTTGCGCCGTGGTCGGAGAAATTGCATTCGCCGATAGCGAAGAGGCCCTTGATGGAGGTCTGGAGTTCGTAGTCCACCCAGATGCCGCCCATAGTGTAGTGGCTGGCGGGGAAGATCATCATAGGTGTCTCGTATGGGTTGTCGTCGCTGATCATCTGGTACATGTCGAACAGGTTGCCGTAGCGGTCGCGAACGACGTCCTTGCCAAGACGCTGGATAGCGTACTTGAAGTCGAGGTAAACGGCATTGCCTGTACCTACGCCGTAGCCGGCGTCGCAGCGTTCCTTGGCGGCACGGCTGGCGATATCGCGGGGGCAGAGGTTACCGAAGGCGGGGTAGCGGCGCTCCAGATAGAAGTCGCGGTCCTCGTCGGGGATATCGGTGGGTTTCTTTTTGCCGGCGCGGATGGCTTCGGCATCTTCTTTCTTGGCTGGAACCCAGATACGGCCGTCGTTACGGAGCGATTCGCTCATAAGGGTGAGCTTGCTCTGGTCTTCGCCGTGAACGGGGATACATGTGGGGTGAATCTGTGTGAAGGCGAGGTTTGCCAGATATGCGCCTTTCTTGAATGCCTGGATGGCGGCTGAGCCGTTGCAGCCCATAGCGTTGGTGGAAAGGAAGAAAGCACGGCCATAGCCGCCAGTGGCGAGAACCACTGCGTGAGCGGCGTAGCGCTCGATTTCGCCTGTTACGAGGTTGCGTACGATGATACCGCGTGCGCGACCGTCGATGATGACGATGTCGAGCATCTCGCGGCGGTTGAAGGAACGTACGGTGCCTTTCTGAATCTGGCGGTTGAGGGAGCTGTAGGCTCCGAGCAGAAGCTGCTGTCCTGTCTGGCCCTTGGCGTAGAATGTACGGCTTACCTGTGCGCCGCCGAACGAGCGGTTGGCGAGCAGGCCGCCGTATTCACGGGCGAAGGGAACGCCCTGCTGAACGCACTGGTCGATAATGTTGTTGGACACTTCGGCAAGACGGTAAACGTTTGCCTCGCGGGAGCGGAAGTCGCCGCCTTTTACGGTGTCGTAGAAGAGGCGGTAAACGGAGTCGCCGTCGTTCTGATAGTTCTTTGCTGCGTTGATACCGCCCTGAGCTGCGATGGAGTGAGCGCGGCGCGGGCTGTCCTGGATGCAGAAGTTGTATACGTTGAAGCCCATTTCGCCGAGAGTGGAGGCCGCCGAAGCGCCTGCGAGGCCGGTACCAACGACGATGATGTCGAGGTTACGCTTGTTGGCGGGGTTTACAAGGTGCTGGTGGGCTTTGTAGTTGGTCCATTTCTCAGCGATAGGACCTTCGGGAATCTTGGAGTCGATGGTGTACTCGGGCTTGTTGCCTGTTTCCACATCGGCAAAATCGTGCATGATGGGGCTGGAATCAATCATGCCCTCAAGGTTGTTCTGTGCCATATCTCTGAGTTGTTATTTGTTATCGTTGTTTGTTTCAGCGGATTCCTCGGCGGGCTGCAAGTCCTCGTTGGGGGTAATCTGCATTTTAGTCATTTCCTTGGCTCTTTTGGCGCGGGTGCGTACGAACTCCGAGAACTGTCCCATCTGGTTCAGGTTCTGACCGGCGAAACCGGGAGCCTGGATGGCGGAGTACTGTGCGATTGCTTCGGCCATATCGGCGTAATGATCGCCTTTTTCAGCGAAGAAAACTGTGGCGGCGTCGGGGTCGGTCTGGCTTACGGACATGATTTCGGTGGAATAGTTGGCAATGAGAGCTTCGGCTTTTTCTTCCCAGTAGTTTCCGTACTGCTCAACGAGCGCGGGGTCTTTGAGGAAGAACTTGTTGTGTGCCTGTACGGTGAAGAGGACAGCCTGTGCTACGAACAGGAGCACAACGATGCTGGTCCACCAGCATCCGATTTTCTTGAGACGTTTGATCCAGATGTCGTTGTTCCATCCGCATGTCTGGAACATGGACCAGAAGCCGTGGTTCATGTGGAACCAGAGGGCGATGAAGCCGATGATGTAAACCACGGGAGTCCACCATTTCTCAAAAGCGAGCTGGAGGAAAAGGGTACCCATAGCGGGATCGGCGGGAGCGCCTTCTACCTGCGGGAGGACGTTGAGATCGTGCGAGATGAGCTCCTGAAGCTGCATCTTTGCCCAGAACTGGGTCATATGCACCACGAGGAATGCAAGGATTACGATGCCGAGAACGAGCATATTCTTGGATGCCCACTCAACGCCGGGAGCGGCGCCGGCAATGGCGTAGCGGTCGTTACCGCGGGCCTTGCGGTTCTGGACTGTAAGCCAGAGTGCGTAGATAATGTGGATGATGAACAGAAGGGCAAGGCCCATCGATGCGACAAGCGCATACCAGTTGGCACCGAGGAACTCGCAAACCATATTATAGGCTGCGGGCCAAATCAGAGCCACCGAGTTCATCAACACGTGAAAAGTTACGAATAGGACGAGGCATACGCCCGTGATGCACATCACGAACTTCCTTCCTATAGATGAGCTTGTTAACCACATAAGATGACTGTTTTTTAATGAATTATTAATTGTATGTATTCTTTTGTCGGTTAAATGGAAAAGGAGGACGGCCGTGTACCGCTCTCCGTTTATGTTGCAAATTTAAGGAGTTTTCACGTTCCCGCCAACTTATTGGCGAAAAAATTCAGCAATAATTCAATTTTCATGTTTTTTCATGATTTTTTACCCTGCTGTAAACCGACGGCGATGTTAAGATGTTAGAAAAGCAGGATCTCATGTCGGGATTCTTTTAATACTTATTGAATACTGTTATGATTAAAAAAATTCTCGTTGCGGTCCTTGCCGGCATAGCTACAGTATCTGCGGCATCGGCACAGCGTACCGAAATCACGGCGTCGTATGGCGCTTACACACAGATGGATGCAACAAACATGCACGATGGCTGGAGCCATGTGAACAATGCGTGGGGTGCTCTTAATCTGGGGGTCAACTTTCGTGTCAACAACAAGATATGGGTAGGTCCGTCGTATACATTCTCGTCAACCACCACCGAGGGCGAGCATCACAGCAACATCGCTTATCATGCCGTGATGCTGAACGGACGTTACCACTATTACAGCAACAGTATCGTTAAGCTGTATGCCAAAGTGGGCCTGGGTGTGGAATTCTCTTACATGCAGCCACGAGGGGGCGACAACTACACCAAAAGCTACTGCGCTTACCAGATTGTACCGCTTGGAGCGCAGGTAGACCTGCAGAACAATTGGGCGATGTTTGCCGAGGCCGGCTTCGGCGCCCAGGGTCTGGTGCAGATCGGTTTCAAATGTCGGTTCTGACGAAAATATAAAGTCTTAAAATTTCCAGTCCTTTAAAAACGTATAAACAGGCTGCGCTGTAACCTTGGTTATGGCACAGCCTGTAATTATTTTATGTATCCGGAACTTAATCCTATATTATAAGTATTATAAGCGGCGCCTTGCCGGATGAAAAAAAATGAGTATTTTTGTGGAAAATATCAGCTATGTTAGAATTACTGGATTTCGAAGGGCTTGCGATAGGCCTTGCCACATTTCTTATAATCGGAGTGTTTCATCCCTTAGTTATAAAAGGAGAATACTATTTCGGCGTTGGCTGCTGGTGGGCGTTTCTTGTCGGCGGCCTTATTATGTGCGCCGTCTCTTTGTTCACCCACGGGGTTGTGTCGATATTGTGCGGTGTTGTGGCATTCTCGTGCTTCTGGTCGATACTTGAGGTTTTTGAGCAGCGAGAGCGCGTCCGCAAAGGTTGGTTTCCGGCGAATCCGCGACGAAAGGACAAATAGAGTCTTTTTGGTTCCACACATCGCAGATTGTAATGCAGATATTTTGTGCGTGGGAGCGATATTGAAATATTTTTAGTAATTTTGCAGCTTGAACATAAATTTAACGCAAAACAACTGAAAATATATCGCATTAGAGAATGAAAGTAGCTATCGTGGGCGCCTCTGGCGCTGTTGGTCAGGAATTTCTGAATGTATTGGGCGCTTCGTCGCTTGCTATTGAAGAATTACGGCTTTTCGGGTCGCAGCGCAGTGCCGGCCGACGATATACTTTCCGCGGAGAGCCGACGCAACCCGTTCAGGTGCTCGGAGCCGACGAGCATGCCTTCGACGGCATCGATTTCGCATTTGTTTCGGCGGGAGGCGATGTATCCAAACAGTATGCCGGTTTTATCACAAGCGGAGGTGCAATAATGATAGACAATTCCAGTGCTTTCCGCATGGACGACGATGTACCTCTGGTAGTGCCGGAGATTAATGGCGAAGACGCTCTCGACGCTCCGCGCAATATTATCGCCAATCCGAACTGCACGACAATCCAGATGGTTGTCGCACTCAAACCGATAAACGACATTTCGCCTATACGGCGCGTGCATGTCGCCACATATCAGGCTGCCAGCGGCGCAGGGGCTTCCGGAATAGAGGAACTGCATGCGCAGACGGAGCAGGTTGTGCGCGGCGAGGAACCGGTGGCAAAAAAATTTGTCAGTCAGTTAGTATACAATCTCATACCCCATATCGATACTTTCACCGATAACGGTTACACGCGCGAGGAGATGAAGATGTACAACGAGACGAAGAAAATTATGCACGCTCCCGATCTCGATGTAAGTGCCACATGTGTGCGAGTTCCTGTGGAACGTGCCCACAGCGAGGCAATCTGGGTGGAAACTGAACGCCCTGTCAGCGTCTCCGAGGCCCGTTCGGCCTTTGCCGCTGCCGACGGTGTGGTGCTTGTGGACCGTCCCGAAGCTCTCGGATACCCCATGCCGAAGGATGCCGCCGGAACCGATCCCGTATAT
The DNA here is from genome assembly GCA_902461565.1 of uncultured Porphyromonadaceae bacterium. Classification (GTDB taxonomy): domain Bacteria; phylum Bacteroidota; class Bacteroidia; order Bacteroidales; family Muribaculaceae; genus CAG-873. The sequence goes on from CABPYL010000007.1 coordinate 32,490, forward strand.
GTCGGCCGCATTCGTGCCGATCTTACCAACCCTAACGGGCTGTCGTTCTGGGCGGTGGCCGACCAGATACGCAAAGGCGCTGCCCTCAATGCGGTGCAGATAGCTGAATATATTGTCGCACACCGTAAGGAATAACCTTTAGAAAGTTCAGACACCGCAAAAGATGATTCCGCTCGTCCATCAGGCACTTGTAACCGAGCCGGTCCAGATATTCTTTATTGTTCTGGCCATCATCCTTTTTGCGCCTCTGCTTCTCAACAAACTCAAGATTCCGCACATCATCGGAATGATTGTGGCGGGTGTTGTCATCGGGCCTTATGGCTTCGATGTCCTCGACCGCGACACATCCTTCAATATCTTCGGACAGGTTGGCCTGCTGTACCTTATGTTCCTGGCTGGTCTGGAGATAGATATGTATCATCTGCGTCTTAATCTTCGCCGCGGCATGCTGTTCGGTGCCCTCACGTTGCTTATTCCTCTGGTAATGGGTGTGCTTACGAGCGTGTATTTGCTTGGCGTTGATTGGGATACAGCGTGTCTGCTCGGTGCCATGTACGCTTCGCACACACTTCTGGCCTATCCTGTGGCTGCCCGTTTCGGCCTTACCAAGGCAGCACCGGTGCTTATTGCGATTGTAGGTACGATAATTGCCGTAGTGGGTGCGCTACTTGTGCTAGCCGGTGCCGTGAGCGTGCGGCAGGAAGGATATTTCAATGTCTCGGCCATAGTGCTGCTCATTGTTAAATTGGGCATATGGGTGGGCGTGCTTCTGTATGCCTACCCGCGTCTTGCCCGCTATTTCTTTAAGAAATTCAGCGATAAGGTAACGCAGTATGTGTTTGTGCTCGTTCTTGTTATGTTCGCGGCATGCTCTGCGCAGTTCATCGGTCTGGAACCGGTACTCGGCGCTTTCTTCGCAGGATTGTTGCTGAACCGTTATATTCCCTTCTCGTCGCCGCTTATGAGTTCTATCGAATTCGTAGGCAACGCCCTGTTTATACCTTACTTTCTTATAAGTGTGGGTATGATGATTAATGTGCGCGTATTCGGCGACATGTCCACTCTGCGCATGGCCGGCATAATGCTTGCCGTAGCTTTGGTGAGCAAGTGGCTGCCTGCGTGGATTGCGCAGAAGGTGTATGGCTTCGATGCCGACAGCCGCAAGGTTATGTTCGGCCTCACTGCTGCACATACGGCAGTAGCGTTGGCTGTTGTGAGTGTCGGTTACAATATGGACATGTTTGACGAAAGCATTCTCAACAGCACTATCGCTGTCATCCTTATCACCTGTGGCATCGCACCTCTGATTATGACAGGAGCATCTGCCCGTCTTAGCGTCGGCATGCTCGAAAGCGACCCCATGAACGCAGGGGGCAAGTTCACCCGAAACAATAATTCGCTTATAGGTGTGGCCAACCCGGTTACGACGCCTGCGCTCGTAGAACTGGCCGTGCTTATGCGTAACACACGCGGCAGCCACAACTTTTATGCCCTGCACGTGCGCAACGACAATACCAAGGCTGCCAAATCATTGTCGTATAATTCGCTCAATGCCGCCCGCAAGACTGCCGCAGCCGCCGATACGGTGATAGAAACGCTCGACCGTTACGACCTCAATACCGTTACCGGCGTACTGAATGCCATAGAGGAACGCGACATAACCGAGATTATCCTTGGAATGCACCGGCGCAACACTGTAATAGATTCGTTTTACGGCAACAAGGTTGACCAGCTGCTGCGCAGCACAAACCGCATGATAATGATTGCCCGTTGCTTTATTCCCGCGGGAACAATCACTCGTGTGGTTGTATGGGTGCCCAAAGGAGCGCAGTACGAGAGCGGATTCAACCGTTGGGTGCGGGCAGTATCGCGCCTCACCCGTCAGGTAGGCTGCCGCATAATCTTCTGTTGCCCCGGCGAGCTTCAGCCATATATCCGCGGCGTAATATACTCCGAGAACTACGGAATCCGCTGCGAGTTCCGGACAACCGAGACCTACGAGGATCTTATCCTGCTGTCCAACAAGGTGCTGGACGACGATCTGTTCGTTCTCATCGGTGCGCGTCCTCAGTCGGTGTCATATACATCGCAGATGGCCGAGATACCATCGTTTCTGCAACGTTACTTCGCCAATAATAATCTGATGATAATTTATCCCGAGCAGTTTGGTGCTGCGCCGGTGCTGACCTCGTTCACCGACCCGCTGATGTCCGACATTGCACAGCCTCCAACGGCAATCATGCGGAAGCTTAGCAACTTTCTTATGCGTATGGTGGGGCGCCTGCGCGGAATAATCAGGAAATAAGCATGAACCTGACAGAACTCACAACGCTGGAGCATCCCGGGGCAAGAATGTTTGCTACCCTTACCGAGGCGCAGCTGCGCAACCGTCTGGAGCCGGACAAAGGTATTTTTATCGCAGAAAGTCCAAAGGTTATCCGCGTCGCACTTGAGTGTGGTTGCGAGGCTGTCGCGCTGATGTGCGAGCGCAGGCATATACAAGGCGATGCTGCCGATATAATTGCCCGCTGCGGCGATATACCTGTATACACAGGCTCGCGCGAGTTGCTGTCGCAGCTCACTGGATATGTGCTCACCCGTGGGGTGCTGTGTGCCATGCGCAGGCCTCTGGTGCCACCCGTTGAGGAACTGTGCAAGAATACGCACAGGCTTGCTGTTATAGACGGAGTGGTGGATACGACCAACATCGGCGCTATTTTCCGGTCTGCTGCCGCGCTCGGGATAGACGGAGTGTTGCTCACGCCGACATCATGCGACCCGCTGAACCGTCGTGCCGTGCGCGTGTCGATGGGTACGGTGTTCAAATTGCCGTGGACATATCTGCCTGCCCGGAATCCATATGACGTGCTGCGTGCAAACGGATATAAGACTGTTGCGATGGCGCTTACCGATAATAGTGTGAGCATAGACGACCCCGCGGTTGCCGCCGAACCCAGACTTGCCATTGTACTCGGCACAGAGGGCGACGGCCTTGCCCGCGAGGCCATAGAAGGAGCCGATTATGTGGTGCGCATACCCATGTCGCGAGGCGTGGATTCGCTCAATGTGGCAGCGGCATCGGCAGTGGCATTCTGGCAATTGCGTTTCAATAAATACTGAACGATATACCTATGCCTATGTACGGCTGGAAACCGCGCGGAGTTACTCCGTATCCGGCCTGTATGCCTACATTCCACCGCTTTGTTCCGGCGGAGCGGGGCAGGGTATACTCACGTATATGCCTGGTCATGACGAGACTGTCGAGCGACGGACGGAAGCCGCTCACATACGCCGTATAGTCCGGTCCGGTGTATACGGCCTGTTGCATAGGAATTTCTACTGTCGCGCTGTCCTGTTTTGTGTTTGCCGTCGTGTCGGCGACGTGAAGCGTTGTCCTCACGGGCCCTCGGGCCTTTATTACCATAACTTCCGGGGTTACGATACGCACGGTATCGGTGCGCTCGCGATATACAACCTGCTCAGTTCGGGCCGTGCTTCGTCCCAGCCAGAAGGAACCGAATGCCGTGCCGAGAATCAATATACCTGCCGTAATATTTTTCATGTCCTGTGCAGTGTAAAATAGTCGGATATTCCTTCGGTATGTAGAGCGACAATTGTGGCGATGCCTTCCGGCGACGCCAAAAATGCCGCGTCGGCACGGTTGTCGTGAAACATATTCTCGGTAAGGACTGCCGGACAGTGTGTATCGCGGCATATCGCGAGATTCGCTCTGTTGAACATTTCCGGCGGCGAGAACCTGTTACCCAAAAGATGATGTGTGCTTGCGCGCCGGAACAGGCATCGTGCAAGATTCTCCGATTCGGCAGAAGCGCCCGCGGCAATGAAAACGCTCCATCCGTTGGCATTGCCCCATACCGAACCATCGCCCGAGGCATTTGAGTGCAGCGACACAAGCACGGCATGGGGATGTCGGAGCCACAGTGCGTTTGCCCTCGCGCACCTCTCCGGCAGGTTGATATCATTTTCCTCCGGCACAAGAAGTACAGATTCTATTCCTTTACCGGCAAGGCTGCGGCGTAGCTCGCGTGCCGCCGCTCTTGTCCATACCCATTCCTTTACTTTTCCGTCGGGACTACATTTACCGGCTGTTTCCCGGCCATGACCGTTGTCGATTATAACATATTCTTCCATAGTGTGTTTTTTTACGCACTGCAAAGTTATCCGATGTATGTGGCAGATTATCAGGTATCTGCCGGATGTTGATATTTATATCTTTTTAACAATCGCCGTGGCGTCATATTTGTTTTAAGAATACTACGATTCAACTTATTTATTCAAGATTTATGCTACGTTACATTTCTAAGATTTTGACAGCTTTTCTGTTGATGCTTCTCTCTCCGGCAGGAATGAGGGCCGGAACGAACGACGCAGTAATAGTGCTGAATACTGTTGATATTACCGAAGTACAGATCGATACCTCTTTTATGGCCGAAATACGCCCCGCTCTCAGTAAAGGGGTGCCACCGAGCATTTATTCGTTGCCGTATTCATTGACAACGAACGTTCCGCAGTGGCATCGTCTGTGGATAAATACGGCAGTACTGAGCGGCGCATTTGTTGGCACGTTGCTGGTGCTTGAATGTCTGCCCGAGGACGCAACTACATGGAACAGGGCCGCATTGCAGAAAGATCCACCCTACAAACGCTGGTTTGATTTTGTATTCCGCAAGGGGCCTGAGTGGGATCACGATAAATTTGTATTCAATTATGTGCTTCATCCCTATGCAGGTGCGGCCTACTTTATGGCAGCGCGCAGTTGCGGCTTTAATTTCTGGCGATCGTTTCTATATAGTGCGATAATATCCAACATAGGGTGGGAATTCGGAATAGAAGCGTGCATGGAGCGTCCGTCGTACCAGGACCTGGTGATAACGCCAGTAGTAGGCAGCCTTATAGGCGAGATGTTCTACAGGCTGAAGCGAGGAATCGTGCGAAACGGGTACACTCTTGGAGGCAGTCCCGTGCTCGGAAATGTGGTGGCATTTCTCATCGACCCTGTAAACGAGGTGGTGAATCTTTTCCGCGGCAGCGACACGCGAGGGCTGTATAAAAGAGACGGGAGGCCGGCCATAGAGTCGGTATTTGTTCCGAAAGTAGGGCGCGGGTCGTTTGGTTTCACACTCTCCTGCACTTTTTGAGCAGCGTTTTGTACAAATTCTCTACAAAGTTGCTACAAAACGGTGAAATCGGTTGAATCGGCCTCTGGGACTATTGCAGGGCATATTTTTAATTACTAAGTTTGCGCCGCAATGGAAAAAAACCTAAACAAATGTAGCCGTCATGCCAATATTTTCAATGGCGGCGGACTATCTCTACTTCTTCCCGCAGTGATATTGGCCTGGGCTGTTTTCATGTTATTCGGATGCACTCGGAACAACGCTTCGGAAGCGATTCCGCAGTGCGAGATAACAGCTCCTCTTGATTCACTCTTCTCTACCGTTTTCAGCAGTCCGACAGATCCCGGTGCGGTAGTTATGGTTATGCGTGGCGACGATATCGTGTACTCGCGAGGATTCGGCATGGCCCGACTCGATACCAAAAGACCAATGACCGACAGCACTGTGCTGAATATATGTTCTGCCACCAAGACTTACGTTACCGCCGGAATCATGAAATTGGTAGAGGCAGGCCGGCTCGATCTGGATACCCCTCTGAGCGAATTTTTTCCGAATTTCGGTAATCCCATCTTCAGGCGCGTAACCATCCGCCACGTGCTTTCACATACATCAGGTCTGCCCGACCTGCGTCCCCGAAACGAGACGGAATGGGAAGATTATGTGAAGAAATTCCCGGAAACCTTCTTTACCAAGGCTCCGGATTATATGCTGTATGCCCGTGGCGAGGAACTTACCCGATTTTATGAAAAACTTGATACTTTCGCATTTGAGCCCGGTTCGCATTTCGAGTATGCCAATCCGCCCTTTATGCTGTTGTCCAGGGTGATAAGGCAAGTTACGGGCGAGAGTTTCGTAAAATGGATGAAGCGTGAGATTTTTGATCCGGCCGGCCTTGTGGAAACAGCTTTCTACGAGCCCGACGCAGTATCCGACAACTTTGCCCACGGATATGTGCCTGCAGGTTCGTGTCAGCTTGAATATACACCGTTCATAAGCGAGGATGGCCGTTGGCAGGAATACGATTATGGTGAAGCTCCATTCTTTGCCACCCGTGCCGATATGGGCCTGTATACTACACCGCGCGAGTTTATGAAATGGCAGCGCTATCTGCATGGCGGTAATGTCATTTCCCGCGCTTCTATGGATACGATATCTTCGCCCGTGATACCTACCGGACTGAACCTTAGTAATATAAGTTACGCGCTCGGTCAGTTTGTACAGGAGCGCCCCGGTATGCCGCGTAAAATTTTCCATAATACCTCCAATGGTGGTTTCGCCATTTTTGAAGGCGGATATCCCGAACAGGAAATTTTTTATCTGATTTTTTCCAACCGCCCCGATTGGAACAGGCTGCAGCTTGCCCGCAAGACCGACAGCATTCTGCTTGCGCACGGCTGGCTTGTTCCTGTGGATACATTGCCAAATGTTCAGAAATAATATATTCAGATTCTTAGGTCCTTTTTTTTTACTGGCTGCGCTGTCATCCTGTACAGCCGATTCCGGTGATTCCGGAGATGCCATAGCCGCTCCACTTGACAGTATCTTTGGCACGATGTTCGCAGATGACGAGCCTGGAGCGATTGTCCTTGTTGCCAAAGGCGACAGCATTATCTACGACAAAGGATTCGGCGTCGCCGACTTCGGTGACGGACGCATGCTCACCGATACCACACTCGTAAATATCTGTTCCATCAGCAAACAGTTCGCGGCAATAGCGCTGCTGAAACTTCAGGAAGAAGGCAAACTGTCGCTCGACGATTCCGTCAGCAAATATTTCCCGCAATTTAAGGCTCCGTTTTTCAACCGGATAACGCTTCGTCATCTGCTTTCCCATACTTCGGGCATACCGGATACTCGTCCGCGTACACGGAAGCAGTGGAACAAGTATATAAAAAATACGTCGTCGGCTTTCGCCAACGTTACGGATTATATGCTGTACAGTCTGACGGGCGAATCGGTGAAGTATATGGAAAACCTCGATTCACTGGCTTTCGAGCCTGGAACCGCATATGAGTATCAGAATCCTACCTATCAGCTTGCTCTGCCTCTGATAGAGCAGGTTACAGGAGTCGAGTTCAAAGCGTGGATGGACAGTGTTATCTTCGCTCCTGCGGGAATGGTTAAGACGGAATATCTTGTGCCCTCTGTTCCGCAGCCCGAACTGGCGCATGCCTATATTCCGTCGTCGATGGATTCCGCCAACGTCCGCAACTATTACCGTAGCCCCGACGGCAAGTGGCAGGAATGCGACTACGGCGAGGCGAATTTCTTCCCGACAAAGGCCGATGGAGCCCTTTATACAACCGCCCTCGAGTTCCTTAGCTGGGAAAGGACTCTCTTTTCGGGGAAAATTATAGGAGAGGAATCGCTAAGGCAGGCGTTCAGCGAAATAATACAGACCGATGTCCCCGCTACATACTATGGCCTCGGATTCTTTATAGAGCAATTGCCCGGCAACAGGAAAAAGATATATCATACCGGCGACAACGGCGGTTTCCTTACCATAGAGGCATATTTTCCGCATTCCGATGTGTTTTATCTTATTTTTGCAAACCGTCCTGACTGGAACCGCGAGAAAACAGCGGCAGCTGTAGAAAAGGTGCTGTCGGATAAAAAACTGATATAATGTACAAGCTCCAGATACTTGTTTGTACTACGGCCGCCAGGTTGCCGCATATAGATTTTTCGTTGTGGCCGCAGGTGGAGGATGCAGGCTATCTGATAGCCTGTCAGAATCCGGGAGGAAAAAATCTGCGGGAACCGCAGCGAAGCGATTTTGAATATATAGAATTTGACAACCGCGGCCTATCTGTGAACCGCAACCAGGCTATCGCCTCTGCGTCGGCGCCTTATATACTGATAGCAGACGATGATACGGAATTCGTGGCCGAAGGTCTGCGGGCAATTATCGCCGCATATGATGCCGACCCTGCGCTGGATTATGCCACTTTCCGCGCCGTGATTCCAGGCAATCGCGTATATCCGCCCGACGGCTATGATTTTGCAAAGGAATACCGTTTTTATTTCCCTATTTCTTTTGAAATAACTTTCCGTCGCAAGAGCCTTAACGACAATAGGCTGCGTTTCAGCGAACTTGCTGGCCTCGGGGCTCCTTATCTCTGTGCCGGTGAGGAGGAACTGCTGCTGTGGCATTGCCGTAAGGCGGGTTTGAAAGGTCGTTTTTTCGACATGGTTATTGTGAGACATGCCGCGGAAACCACATCCGTTACGCGCTCGGCGCAGCCCGGTTTTCTGCGTTCCAAGGGCGTGCTCCTGCGAGTGAAGCGGGGCTGTCTGGGAGGTATATTACGGCTTCCTGTGGAAGCGCGTAGGTCAAAGGTGCCATTCTTCAGGGCCCTGACGTGGCTGCTTCAGGGCTATGTTTATTCCATCCGTAACCGGAAAGCGCTATGAAGGTACTTCTGATGGGCGATGCCAGTAACTACCACGCTACTCTCGCCGGTGGATTGCGTGCGCTTGGTCATGAAGTAACACTTGCTTCTGACGGGTCCCGCTGGATGCGTACAGGCCGCGATATCGACCTTGGACGCCACGACAGCAAACTCGGTGGTGCGTTGTTGTGGGCGCGCCTCTGCGGGCCGCTGCGTTCGCGTCTTTCCGGCTACGATATTGTACAGCTTGTGTCGCCGGGATTTGCCAGACTGCGTCCCGAGCGGCTTATGAAGCTGTTCGAGCGTCTGCGCAACGATAATGGCGCTGTCTTTCTTACCGACCTCGGCACCGACAGTTCTCTTGTGCGCGACTTTACGGGTCCCAGGCCGGCTCTGCGCTATTCCGAATGGCACAGTTCCGAGGGTTTGCGTCCGTGGACCTCTACACCCTCAGCGCGCAGGAATGAATGGCTCTCGCAGCCGCTAATGGAGTATACGGATGCTGTCTATGCGGGTGTGAAAGGCATTGTAACGGCACTGTATGAATACGATGCCGTAGCGGCTAAGCAGTATCCCGGTGTCCCGCGCGCGTATGCCGGAATACCGATAGATACGGCTTCTGTTCGGCCAGGCAAATTCGATTTCGGGGCCCCGTTGAGAGTCCTGTATGCGGCTCACCGAGGCCGTGAGGCCGAAAAAGGTGCCGATGTTCTGTTGCATTTGCTTGAAAGGGCCTCTGCGCTGCGGCCCGGGCGGCTCGTTATCGACAAGCCGGCCAATATGCCTTACAACAGCTTTGTGGAATATATGCGGGGCTGTTCCGTGGTGTGCGACCAGCTGTATTCCTTTACGCCGGCTACGACGGCTTTGCTCGCTATGGCGATGGGATCTGTTGCCATAACCGGCGGTGAACCTGAATTTTACGATTTTATAGGCGAAAAAGAACTGCGGCCTGTTTTCAATCCCGAGCCTGATGATTTCGAGGGTACACTGCGCCGTTTCATAGATATTATAGACAGGCCGGCAGAACTTGACCGCATGTCGGTACAGGCGCGCGAGTTTGTGCGCAGACACAACGATGTTGTGCTGGTGGCGCAACGCTTCTCCGATTTCTGGGAGAAGATGAAATAATCAGAACTGGAAGTAGATAAAGGGCGTAACGTCCTCGCTGCGCAGTTCAAGGACAAGCTGTACTGTTACGATGAAAATGAGGAGTTTCGCTACCCAGGGCGAGCGCACAAACCATGCTGCGGCTTTGTCCCAGAATCCGGTGGGCAGGCAGTGGGCAACGACGATAACCAACATCAGTATAAGCCAAAGCGTGCGTGCGGCGGCGAATGCGGGGAGATAGGCAGGTGAGAAATCGCGGAAGATGCTGCCCAGCACGATTACGGAGTCCTGCCAGCTGTCGGCGCGGAAGAACACCCAGAGGGCGGCTACGAAAGCGAAGGTAACGAACCACGACAGCGCGCGCACTGGCCATACGTCCGGAATACGCGACAGCCACGGTTTTCCAGCTTTATGTACGGCAAGTCCTGCGCCGTGCATGGCACCCCAGAATACGAATTTCCATGCCGCACCGTGCCACAGACCGCCTATAAGCATTGTGGCGAAATTGTTCAGGTATGTGCGTGCGGTACCTTTGCGGTTGCCGCCGAGCGGAATGTAGATATAGTCGCGCAGCCAGGTGGACAAGGAAATGTGCCATCGTCGCCAGAAGTCGGTGAGGTTGCGGCTTTTGTATGGGAAATTGAAGTTTTTGGCAAGTTTGAAGCCCATGATAAGGGCGATACCTATTGCCATGTCGGAGTATCCTGAAAAATCGCAGTATATCTGCATTGTGTAGCCGATGACGCCCATCAGTGTCTCGAAGCCGGAGTAGCCGCCCGGAGTCTGGAAAATCAGGTCGTTGTACTGCGCGATATAGTCGGCGATAACAGCTTTCTTTACAATGCCGAGAATTATGAGCCACAGACCCATGTATATCTCCTGGCGCGTTGCGTGGCGGTTCTGCCGTATCTGCGGCAGAAAATAATCGGCGCGTACAATGGGGCCCGCGACAAGAGCAGGAAAGAACGACAGGAAGAAGGCGTATTCCAGCCATGTGTGTGTGGGCTCCACGCGACGTTTGTACACGTCGATTATGTAGCTCACCGACTGGAAGGTGTAGAATGATATTCCTACTGGCAGAATAAGGTCAAGGGGCTGGAAGTTGGCGTTGACCATCTGACTTATGTTCCACAGGAAGAAGTTGGCGTACTTGAAGTAGGCAAGTATGCCCAGCGATGTAAGCAGCGAAACGGCCACGCAGCAGCGGCGGAAAAGCACTGAGCGGCCGGGGCGGTTCATGACACGGGACAGGCACCAGTCAAGCACCGAGGTGGAGGCGAGCAGCAGCACGAACCATCCGCTGCTTTTATAGTAGAAATAGAAACTGAACGCCACGACGAAGACAAGCATCTGCCAGAAACGCTTGCGCAGGACGCCGTATACGGGCATAAAAATAAGGAACAGCGCCCAGAATGTGCCGGAAGAAAACAGCATAGGCGCCGACGGGTCGTAGGACAGCAGTCCGGCGATGTTGTTCCACACGTTTTCCATTATTTTTCGTTTGGCTGGTGTACAAATATGCGTTTTGGCCGTGCCGATGTCTTTGCGGGCTTTGCCATGCGTATGGGGTGGTTGGAGTGAAGGGGCATCCAGCGTGCAACGCTGTCCATCCAAAGTGCGGCCGATGTGCGCGTTGGGTGCGCACCGTCCTTGGAACGGTCGAAGTGCATTCCGTCGCTCAGAAAGAACGCTCCAAGCGGCGCATTGGCGCGGATAAGGTCGTTTATACCGGTGTCTTTTTTCCAGTTCGGCGGTCCTATCCAAAGAAAAGGAATGGTATCGATATCGGCGATGATTTTTTTGACGTATTTGTCGCGTTTGGTGGCGATATCACTTACAAAAAGTTCGTTTGCTCCCAGGCAAATGAATATGTAGTCGGGATGCAGGCGTTCGATGTAGCCTTTCAGCTTGTCGGAGCGTCCCCAAACTTCGGATGTAGAGCTGTACCATGTAACCTGATACATTGTGTGGCCGTTTTCCTGCGCATAGGCCGCCATACGCGGTCCGAGGCCTTCGAGCATGGAATCGCCGATGAACAGGATGGTTTTAGAGGCTGTGTCGCAGGGAACGGGGAAGGAGGGTGCTTTGTCTGCGGTTTCAGCAGCTGCCGTAAGGGGAGCGACAGAATCCAAAGGGGCTGCGGTTTCGTTTTTGCCGAATATATGGCTGTGTATTTCCGACGATTTGAGCTGATGTCCCGCAATAACGGGCATCTCGAAAGCCGACGCTACGGCAAAAATTGCGAAAGCGCAGGCCAACAGAAGCCATAGTTCGATATAGTGTTTTTTCATGGAGTATCAATAGCAGATCTGGCGGTAGGAGCCGTCGCGTCCGGGTCCTACGTAGTAGCGGCGCAAGCCGTAGCCATCGGCTGCCGCAGGGCCGCTTACGGGATGCCCCAGCAGTGAGAAAACATCGTATTCGCTACCGCATACGGGACAGCGCGCGAGCATTGTTTCTGTGTCGATAGCAACACGGATGTCGCGTTTGCATTCTACGGGGCATGCAAGGTCGTATGCCTTTGCCTCGCCGAGGACGTCGCTTACAAGCAAAATGCCGCCATATCCGGTGGCGGATATGGCGGTATATGGAAAATTGCGCGGCAGGCGCTCGTCGATTATGAAGCGTTCGTAGTCCATAGCGCCGGCAACACCGTATACATCCCACTGTGCCACAGTCGGGAATATTATGTTTACGGAGACCACCGGAATTCTGTCGTCGTTTATGCGGTGGCATGCGCCGAATGCCATTGCAAGCGCTCCGGCAAGTGCCACGACGGCGATTTTTTTGAATGCGGCCCCGTACATGTCGGTGTAGGGTTATGCCAGCGAGGCGAAGAGAGTGCCGAACTGGTCCACTGCTTTCTGCAGTGTAGGGCCAACCAGCGGACGCAGCATGGCGGGAAGGTCTACATCCATTTCGCCGACGATTTCGGAACTGTCGGCACCCTGCGGTTTATACAGGATGTTGATGGACATAGGCACGGGCGAGTTCTCGGCCTGCAGACGGATGTGGCCGGACTGACGCTCCACGGCATGCAGCGTGATAGAGCCAACCTGTTGGGTGCTGATAACGATGCTGTCGTTCGTGAACTTGATGTCGCCTACTTTGGAGCGCTGTTCGGGTGTGAGATCGTCGAGCTTGGCCTGCATGGCACTGAAGTCGGAGAATTTGGCATCGAGGGCTTCGGTGCCGAGGGCCACGACGGTGGGTTTTGATGAGAATTTAGCCATTGGCGGGTTGTTTTAGCGTTCGGGCTGCCAAGCCGCAGGATCTTTGCGCCAGTTGTGGAGGGTCTCGATGTCACTTTCGCTGATGTAGTGTGTTTCAAGAGCGGCCTCGAGGATGGCGTTGTAGTTGCTGAGGGTAATCAGTTTAACACCTGCGTTCTCGAAGTTTTCCTCTGCGACGGGGAAGCCGTAAGAGAACAGGGCGACCATACCGACAACCTCGCATCCGGCATTGCGTACAGCCTCAACGGCCTTGAGCGAGCTTTTGCCGGTGGAGACGAGGTCTTCCACTATCACTACTTTCTGACCCTGGCGAAGATCGCCTTCGATAAGGTTTTCAAGGCCGTGATCCTTGGGGGTAGAGCGGATGTATGCAAAGGGAAGGTTGAGCACATCGGCAACCAGAGCGCCCTGTGCGATTGCTCCTGTAGCTACGCCGGCAATGGCTTCGGCCTCGGGATATTGTTCCAAAATTACGCGTGCGAGTTCTGTTTTGATGAACGTGCGCAACTCGGGATGCGAGAGCGTGCGGCGATTATCGGTATAGATGGGGGAGTTCCAGCCCGAGGCCCATGTGAAAGGATTGGCTGGCTGGAGTTTGAGTGCATTGATTTTGAGCAGCTTTTCAGCAAGAAGTCGTGCTACGGTTTTCATATCTGGCTTAGTGTTTATTCAGGCTGCAAAGTTAAGAAAAATAACGGAAAAGACAGTTGTCTCATGCCGTAAATACACGCCGTTTTTTCATCAAATAAAGAAGTATTAACAAAAAGTTTAATAAATCATCTCAATTCAATCTTCGCCTTGATGGGAAAGTGGTCGGATGGCGTGCGAGCTGTAGCTTTTGAGATGTGCATGGCTTCGGGGGCGTTTTCGGCGGAAAGGGCACCATCGGTGTCGTCGGTGGTGCGGTAAGTATCTGTCAGAACACCGTATTTAAGCACATGTACATCGGGCGTGGTAAATATATGGTCGATACGTTGGTTGGAGAAACCGTCGGTATGGAAACTGTTGAACGTTCCGTTTGGCGCGAATACAAAATCGGCGTCGGTATAGGCGTCCCTGAGTTTTCCGTCGCCGGTGATGGTGGTGTATTCGTCGCTGAACTGGTCTATGTTGAAGTCGCCGGTGAGGAATACCGGCAGTTTGCTGCCAAGCTCGTTCATTTTCTTTTTGATAAGATTAGCACTTTCTATGCGGGCGATTTTTCCAACATGGTCCATGTGCAGATTAAAGAAAAGGAACTGGCGTCCGGATGGTTTGTGGCGGAACTTTCCCCATGTGCATATGCGCACGCATGCGGCATCCCAGCCAAGGTGGGGATATGTGGTGTCTTCGGCAAGCCAGAAATCGCCGTGGTCGAGTACTTCGAACATGTCGGTGCTGTAAAAGATTGCGGAATGTTCGCCTCCGTCCTTGCCGTCTTCGCGCCCAACGCCAATATAGGCGTATCCGGGCATATCCCGTAGCATTTCGTCTAACTGGAATTTGTATCCTTCCTGTGTGCCGAAAATATCGAAATCATTGAAGTATGCCAGCTTGGCCACTACGGCTCCGCGGCGTCCCCAGCCGTTACCGGCAATGGAGTCGCTGCCGGCTGGCATACGGATGTTATACGATGCAACATTGAATTGTGCTGGCTTGGCTGCCAATACAGAGACGGCGACGAAAAGTAACGCCAGGGATGTGATGAATTTTTTCATAGTCAAGTTTTTTCTTATTGTCAAGTAAAAACGGACCGCACCGCTTATGGCAGCCGATCCGTCCAATCTATTCATTTATGATTTTTTTAGTTCATTTGCGGGACGTTAATCTCGTGCATGTCCATGTTCTCGCTGTGCTCGGCCTTGATTTCGCTGTCTACTTTCTGCCATTGCGAGTTATTGGACTTGTATTCGGGCACCATGTGCTTCATCTGTGCGACGATGTCGTGTGCGTGCCCGGCTTCGAGGCTCTTGTGCAGCTGTTCGAGGTGCTCGAGAACGTCTGTATAGTCGTATATGCGCACGCGGGCAATCATAATCTTTTTATGGTGTGTGGCCAGGGTGTGTTCTTTCTCGTTGAGGAGTTCCTCGTACAGTTTTTCTCCCGGACGTAGGCCGGTTTCGATAATCTGTATGTCTTCTCCCGGACGCAGTCCGGAGAGTGATATCATGCGTGTGGCAAGGTCCCATATTTTGACGGGCTGGCCCATATCGAATATGAAAATCTCGCCGCCTTTGCCCATGCAGCCGGCTTCGAGGACGAGCGAGCAGGCTTCGGGTATGGTCATGAAGTAGCGTATGATGTCCCGGTGCGTGATTGTTACGGGACCGCCGTGTTCTATCTGCTTGCGGAACAGAGGAATCACGGATCCATTGGAACCGAGCACGTTGCCGAAACGGGTGGTAATGAACTGTGTGCTGCGGCGGTCGGTCTGTTTGCGGTTGTGAAAGAAGAGGGACTGTACGTAAATCTCGGCGATGCGCTTGGATGCGCCCATTACGTTGGTTGGATTTACGGCCTTGTCCGTAGAAATCATCACGAATTTTTCAACGCCGTATTTTACCGACAGGTCGGCTATGTTCTTGGTGCCGAAAACGTTTGTAAGTACTGCTTCGGCAGGATTTCGCTCCATCATGGGCACGTGCTTGTATGCGGCGGCGTGGAACACATAACGCGGACGGTATTTCTGGAAAGCATGTTCCATGCGGCCCTTGTTGGCGACGTCGCCGATGAAAAGATGAATCTTCATATCGGGGAAAGCGCTTTCCAGTTCCAGCTGCATGTCGTGCATGGGTGTTTCGGCCTGGTCGAGCAGGACAATGTCAGAAGCGTCGAGCTGCGCCACCTGACGGACAATCTCGCTGCCGATGGATCCTGCTGCGCCGGTAATCATCACTGTCTGGCCTTTTATAACGCTGCGTATAGTGGGATTTTCGGTGCGTATTGGTTCGCGGCCGAGAAGGTCTTCGATGCGGATATCGTGTACATGGGTAGAGATGTTCGGCATCTCTTTGCTGTTCATGTCGAATTCGGCAACCTGATTGAGCATCAGCAGTTTTATGTGGTTGCGGAGAAATACGTCGGCTGTGCCGCTGCGCATCAGTTCCAGCTGGGTGGAGAGGAACAGGAGGGTATCGCAACGGTAGAATTCGAAAGTCTCCGCTATCGTGTTTTCGTTGAAAGGTATCACGGGAATACCGTTGACGTTGTTCTGTGTTACCTTATCGGAGAGGCTGAGCAACGCAACGGGCTCGAATGCCCCGTCATATTCGTTTTTGAGTGCTGTGGCAAGAAAATACGAGTTGATGGCGGATCCGAGAACTATCACACGCTTCTTATTTTTCTGCAGTCCGGAAATACGCATGTAGAAGTACTTGATGGACAGTCGCATCACTAACATGAGTGCGAATGTCATAACACCAAGGGTAAAGATGTTCCAAAAGCTGAAATAGAAGAACCCGCCGAAAGCGAGGGTGCAGAGCGACAATGTCGCCATTACAAACGATGCCGATAGAATTAGGAGAACCAGACGGTAGGTGTCCTCGATAACCGAAAGGCGGATTATATATTTGCTCGTTCCTAAAATGAGGGCCAGCAGTGTATAAATAATAAAAGCGATGGTGGCGTGTACCGGCGCTGTGTGAATCTCGCTGTAGCTGTTTGCGTCGTTCTGTAGTCCGAAAGCGAAAGTGAGGCCGCAGCACAACCCGAAAATGATAAGATCGGCTAAAAATACCATCCATTTGGGTGATGGTTTCTCTATGAATGCCTGGATAATGCTTGAGTTTGACAAACTTTGGAAGAAATTGCGATTCATAAGCGATTATAATGACAGGAGCGTGATTACAAAGTTAGCGAAAATCATCACAAAGATAGGCATAATTTTATTTAACTGCAAATCTTCATTCAGCCGAATAGCATTAGCAATGGCACGTGGCGGGTCCAAATATATCTTATTTCCCCGACGATTCCTGCTGGGGGGGGTAAATGATTGATAGTCAATTACTTACGCTTGAAATAGACCTATATGCCATGTCCACGGGCAGACGCCGCCCGCGCTCAAAAAAATTTAGCCGCCCGGTATTTTATTTTCAATTATTTATCCATCCGGCGTCGGACGTAGTCTATTGTGATGTCGGCTATTTCTTCCAGGGGCAGCATGGAGGTGTCGAAAGTGAGGTCATAGCTCTGTGCGTTGCCCCATTGTTTGTCGGTGTAAAAATTGTAATAGTTCGCACGCAGTTTGTTTGTACGTTCGGCCAGCGCCTTTGCCTCGGCGAGGTCTTTGCATTCCAGTCGTTCCACAATGCGTCGGGCGCATTCCTCTGCGGGCGCGTGCACAAAAATATTAATCACATTTTCCATGTCGCGCAGAACGTAATCGGCGCTGCGGCCGACGATTACGCAAGGTTCCGACTGTGCCAGCTCGTGAATGAAATCGCACTGTGCCTTGTAAATTCTGTCGCCACCGGCCGATGAAGTGTCGCCAAGCCACGATACGGGATAGAAACCCATCGAGAACGGTATTATGCTTCCCATGAACTTGGGTGCGCGCTCGTCGCCGCTTTTGAAGAATTCGATGTCGTAGCCGGCTTTTTCGGCGGCTTTTACAAGCAGTTTTTTATCATAGAATCCTATGCCGAGTTTGTCGGCGATGATTCTGCCGAGAGCACGGCCGCCGCTGCCGAAGGTGCGGCCGATTGTAATTACATATTTATCGGGTAGCATAAATTAATGGTGATGTGAAAGATTAAGCCCGCCGGCTCTGACGTCGGCGGGCATAAAGGGAATTGGAAAAAATCAATTTTCTTTGGCAGCCTTCTTTGTGGAGGTCTTTTTGGTCGCAGTTTTCTTGTCGGCTGCGGGCTTGCGGCCACGCTTGGGTTTGGGCTCGTCCTTTTCCTCGCATGCGTTGTCGCGGTTCTTATGCTCGATGTTGTACTGCTCCACGTTCTTGCGCATGGATGCCAGTTCCTTGTTAAGGGTTTCGATTTCGTTGCCCTGGTTTGCGATTGTGAGCAGCAGCGAGTTAAGCTCTTCGTTACCTACTGCCGAGGGGAATTCCTCTTTTACACGCATAAGGAAGTCGGCCAGCACGTTCATGTAGTTGGTGAACGCGGCAAACGGAGTCTCGTATGGACTGAACAGGCTGTGCATCTGTCCGTCGGCCATGCGTTTGGTGCTCATGTAGAAGAAGTGGTCGCAGGTCTGCAGGCGCGCCCAGTCTTCTTTGAGGGCGCGGTTCTGGCATATTGCGATACGTTCGGCCTGTGAGTATAATTTTTCGAATGCCTCGTTCTGCAGGCGGTTGCCGAGCCATGCGGATATGTCGCGGGCTTCGTCGGCACTTGATATGGGGTGTGTAACCGACAGAATGTCTACGGGTTTAATTTTGGAAACGGCCTCGGTGGGGGTAAGGAATTCCACGCCGCGGTCTTTGGCGAATCGGGGGAGCGCTTCCAGGAACTGGAAGATACCTGATGTGGCGGGCTGCATTTCGCCGAATGCCTCGAGGTTGAGGAAGATGTTTATAATCTGTTCTTCCTGGGGCGTGGAGGCAATCCAGTCGATATATTTGTCGGCTGTGAGCGGGAATTCGGGCCACGAGGTGTCGGTGAATCGGAATGCGATGTCGTCGCTGAGCTTGCTGTTGCGCAGAAGCACTTTAAGTTTGGGAGCGGAAGCGGCGGTGTATACGTAGTTGGGCGATTTCCATCCGAGTATGTGCTTTGCACCCTCGGTGAGGACTGCCTTGAATCCAAGCTCTACCAACTGGGGGGCAAGGTCGTCGAAGTAGATAAGCTCGGTGTTGCGTATAACCTTTGGATTTACGCCGAAACGCTCTTTCAGACGATCGCATGTTTGTTTTACCTGGCGGGCGAACTCCTCGGGGTCTGTAAGGCAGGCCAGTGAGTAGGCGTAGGGCTGCGCTACGAATTCGCAGTGGCCTGTGTCGGCAAGTTTCTTCAGCAGGTCCAGGAATTCGGGTACGAACTGCTCGCACTGTTCCAGGGCCATGCCGCTGATGGCTATCGAGCAGCGGAAGAATCCTTTGCTCTCCTCGATCATGCGCAGCAGGGTTTCTGCGGCAGGGATGTAGGAGTTGTGGGCTATGCGGGTGATTATGTCGTCGTTAAGGAAATCGTCGAAATAGTAGTGGTCTCGGCCTATATCGAAGAAACGGTATTGTTTGAGGCGGAAAGGCTGATGTATCTCGAAGTTGAAACAGATAGATTTCATGACAATGGTTTGATTAGCGTGCTAAAACTTTGTTGTAAATGTCGATGACCTTCTTTCCGGCTTTGTCCCAAGTGATCTGGGCAACTTCGGCGAGGCCGTCTTCGCGCATCTGTTTGTAGAGCGCGGGATAGGAAATGATGGCGTGTATCGCATCGGCCATTGCGTCGATGTCCCAGTAGTCGGTCTTGATGACGTTGTCGAGGATCTCGGCGCAGCCGCTCTGCTTGCTGATAATAGATGGCACACCCATCTGCATGGCCTCCAGAGGTGATATTCCGAAGGGCTCGGAAACGGAGGGCATGATGTATACGTCGCTGGCCTTCAGCATTTCGTACACCTGGCGCCCTTTCTGGAAGCCGGGGAAGTGGAAGCGGTCGGCGATGCCGCGCTCGGCGGCGAGGGCAATCATCTTTTCCATCATGTCGCCCGAGCCTGCCATTACGAAACGCACGTTCTTGCAGTTGCGAAGCACTTTGGCGGCGGCTTCAACGAAGTATTCGGGGCCTTTCTGCATGGTTATGCGTCCCAGGAAAGTAACCACTTTCTCTTTTGTGGCGCGGGGCATTTCTATGTCGAGAAGGTCCTGGCTGAGAGGAACAACGGCGTTGTGTACGGTGGTAACTTTGGCTGGGTCTATGCCGTAGTGGTCGATAACGGTCTGGCGGGTGAGGTTGCTGACGGTAATGATATGGTCGGCATGCGTCATGCCGTCGCGCTCGATACCGTAGACGGTGGGGTTGGGCTTACCGCGCGAGCGGTCGTACTCGGTTGCGTGTACGTGCACAACCAGGGGTTTGCCGGTAACCTGCTTTGCATGTATGCCGGCGGGGTATGTGAGCCAGTCGTGGCTGTGGATAATATCGAAGTCGAGCGTGCGGGCGATAACGCCGGCGGTGATGGAGTAGTTGTTGATTTCCTCCAGCAGGTTGGAAGGATATTTGCCGGAGAACTCGATGCAGCCGAGGTCGTTGGTGCGCATGTAGTTGAAGTCGGCGTAGATATGGTCGCGCAGACGGTAATACAGGTCGGGGTCCATTACGTTTCCTATGCGCGATTCAACGTAGTCGCGGTTTACGTCGCGCCATGCTACGGGCACCTGCGATGTACCTATAATGCGGGCAAAGCTTTTGTCCTCGTCGCCGAAAGGTTTGGGAATAACGAATGTTATGTCCATGTCGCCGCATTCCCACATTCCGCGGGTGAGGCCGTAGCTGGCCGTACCGAGACCTCCGAGGATGTGAGGCGGAAATTCCCAACCGAACATTAATGCTTTCATTGTGGATTGTTTTATTTGTTACTTGAATTGGGAATCAGTTGTTGTCGAAGCGTTTGAGGGAGCGTACGGCGCGAAGAACCTCGGCCACATTGGTGGCATGGCTTACGGCGCCGCGTCCGGTGTATGGCGGGTTTCCGTCGTACAGCTGCGAAAGCGAAGCGATGCAGCCCTGGCTCATTTCTTCCTCGAAGCCGATAAGCATGCGGTCGATGTATCCCACGCCGCTTAGGCCGAACACACGCAGGTAGGCGTCGGCATAGAAACCGATAAGCCAGGGACGTGCGGGGCCGTTGTGCATTGCAAACTCACGCTCGTCGGGCGAACCCACATAGCTGGGACGGTATCCGTAGCTTTTGGGCGAGAGTGTGCGCAGGCCTTTCGGGGTGAGCAGTTCGCGTGTTACCACGTCGAGAACGCTCTTGCGCTGGCGGCGGTCGAGTGGCGAGTAGTCAAGGCCGATTGCGATAGCCATGTTGGGGCGTACCGACGGTTCGGCGAAGTTGCCGTCCACAAAGTCGTAGAGGTAGCCGCTTTCGTTGAGGAAAGTATCTACGAAGGGCTGTTTCATCTTTTCGGCCTCGGCAAGCCATGCTTCGCGTCGTTCAGCAAGGCCTTCGTTGCCTTCTGCCAGAGCTGCCGCGAACATGAGCGCGTTGTACCACAGTGCGTTGAATTCAACTAATCTGCCGGTGCGGCGCACAACGGGCTCGCCGTTGAGCATGGAGTTCATCCACGATGCCGGTTTCAGGTGGCCGTCGGTGGAAATAAGTCCTGTCTCGCTGTCGATGAACAGGTTGGGATGGCCGCCGCGCAGAATGTAGTCCACAAGCTGGGTAACGCTTTCAAGGTAGAGCTTGCGGGCTTCGTCGGTGCCGACGGTTTTGGCATACTGCTGAATCGCCCAGATGGCCCAGAGGGGTATGTCGGGCAGGTCGATGCCTTTTATGTGTTTTGAGAGCTCGCCGGTGTCGGCGAAGTGTGTGAGCGCTTTCAGTGCCGTTTCCATGATGGCTTCGTAGTCGGCGCGATGGTCGATAGCCAGGGTGAGGCCGGGCACAGCCATGAATGTGTTGCGGGCAAGTACCACTCCCCAGGGGAAGCCGGAGATTATGTACATGCCGTCGCCGCGGCGGATATAGAACTGCTTGGCCGAATTTTTGAGGCAGTTGAAGAACGACGAACGGGGTGTGCGGCTGGCGATTTCGGCATCGTACATTTTGCTGAGACTGCGTGGATTCACCTCGCTTATGCCGGCCGAGAAGATGAGCGATTCTCCTTTTTTGATGGGTACTTCGAAGTAGCCGGGCACCCACAGGTCCTCGCAGTAGGGGACGCCGCGTTCCAGGTCTTTTACATATTCGATGTCCTTGTACCAGTTGGGATCGTCTACCCAGACGGGCTTATGGTTGAACTGCATGTACAGTGTGGGGAATCCCTTGTACAGGCATGTGGCCACGCCGTTGTTCACCCGCTCTACGGCGGTGTTTACGGCGCTGTTGGCAATACACAGCTGGTTAACTTCGCGGAATGCCAGGAAGGGACGGAACCGCAGGGTAGTGGCGGAATGGGCGTCTACAAGCGTGTATCGGATGAGGATGCGGTTTTCCTTGCTGATAAAAATTTTCTCTTTGGTCAGAATCACTCCTCCCACACGGTAGGTCATGCGGGGTACATTCTCGCAGTCGAACTCACGAATATACTTGTGTCCGGCAGGACTGATGGTACCGCCTTTATAGCGGTGTATTCCCAGGTTGAACGGTGCCCCGTGCTGGATAACGGTCTCGTCGAGCGATGACAGCATCACATGCGACTTTCCGTCCATCTCCTCGATAGGAATCACCAGCAGGCCATGCTGTTTGCGAGTGTTGCAGCCAACCAGACTTGTGCAGTGGTATGCACCGGCCTGATTTGTGCGCAGCATCTCTTTTGTAAGAGACTGGTCCAGGTTTATGAGCACGTTCTTATCAAATTTAAGATAACTCATTTTATGGTTTTGTTAGGAATGTGTTAGTGCGAAGATTATTATTTTTGCGAAGTTACATTTTTATTCGCAACCAACAATGAAACATGCCGTAAAACATATAAAAAGGAGCCGCGCAGTATCTGGCACGGCTCCTCACGGATATCTGCAGAGCGGTTATCTTACTATTACGCGGAATACTGTGTCGCCTGCGCGCACAAGATATATGCCTGCGGCAGCGGCGATGGTGCTGCGGCCTGCCGTAAGTTCTGCTGCGGCTACTGTGCGTCCGGCTGTGTCGCACACGGTGCAGGTTATGCCGGCGGCTGTATCGACAACTATGCAGCCGGCGCCACCCCATGCCTGTGTCTGTGCTCCGATGCCGGAGACACCGGAGTTATCGCCTGTAGTTACCTTGACGCCGGTCGCACCCGATTCGCCCTGAGGGAACACGGCGGATACGGCGTATTCATAATCTTTGTCGGCTTCCGGTGCTTCCTCGGTGTAGCTTGTGCCGGTAACGTTTGCGATAAACTCGTTGTCGCGGTAGATGTTGTAGCTTTCGGGCTGTACGAGTGCGGGTTCAGACGACAGCTGCGCGCACTCGAGGTTATCGAGCATAAAGCAGTATGCCACGGGCGTTGTGTGGCGTATGGCAAAGTAGCGGGCATCGGCGGGGAGCCAGTATGTGTACTGCAGCCATTCTGCCGGGCACGACTCGGAGGCGAACAGGCGGAAGTCGGCGATGTCGTCGCCGGTGGTGGAATAATAGATTTCGATTGTTTCCCTCTTATAGCCGTTGGTGAGCGCGCGGGCCATGAACGACACGGGTTTGTCGGCCGATATTTCGGGTGATATCAGCCAGTCGTCGTTGGCGGAATTGTCGGAGTTGTACATGCTTGCCAGATACTGCGAGCCCTGATAGCTTGCCCAGTCCTTGCCCCAGGAGTCGTTGAGATTTACGCCTGCCTTCTCGGGATTATAAACCTGATATGCCATTTTGGCTGTGGCGTGGGGGTAGGACAGTGTGGCGTCTTCGTTTTCGCCGGTATAGGCTTTGTCCATATCCACGAATTTCCACGGGCCGGCGCCGTCGATGGCGAAAGCCTCGTAGCTCTCGAAGCCGTCGGTGGTGAGGGGATAGTCCTTGTAAGGCTCGGATGCGGTCCAGTCGAGAGTAACGGTTTTTCCGTCGGCGTTGCCTTTCAGTGTGCCTACGGCAGGGTAGGGGGGCATTGCGCATGTGGCGGTAAACGATGCGATGTCGTTGGCGGGGTTTTCGTCGTCGTCGTTGGCGACAAGGAGCGAATAAACAATGTCCTTGCCTGCCTTGGTTACGGGTTCGGTTATGTTGAAGCTGAACTCAACAGCCTCGCCTGGTGCGGGAGCGTCGAACGCAAGCACGTCTATGTCGGCATCCTCGTTGTTAAGGGTTACGGATACCTGTTTCTGCGATGTCCTGTTGCCGCAGTTAAGCAGTTTGCCGCTGATGATATAATCCTGCGATGGTGTAAGACGGGCGGTGTGTTCGATATCGGCGACAGTGAAGTCTACAAGGTCGTCGAACACGCGGATAATGTCGATGTGAATGTTGTGTCCCTGCGCTGCGGTGCCTTTCAGGGCAAGCTGAATGGTTTTGGAGCCTGCGGGGAGGTCGAGGGCGAATGTGTGAAGCTGCCATCCGGCGCTGGATGCGGCTAAGGCTATGTCGTCGCCCACACTGGTGAATTCGCCTCCGTCGACGGCCACTTCAAGGCCGATACGGTCGGTGTCGGCACCAGTGGTATGGTTCATGTAGAAACTTACGGAGGGATGCTTCAGACTGCCGATATCGAATTTGGGCGAGCAGAAGCGCTCTGACGCGCCCATCGGTGCCGCCATAGAGCGGAATGTGATAAGGCCTGCGTCGTCGTCGCGTGCGTCGGCACGTGGCGAGGCACCATATGTAACGCACTGCCAGTATGAGCCACCCTCGGTGAACAGATTCTCGCCGTACCAGGGATAATATGTGGTGGTGGCGAACATGAACGATTCTTCGGCGGGCGCCTGGTAGGAAGTGCCGGCGATTACGGGATCGGAATCGGCCTCGGATGATATCAGCGTGCCGTTTACTGCGGTTACGGTGTATGCCAGTACCTGCTGAGGCTGATATTCGGTGTAGGGTATTTCAGTATCGGTGAAGCTTGTGCCGGCAACGCCGGCAGCAACTTCGCGGCCGGTGCCGTCCGCTATATTATAGAGCAGTGTCGATGCTGGCGAGTAGCCGCCATTGACGCCGGTGTCGCCCTCGGGGGCGTTCCAGCTTACGGTTACGGAATGGTCGGCGTTCTCTTTGGCTGTTATACCGGTAACAGGTCGGGGTGTGTCGGGGCCGACATATACCGATACGGAAGTTTCGGCGCTTTTGCCTCCTCTGTTCTTCACCACGGCGGAGTATGTGTAGTTGCCGGGTGTCTCAACGGTATCGTAGAACTCAAGGGGTTCGCCTGCGGCTATACCGGTCCATATTTTAATTGCCTGTCCGATATCAGAACGGTAGAGCTCGGCCTGCGTTAGGTCGCGGACAGGTGCACCGGATTCATCTAAGGCAGGTATGGAGAAGGCAATGTGCGCACCCAGGGCGCCTTCGGCGGCAGGAGTTACGGTAAATCCGGTGGCAGGGGCGGGAACAGGGATGTCGAGCACTTCCTCGAGCATCACATCATCCAGTTTAACGTAGTACAGGTCCTTTGGCGACAGGCAGTGGAAGCCGATATGATATATGCCGTCGGCAGCGACGGTAAAATCTACCTTCTGCTCGGTAGGGTGTATTTCGGCCACATGGTCGTCTCCCTCCACAATCTGTCGGTGGCTGGCCGGATCGACGTCTGTGCCGATGGTAACGGCAAGGCGCTCGCGGGCGCTGTAGTTGCGTTTATGGCGCTTGTAGGTGAGGCGGTAGCTGCTCCCCGCTTTAAGCTCGAAGGCCGGCGAAAACAGCCAGTCGTCCGCCGCGTTGTCCGGGCTGAAATTGTACTCGGCCAGTTTTTCCGAGGCGTTGTACTGCCAGGTGTAACTGTCGTTGTTGGCGTTGTTTACAGAAAATCGTGCGAAACCCTCGGCGGTATCGAACGTTTCGCTGAAGGGCAGCGGCTCCGCTGCCGATGCAGCAAAGCCGGATACCGCGATTGCGGCGGCGCAAGGCTTGCAGAAAGAAAGGAAATTTTTGAAAATTGAATTCATTAGGGTGGATTGTTTTAGGTTTTGGTTACAAAAGTATATAAAAACATCCATATAACAGCGCCCGCAGGCAATTTTGTGTGAGCGGAGGCATAATTTCTTTCTAATAAATGAACAAAATCTACCACCTGTTGTTAAGCGAAGTTAAAAATGGGGGGGGGTAAATGAAAATATTTGCAAAACTAAGCCTGGAAAGTTTTGCAATTTCAATTACTTGACATAATTTTGAGGGCTAAATCCCAGGAGTTTCCGTTTATTTGAAATCGCGGCACTAAGGTAGGCGGGAATTCAGGTCTTGCTTGTTTTTTGAATAACACTTTGTTGTTCAGTTCTTTGAATAAATATTGCGGTATTCACTGCCGCGCATTGGATTACCTATTCTTCAGAATCATCTTTACGATGGATTCATATACTATAATTATACTAACCGCAAGTCATACTTAGTGGCGATTGTATTAACAATTGAAGGAGCATGAGATTACGATTTATAATTTTAATACTGACTGTTGTCGCTTGTCTGACCAGTGCAGAAGCCCAGAGCGTCGCCGTAAAGACGAATCTGTTGTACGATGCCACCGCGACGCTCAACGGCGGCGTGGAGACGCGTCTGGCCCCGCAGTGGACTGCCGAAGTCGGGGCGAATCTGAACGCGTGGGACGTCAACGGCCATAAATGGAAGCACTGGGCCGTGCAGCCCGAGTTGCGCTATTGGTTCTGTCAGGCCTGGTCCGGCCACTTTGTCGGTGCGCATCTTATCGCGGGTCAGTACAACTTCGGCAACCTCGACATGCCGTTCAAGCTTTTCGGCACCGACTTCCGCAACCTGCGCGACAACCGCTACCAGGGCTGGATGGGTGGCCTCGGAATTGCATACGGCTACAGCTGGATTCTGAGCAAGCACTGGAACATAGAGGCCGAGATAGGTATCGGATGGGTGTATACACGCTACGACCGCTACGAGTGCGCCGACTGCGGCCAGAAGATGGAATCCGGACATCCCCACAACTATGTAGGCCCCACAAAGGCCGCGATTAACCTTGTATATTCTTTCTGACGTCATGATGATGAAGCATAGCATACATATACTCGCGGCAGCCGCCGCACTCGCAGCTACAGCCAACGCAGGCGCAGGCGAGAATCTGCTGCGCGTTTCCGCCATCAATGTCGCACGGGTAGACACCAACCTCGTTCTTTCGCTCGACATCAATCCACGCGCCGTGAACCCCGGACGCGACAAAGAGGTGATTTTCACGCCCTTTGTCTATGCCGACTCCGATACCGTGTGCTTGCCCGCAGTGCGCATTGCCGGACGCAACCGCTACTACTCGCACATCCGCAACAACGACCTCGCCAAGGGCGATAAGGTGTACGACGCATCTTCCGGCGAAGTGATAAAATACCGTGCCGAAGTGCCCTTCCGCAGCTGGATGGAGCGCTCGCAGATAGACGTGCGCCAGACCCTCGGCAACTGCTGCAAGCCCTTGCGCGACCTGGAGAACACTCCGGTTGCCCGCTTAGACTATGTGGTGCCCGAGATGCCGGTGTCGTACAGCTTTGTGGAGCTTACAGGCGACAGCGCCATAGTCCTCACCGCCGAAGGGCGCGCGTACGTCGATTTTGTGGTGAACGAGACCATAATAAAGGAAAAATACCGCAAGAACCGCATTGAGCTTCCTAAGATTCTCGAGACTATCGACAAGGTGAAACGCGACCCCGACGCCACTATTACCCGCATTACAATCAAGGGCTTCGCATCACCCGAAGGCTCGTACAGCAACAATGTACGCCTTGCTATGGGCCGTACCGAGGCGCTGAAAGAATTTGTGCGCAACCGTCTGCACTTCGACCCCGAGATTATGCACACCGACTACGAGCCCGAGGACTGGGAAGGCCTGCGCGCGTGGGTGGAGCAGTGCACACTGCCGCACCGCGAAGAAATTCTTCAGATTATCGACTCCGGAATGGAGCCGGACCCGAAGAATGCCGAGATTGAACGCCGATTCCCCGAGGAGTACAAGCTGATGAAAGACAGCGTTTATCCCGGTTTGCGCCATTCCGACTACACCGTGAAATACCGCATACGCGCCTACGCCACCGTAGACGAGCTTCTTGAAGTGTTTGAAAAGACTCCCGAGCGCATGCGTCCTGTCGATTTTCAGCGCATAGCCGCATTGTTCCCTCCCGAAAGCGACAATTACGAGGAGATTATGCTCAAGGCTGTAGAAATTCACCCCAACGATCCCGACGCCAACCTCAACGCAGCCACCATTATGCTGCGCAAGGGTGATATCGAGGCCGCCGACTACTATCTGGCCCATGCCGGCAACAGTGCCGAGGCTGCTTTCTCCCGCGGTATGGCCGCCGCCATGCAGAAAGATTACAGCCGTTCGCAGGTATTGCTGCAGCAGAGCGCCGATCTCGGCCTTGCCAAGGCGACGGAAGAACTCGAGACGCTCAACGCGCTTCTGCATAAACCCCAGGTGGAATATCTTATAGAAACCGAAGAATAATCCTCTCCAATCATTATGATAACATCCTTTAAAAACCAAAAACAAGAAAACAAACCAACCACTGACTTAAGTAGCACCGCTGCGACACAACCATTAGAAAATAAACAAATTATATATTAATACTTTAACAAATCATTAACACAATGAACAAGATTTCTGCAATTATGTTCGGCGCATGCGCACTCCTCACTTTCAGTGCATGCTCCAACGACGACCCCGCCATAGACAACGGCGGAAACGGAAACGGCGTTAGCACCAAAGACCGAGTCTATCTTGCTATCAAGATTAGCACCCCTGGTGAGCAGAGTAGCCGCGCTGCCGGAGATAGCTTCGGTTACGATTACGACGTTAGCGATGATGAAAGCAACGTAGAATCCGCGAACTTCTATTTTTATGATGAACAAGGTAGGTACACTGGTATTAAAACCCAGAATTGGGTAGACGGCAATGGACAGGATACACCCAATGTAGAAAAGAAGAGCAGCGGTACAATTGTACTTGATGGTCTCAAGAATAAGAAATATCCCAAGTATGTTGTTACTGTACTCAATCAGGCAAATGCAGCTACCTTTACTGCGCCCCAGAACCTTACCGGCTGGGCCAATCTTACAACATGGGAATGCAAAAATGGTGACTATTATGTAATGACAACTTCGAGCTACCTCGGAGAAAACCGTGTTGCCGATGCTGTGGAAGGCAACACTGCTGTTGCAGGTTCCTGCTATGCGACCGAGCTTAATGAATCAAATTTCCTTCAGGATACTCCCGAACATGTGGATTTCAATGAAACTCAGCGCGTACAGATATATGTGGAGCGTCTTGCCGCTCGTGTAAGAGTCAATGTTAAGCTGAAAGCGTACGATGAAAGTAAAGGCCTTTATGAAACAGATATGACTGTTGGCGGTGAAACCAATCCCGAGGCCAACACAAAACTCTATGTTAAATTCGACGGATGGTCGCTTTTTGCAACTGCTCCCACAAGCCGTGCCTCCAAGAGCCTGCAGGGTTATACCGCTGCAACTACTTTTGGTGATAAAAACTGGAAGTGGAACGACGAACCCTATCGTCGTAGCTACTGGGGTAAGTCTGTGATTTGGGGTACCGAAGGAAACACTCTTGAAACCGGAGACACCTACTATCCCTCAATCAACACCAAATTTACAACCGGCATGTATTGCAACGAGTGCACCAACGAGTATAGCAAAGTTATCGGTACCGGCAATTTTGCCGATCCAAACAAGACGACCACTGTACTTGTTGCCGCAACTGTATGCAAGGCCGACGGTACACCTCTCAATCTCGTTGAGTACCGTGGTATAAAGTACCTTAAGGATGATTTCACCGCGTATATTCTGAGTGCGCTTAATCTTCAGTACTATACACGTACACCGGATGTACTCTACACCGGTCTGAAAGATGTAGAGACTGGTGCAAATGTCGACAATATCCAGACATATCAATATAATCAGATTGGCATCGATGATGTTACATTTGCTCCCGCCGGTGACGGTACAGGTTCTATTATTGTTAAAGTAAAAGATGGTGTAGAACTTTATGAAATTGGCGATGAGGTTACCGAAACATATAAGGATGCCGGAGATAATATCGTTAAGATCACTTACCACAAGGTTGTCAACCTTGCCGACAATAGCGTAGTTAACAAAGCGTTGAAGGACCGTGTACAGTACGGCGACTCCAAGGCATACGCATACACCGACGGTGCTATGGTATATCCCATTGTTATTGAGCACCTCAACTATGAATTCAAAGATGGTAAGAAGGTTGCCGAGAATCAGGTGGTACGCGATGGTCAGGTTGGTGTTGTTCGTAACCATGCTTATAACATTAACATCACTAAAATCAATACTCTCGGTATGGGTATATACAATCCCAAGTCGAAAGAAGAGGGTGGCGAACCCGTTAAACCCGAAGGCCCCAAGGATCCTACCTACTACGTAGAATCGACCATCAACATCCTTTCCTGGAAGCTGGTTGAGCAGGATGCCGAAATTTGATACAGTAATCCTTTAATATAACTATTTAAGCGCCCGGCGGGCGCGCACGCGTCCGCCGGGTATTTCTCCTCAAATATGTAACTGTTATTTTTCTTTTCTCTCTTTCCTCTTCTTTAATCTGACAATCCAACCCTGCTATGAGCAGGACAAACATATAGCTACAATGATTGCAAAACTCCGACATACCGTCAGGCAGGCAACTGCCCTCATGGTGCTGCTGCTTGCGTTTGCGTCATGCAGCAGCAAGGGAGACCTCCCGGAAGACCCCGGTACGGTTTATAAATTCGGTTTCTACGTCAACGTAGGCGATAATGCCGGCGCATCGCGCGCCACGCCCACAGATGGCGAATACAACCCCGGCTCAGGCTGGGAAAACCATATCGATATTGCCGGAGGCGACATCCGTGTTGTCCTTTTCAATACCGACAATACTTTCCTTACAGAAATTACAGATTTCCAGATAACTCCTCTCGCATCTTACGAATCCTCCAAACTCTACTATATAAACGCCGGCACAAAGGTTGATATCTCTGACGGAAAGTTTAAAATAGTCATAGTAGCCAACTGGGGAACGGATAATTATCCTACAGTCTGGAATTTCGACAACATATTCAGCATAACCTACTCGTTCCAGCCCGGCAAACCACTCGGAGCCGACAATCTTATTCCGCTCTACGGCGTGAAGTCAATTGCAATTAGCGGCGGCATCAGACCAAATATCGCAGCCGACCTCGGCACCATCCATCTGCTGCGCGCGATGGCAAAGGTGGAAGTGCTGTATTCCGATGACTTGTACACTATTAAGTCGCTGCATCTGCGCAACTACAATGGCCGCGGTTACTGTGCACCGGTAAACGTTACAGAAGAAGAACAGTATGTGAAGCATAACTGGAACAACGATTATACTTCTCTGCCGAGTATCCCTGTGCCGCCCATGCGCCACGAGGAAACGCTCGCTTTCAATTACGTCGGTAAAGACGGAAGCGGACGCGATTCATACGTGCTTTATGTACCCGAGTACTCCAACCTTACCAGTCCGGCAAGCGATCCTACGCCGCCGTCGATAATAGAGATAAGTTTCAACGAAGGTTTCGGCGATACCCGTACAATCACCTTCCGTAACGGAGACGCTCCATGCGATATCCTCCGAAACGTGTGGTACCGCTTCATAGTTACCAAAAAAAGCGAGGAAAGCGACATCCAGGTGGAAGTGGATGTGCTTCCTTACCGTGTGATAGAACTTAATCCGGATTTCGGCCTGGACATTGAATAATATAAAAGCAATGAAACGAATACTTATATATTTCCTGACATCGCTTTTCCTCGTGCTTGCCACAGCGTGCGAGGACAGGCTGGACTATCCCGGGGCCGATATACCCGAGGGTATAAGTACGGTTGGCGTAGAGGTGGGATTCAAAAACTTTACGCCATCCCTCGACAGCCGTTCGGCGGGCGATGCCATCAAGACCATAGAAACTCTATGGGTTGTGCTGTATGACAAGGACGGCAATTTTATCCGTAAACAAAAGATAACAGATTTCACGCCCGGCAAACTTGAAAACACAACGCGTCCCGACGGCAGCACTTCGTCGGAAACACAGACAGGCTGCGCCAAATTCAGCCTAACCCTGGAGAACGGCTGGTACAGGATGTATGCCGTTGCCAATTTCGACCTTGCCGGCAAGGACGTTTCTACGGTGGAGAAACTTGCCTCGCTGAGCTTCGAATGGTCCGAGCCTGCGGCAGGCGAGGATTACACTGACGCCGCCAAGCGCAACGCACAGATGTTCGGCTATTTTACCGATGCTGTCGACAAAGACACTTATCGTGAGCCGACAGAAGACGAGACCAGGAAGGAAATCAATGTCGATGCCCCCAGTATAGCTATCCGCGGCAACAGCTCCGGTATACATGCGTGGCTGCGCCGTGCTGCTTCGAAGCTCACGATCGCTTTCGACACACAAAAGCTCCGTGATGATGTGGAGCTGTATATCAAATCGGTAACCATCAAGGATATACCTAAATATTGTCACATCGGTTATACCAATGCTCCAGGCCAGGATAATATGAAAGCCTATGAATACGATTGTCTCACCGAAGACCAGCGCAAAGAGCTTATTGATGAGGGTGAAACAATCTACTTCGCCGACGCAGAGGAAAGCGATAACGGCAAAGATAATTATGGCAAGTGGCGCCGAATCGCTTCAGGAGACAGTATCTACGGTCTGTATTCCGATAAAATCGGAGAAAATGCAGGTACTGTCAAAGAACGTCTTGGTCGCGAGCACTCCGAAGCAGCTCCGGCTTTGTATTTTTATGAAAACCGTCAGCCGAACGGTGTAGAGCATACTGTTTCTGATAAAAGGCAGGACGTAACCGGTAATAACAACCAGATTTCGTATCCTGAAGGAACAGTGGTAGGTGATTATAACAAAGGCTGGAAGGACGGTATGCCTTTCGGTACCTATGTGGAAGTGAAAGGATACTACCGCAACATCGGCACCGCCAGACCGGGCAAAGGCGAGATTATATATCGTTTTATGCTTGGCAAGGACGAGAGAATCAGCTATGACTGCGAGCGTAACCACCACTATCAGCTTACGATGAAGTTCAACGGTTATGCCAACGATGTAGACTTCCATATCGACTACCGCGAGGAGGCCAAACCCGGTTTTTTTGTGCAGGATACCACCTATGTGTCATATCTCTACAATCAGGAATCGTTCACAACTATCCGTGCGACGCCGAAAGAAGGTTATGATCTGCTCACACTCGAATCGTATATAATAGATAACGAATGGCGTCCGGATGGTGTAAATCAGGGCGATATCGTAGATATGTATAACGAGGAGGCATGGAAGAAGCAGGTTGAATTAAGGAGTTCTACCGACTATAAAAGTAATGCCGGTTCCTACACACGCCCTGATATTTCATTTTCATGGAATGATGGCAGTACCATCCATAAGGTTACGCCGGCAAATAACATTGAATTCGGGTACCTGTCTTTGCGCAAGACCAGAAAGAATATATATGAATTAAATGGTAGTGGAAATAAAGGAAATTTTGTAGCAAGTATGCGTAAGCTGTTTTTTGACAGCGATCCTCAAAGTGGTTCGAGCGGAGGCGACGCTTATGATAAAGCGCATTCGAAAGGTTATCGCGACTATGGTAGCATGCCTGCTGTCGACGGCGATCATCCGGGCGGCGACGTAACAGACGGAACGTATACTGTAAGTCGAAAAACAAACCCCATAAACAAATCCGTGGACTATATAATGCAGGTGCCGCTGTATACGCGTGCGCGAAGCATCGACTCCTGGGCCGTGTATTCCGGCTCCAATCCGTTTTACAGGCATCACAGGTACGCCCGTGTAGGGTTCGTGGCTACATACAAAAAGAAGGATAATACGAAGCCCGGTCCTGACACTTATCAGGATTACGGAGAAACGCACGTGCTACAGGCGCGACGTATCGATAACCCGCGAGGCATCTACAGGCGTCTTGCGAATCTATCCTCATTCAATGTTACGCTCTTATACAACATGAAGACCGCCACCGAGCAGCAGGAAACCGAAATTGGTGATAAAGATATTATCTACGACGAGATTATCTCGCGCGGCGGCTGGACTGTAACGATAGAAAATGATCCGCACGGACTTATTCAGATAGAAGCCAACGGAAAAACTATTACGGGTACAGGCAGTTCGATAACGGGCAGAAACAATACGCCTATATCGTTCGTATACACTCCGCGAAAAAGTCCCGCAAAAGGTGAATCGTATGGCGGAACTATTTTTATCACGTATCACAATAACAGTTGCACCCACCGAATAATCGTGCGTCAGGGCTACTATGCAACGGCAATAGGGCCCAACAGCACTACGAAGTGGTCGGCATTCAATATCTATGATGATAAAACCCTTACTAAATCGCCATTGTCTATCGGCAGTACGTTCCGCGATATAACCAACCTGAACTATCCCATAAAGGAAAGTAACAACTACAGACCCGGGTTTGGTGTGAATAAGGCACCATTACCAGCTGAATTATGGATTCACGGTAAGGACGATACCCTGTGGAAAGATATACCCGCAATGAGTGATGTTCTGCAGACATCCCCGACATGGACGCTTACCAATGTTCATGATGAAACGTACTCTTATCGGTTGCCTGATTATACAGAAATGCCGCAGATAGGTATCTATACCGACGGCAAAAATCTTGACAAGGATGAAGCTCAGGTCAGCAAGATAGGTCAGGCTTTCGGTATATGTTATGCCGACGGTGCCGACGGAGTGCTGTATACCAAAGGAGCCTACAGTTATTATGACCCCGAGAACAAAGGAGAGGATTCTCCGATGGGCGTCCGCGGAGTGGTTGTGTACAGTCAGGAGAACGCCGATAATGTATTCTTCCCGTTCGGCTCGCTTGGCCATCCGCGCCGAAGAAGGGACGGCCTGTTGCAATATGGTTCAGTGAACTGGAAACTGGTGGCGAATCAATGGGGCGATGCTAATGATTTCCGTCCTATGGCATACGATCTGCTTCATCAGGTGGGCGGTGCATATTGGACTACAGGCAGCAGCTCCACAAGTCATACGGCAATCGACTATAATGGCGGTAACTATATGAGCAGTTACCTTAACAAGGATGATGTTTTCCAGACTGGTGATAACATAACCCCGAAGGATCCAAAGTCTGATGCGCTTCCGATCAAACCGATAAGAACTAATTGATATTGACGAGTATAATACGAAATACAGTGAAACTGAAAGATTGGATACTGAAATGCGCCATGTTTGTCGCCGGGATGATGTCGCTGGCGGCGCTGACGGCGTGCGACAGTGTGATATACGACTACGAGGGCGACTGCGACCCCTACTACAAGGTGCGTTTCAAATATGTGCGCAACCTCAAGTACGCCGATGCTTTCGCCAGTGAGGTAAACGATGTTACGCTCTATGTGGTCGATACCGAGACCGGCAAGGTGGTGTGGCAGAAAAACGAGAGCGGCGAGGCACTTGCCTCGGGCGACTACCTTATGGATGTGGACGTGGCTCCCGGCACTTATACCCTTGTGGCATGGTGCGGCGACGGGCACCGCACGCACTTCACAGTGGGCGACAGCGGTACCCTCGAAGGGCTGCAGTGCACCCTTAATCAGCGTGTCCCGCACAAGGAGGGCTACGAGGACTTCGAAGGCTCGGGGGTAGACACCAACCTCGGCGACCTCTATCACGCCAAGCTTGAGGC
Organism: uncultured Porphyromonadaceae bacterium; assembly: GCA_902461565.1. Lineage (GTDB taxonomy): Bacteria > Bacteroidota > Bacteroidia > Bacteroidales > Muribaculaceae > CAG-873. The sequence goes on from CABPYL010000007.1 coordinate 67,815, forward strand.
GCAGGTGTTTCCGGACACCCAGGGCGTGCACGTATACGAGATGGACCTTACCAAGGACACCAACGACCTCCACATTGTGCTGCAGCAGATGTCCGGCGAGCCCGTAGAAGGGAGTTTCACCTTTACGCTGGTAGAGGACAATGGCAAGCTGGACTGGGACAACAGCCTCATGCCCGACGAGCAGCTGACATATTACGCCCATACCGTGCGCTCAGGCATTGCCGGCGTAGAGGTGCCCGACTACAAGGGCGACGGCGAGGGTAATTCCCGCGCCACTATCACGCAGGTGCGCACTGTCGTGGCCGATCTGAAAGTGAACCGCCTCATGGCCGACCGAAAGGCTATGGTGAAGATATACAACGACGCCGACCACTCCCTGGTGGCGTCCATACCTCTGGTGGACTATGCGCTGCTGGTTAAGGGCGCCGACGCCCATCTATCCGACCAGGATTACCTGGATTATCGCGACGATTATTCGATGGTGCTGTTCCTCGACCCCGGCTACCGGTGGATAAGCACCGAAATATACATCAATTCCTGGAAAATTGTGAACCAGGACACAGAAATTTGAATCTCGACAATGTATCTGTAAGATAGCAGAAGCAGGCCTCCGGCAAGTATCGGATTAACGGGGGCTATAAACAATTCCGCACCGGCGGTGCTGTTCCGGCGTTCCATGTTGGAAGGGTCGGAATCCGTCGGAAACCTGTCCGTGCAGCGTGTGTTGCGCGGAGTATGGATTTTCAGTCGGTTTCGCGTTGAAACTGACCGAATAATTGTATCTACTTGTTAAGTAAAGTTAAAAATGGGGGGGGGTGATTGAAAAATTTGCAAAACGGAGCCGACGTTATTTTTTAGTTTCAATAAGATAGTCTATCTTTGGTGCTGTTTTACAGGAATTTCGTTTTGCCAGAAAAGCGGCACAGTGGCAGATATGGAATTCCGGGAGTGCGGAATATATAATAACGTGCTGTTATTCAATCGTTTCTGTCAACCTTAAACATTCGGTGCCGCAAAAAGGATTAAATAAGAGACCGATACGGATTCTAAATTTTGAGATTCAATACTTTTCTGTTCGCGCGGAGCATTCCTCACACAGGCAAATATCTGCAAGTCAGATTCTTTTGAGAACCCCAACCGTTATAATCCCTCTCTCCTGAATTTAATCTTGTTGATACCAGTCTGCCTCGGCAGAGATTCCCAAGACCGGCATCCGGACGTTCTCCCGGATTTTCGGAAGCCGATGATACCTTATAGACCGGGTACAATACGATGTATGTGCAAGTATCAGATTTTTAGTACACAATTTCATTCCGGAGGGGTCCGGAAATTCTCTCCATCCCCGCGGATTTTAATATTATAGGCCATCGCTATGACTCAGAAGATACGTAAGATATTCCTCGCTTTGGTCCTGGTGGGCGGAACTGTTTTTGGTTTCTCCGGCCAGCAGGTGGCTGTAAAGACTAACCTGCTCGACGATGCCGCACTCAACATCAACCTCGGGGCCGAAGTGGGCCTCGCCCCCAAGTGGTCGGCCGAGCTTTCGGGCAGTTTCAACAACTGGACGGTGAACGGCCACAAGTGGAAGCACTGGTGGGTGATGCCCGAGGGGCGTTACTGGCTCTGCGACCGTTTCAGCGGCCACTTCTTTGCCGTTCATGCGCTGGGCGGAGAGTTCAACACCGGCAATATCGGCGGCCTGGGCAAGTTCCTCGGCACCGACTTCTCGCAGTTGAAGGACAAACGTTACCAGGGATGGGACGCCGGTCTGGGCATAGGCTACGGCTACGCATGGATCTTGGGCAAGCACTGGAACCTCGAGGCTGAGATTGGCCTGGGCTGGATTTATGCGCACTACGACGTATACCCCTGCGCGCACTGCGGCACCCGGATCGACAAGGGCAATCACAACTACGTCGGCCCCACAAAGGCCGCAATCAATCTGGTCTACTTATTCTAAATCTACGGCACGACTATGAAAAGGATATTTATAACTTCTGCAATATTCGTTGTCGCCGCCGCCGCCGTGGCAGATGTAATCGTGGACAACGTTGCCATCGACAACTTCACTTCCGAGCGAAACGGCAACTATCTGTCGGTGGGAATGACGGTAGACCTCAAGGACCTCGGCGTGGAGTCCAACAGCAGCGTGGTGCTGCGTCCGCGCCTGGTAAACGCCCCCGATTCCATCGACCTTCCTCCGGTGGCCGTATACGGCCGCAAACGATACTATTATTATCTGCGCAACGGCGGCGATACCCTTGCCGCCGACCCCGCCGCAATCCGCTTCCGCGCCAAGGATATGCCCGATTCGGTGGTATACAGCACCATGATTCCTTATCAGGACTGGATGAACGGCGCTTCGCTGGCGATGCAGCGAGTGGACCGCGGATGCTGCAACCACATCAGTTTCACCGACTATGGCATTATCGGAAACTGCTTCTTCCCCGAGATTCAGGAAGATTTCCTTACCAATGCCGCCGTGTTCTTCCCCGAGCTGGTGTACATACGCCCCAAGGGCGAGCTTACAAAGCACCGTTCGCTGCAGGGACGCGCGAACGTGGAGTTCCGTGTGGACAAATACAAAATCGACCCCGAATACCGCAACAACACCGCCGAGCTGGCTAAAATTATCGCCACTATCGACACCGTGCGTACCGACCCCGACGCGAATATCGACACCGTGTTCCTGAAAGGCTTCGCCTCGCCGGAGAGCCCCTACGCGCACAACAGTTTCCTGGCCACAAACCGAACAGACGCGGTGAAGAACTACATAGACAAGCTCTATGACTTCGGCAACGCCGTGGTTATCACGGATTTCGAGCCCGAGGACTGGGCCGGCCTGCGTGCCGCCGTGGAGAAATCCAACCTGCAGCACCGCGCCGAAATACTCGCGATTATCGACAGCGATATGAAGCCCGACCCCAAAGAGCACCGCATAATGGCCCTGTACCCGGACGAGTACAAGTTTATGAAAGAGGTGTTCTATCCCGCGCTGCGCCACACCGACTACCGCGTGGCCTACACCGTACGCTCCTTCGTAGACCCCGCCGAGATTCTGCGGATTATGAAGACGCGTCCCCAGAACCTGGACCAGAACGAATTCTATGTGGCCGCAAGCACGCTTGAACCCGGCACCGACGAATTCTCCGACGTGTTCGAGACCGCGGTGCTGATGTTCCCCACCGACAGCATCGCCAACCTCAATGCCGCAAACGCCGCCATGCGCCGCGGCGACCTTTACGGCGCCGACCGCTACTTGAAGAAAGCCGGTAACTCCGCCGAGGCCGTATATGCCCGCGGATGCGCCGCAATCCGCCACCGCGATTTCGACACGGCCCGCTACTATCTTGAAGAGGCTGAGAAAATGGGCCTGGAGCAGGCCCGCAAGACACTCGACGAACTTAACGAGAAAACCAAATACTTGAACAAAAACAAATAAATCAATTAATAACAATTTCTAAATTTTTCAATCATGAGAAAATCATTTTTCTTAGTTCCGCTTTTGGCGCTTGCAATGTCAAGCTGCTCAAGCGATGAACCCGCCGTGGTTCCTACTCCCGACAGCGGAGACGGCTTCTATGCCACAGTTAATTTTTCAATGCCTAAGGGTAGCCGTGCAGAGGCTTCCGTAGGTACGGAAACAGGCAAGGATTACGAGAATAAGGTCAGCAGTCTGCTTGTAGTTCTTGCAGAAAAGGTTGCAGATACAGACAATTACTCTTTTATCACCTACGCATATTCCGGCTCTGTTGATGCAACTGTGGATAACAAGTTCACAATTTGTTTTGAGGACAAAGCAAGTCTTTTTGAAAAAGCAGGTCAGAATGTATATCTTTTTGCATATTGCAATCCTGCAACAACTTTAGTCAATAAGGTAAAAGGTCTTGCTAAAGGCGTAACGCTTAATGGTGCTGACGAGCTATTGCATGAAATATGTGCCGGTTCCGCAACGGAACTTGCTAAGACATGGGTAGAAAACGGTTTTCTGATGACTAACTATGAGATTTATGAATCTAAATTAGGTACTGAGACTGAACTGAAAGCTGCTACTGATAAGACTAAAGCATGGCCATTAACTACATCAACAAATCCGCTTGCTGTTATGCGCACAGCTGTCCGTTTCGACTACAAAGACGGTGCTACGGCAAAAGATGACGCAGACAACACAATCGCTCTGACCTATGAAATCAATGATGCTGCAGGTGATAAAGTAGGTTCCGTTAAATTGACCCGTGCCGCTTTGTTCAACATGCGCGACCGTTTCTACTATCTGCCCCGTATAACTGACGCAGACGGCACATTAACATTGTGCCCGGGCACCATAGATACTGATTATAACTTTGGATCGTTCATGACAACTCCCGCAAACCGCACGTTCTTAAACGGTTTGACATTCGTAAATGAATCTGGCGACGCTGAAGAAGGTTTCGATCCTACAAAAGTTATAACAGGAGCTAACGAGTGGTGCAATCTTCAGGATTTTGTTGACGGCAAAAAAGTTGAAGATACTGATACTCCGTGGAACGCGGACGGCGTTGCAGATAAGCAAGGTTACCGTATCTGGCGTTATTGCACTGAAAATACTTTCCCGTATAATGAGGAAGATTTCTCTACGAATGAGGCTACAGGTTTTGTATTTGAAGCTGAGATGACATTGGATCCTGTTATTGTCGGGGCTACGACTATTCAGCCCGATGGCACAAATCCCATGTTCATGTACGGAACAAAAATGTATGCAAATGCACAGCAGCTTTGCCAGACAGCACATAACAATCCGAGTACTACAATGAATGAAGATGTCAACGCTGTGTTTACGTATGATGTTGATGAAGCAGGTAATGTTTCTAATCCTAAATATAAAACAGGTGTTGAAGGTGCCATTGTTGATAATAAGACTGTTCTAACTCATAATATCAGCATTTATTGGCCTAATGCTGGCAAGTACTACTGCTACTATTATTATTTCAACCAGCACAATCCTTCTGCTGAGCCTACAACAGTTGCAGTTGATGAGTTTGCAACCGTTCGTAACAATGTTTACAAACTGTCGGTAACCAAAATTTCTGAATTCGCTTCTTTCGTACCGCCTACAGAGATCAAACCTTACGAAGTTTATTTCCAAGTGGATGTAGAAGTCCGTCCCTGGACCGTACGTATCAATAACATCGAATTCTAAAATTCTCCTATAACCAATAAATAGTGAGCGGGGCGCTGAGGCGCCCGCCACGGCGCCACGCTCACTGTTTCAATTTAAACCAATCCATTTTTCAAGCAATCTGCTATAATATGACCAGACATTCTATGACAGGCAAAGCAATCGTCGCGGTGATGATGTGCGTTGCGCTCGCGCTAAGTTCGTGCGGAAGTGTCTTCGACGACCTCGACCCGTGTCCGGGCGGCGTAAGGATGCGCTTCGTCTATGACTACAATCTCGAGTCGGCCAATGCCTTTCCGGCACAGGTGGATTGCCTGACACTCCACATCTACGACACCGACGGCAACTTTGTTACCACCGTTACGGAAACCACCGATGTCCTCGCCGATGAAAACTGGCGCATGACCATCGACCTGGCTCCGGGCCACTATCGCGCTATCGCTTACGGCGGCATCGCCTGCAGCGACGCTTCTTTCGCACACACCGCCGAGCCGGCCAAAGGCTCGCACTACTCCGCAATCGCCATGCAGCTTGCTCCTGAAAAGGTTGGCACACGGTTGCACGACCATTTCCACGGCGCTGTCGATTTCGACATCGACCCCAACGCACTGGACTATACCGAGGAAACCCTCCACATGTCCAAAACTACAAATCATATCCGTATCCTCCTCCAGCAGCTCAACGGCGACCCCGTAGACGGCCGCGACTTTGAGTTCTATATCACCGACGACAATACGGTGCTCGACCACGCCAACATGCCCGTGGCCGGACACGCAACAACATATCCCGCCTGGCAGACGGGCTTCCTCTCCACTGCCACCGACCCCGAAAACCGTGCCGACGGCGCCCTGCAGGACGTGCAGGTTGGCTTCGGCGACCTCTCTACCTCGCGTCTGCACTTCGATACCGGCGCACGCCTGCGCATTTTCAGCAAAGAACAGCAGCGCAACGTTGCGGAACTGCCCCTGAACTCATATCTTGCCATGTGCAACAACTATGACTACAGCGACCAGGAGTTTCTCGACCGTTGTTCGCACTATACCCTGGCGTTCTTCCTCGACGAGAGCGACCACTGGGTGCGCATGGAAATTCGTGTGCTTGGCTATACGGTGCGCATAAACAATATTGAGATGTAACACTCTGTGAGCCTTATACACCGCATATTATTGTTCATAACATCTGTGCTCCTGACGGCAGGGGCGGTTTCCTGTACCGACAGTCGGTTCGACGGGCCGGACAGCCCCGCCACATCCATGCTTGTGCTGCGGGTGAACCTTGCGGGCGCTGCAACGTCGCGCGCGCAGGAGGCCGACAAGGCAGCCGCGAACGACGGCGAGAAAATAAACACTCTGCGTGTGATTATTCTCGACGGCGACAAGCGCGTGGAGCACAATTCGCTGTGGACGCTCGAGAGCCCGGATATTCAGAAAACAGGTATGCGGTTCAAGGTTAAGGCAAACGATACCAAAACCATAGTTCTTGTGGCCAACGAGGCCGGGACGGTGATAGATGTTCCCGGACCCGGCGGCATCGGCTCCACCGAGACAACAGCCGCAGCATATTTCGGAGGCTTGGCAGCGTCCATAGGGCTGCAGGTGGATATGGATGAGCTGCGCGGCATAACCATGAGCCGTAAAAAGAACTCCGGCGCCGACGGCGAGTGCCTGCGTTCACCGCTGGCGATAAACGACATCTACGAATATCCCATAGGCAACGCGCCGGAGTATAACAAGACTTTCTACATCGGACGTGCCGCAGTGAAGTATACATTCCGCATCACCTGCAACGACGACAAGGCCGACCATACACTCACGTCCGTAACGATAGGGCGCGTGGCTCCTGTACAGTATTTTTTCCAGAACGCCGTGTTCACGGACGACAATCACTTCTTCTGGAGCAGCTACACAACGCCGCCTGCCGCGACTTCGGCTTCGGCTCTCACAATACCGTGCAATACCGCGCTGCCGAACGGAAGGACTGTGGAAGTAGGACCGTTCTATGTTCCCGAAGGCTCCGAGTTCGCAACACCCTACACCGTCGGGTTTGTTATCGACGGCGACGTTGTAATGGAGAATCTGCCGGTGCAGTGGAAGATTCCGGAGGAAATCGGCTACGACGGCCCAGGCACGCCTATGCTGGATTTGTCGCGCAATACCCATGTGATTACGAACATCTCGCTCAACTATCAGTCATGGAGCTGGCAATACACCGTGTGTCCGTGGGAGATTCACGATATCACAATTCCCGATTTTGATTAGACAGATCAGAAATGAGACTACAATATATTTTCACATATCTGCGTAACCGGCTTCCGCTTGTGGCCGTGGTGGCTTGCCTGTGGCTTGCCTCGGGCTGTTCGGACGAGTTGAACGCTCCCGGCGGTTCCGACGTACCCGAGGGTCTGCCAGCCGTGGTTACTCTTAAACTCGACCTCGGCGAGATGACCCCCGTTTCCCGTGCCGACATTCCGGACGATCAGGCCAACCGTGTAACATCTCTGTGGGTGGCCGTTTATAATGTGAAAACTGGTGCCCGCACGGGCCTGTATACGTCGGATGATACCGAAAATTTTACAGCAGGCCATCAATATAAGGATATTACGATAGAGGCCCTATCGGGTGAGAGCTATATTGTGGCAGTGGCGAATTACAAGCTGCGCTATGCCACCTCTGGGGCAGGCCAGACGCCGGTCCTGCTTTCCGAAGCCCTCGCCGGCGCCGACACATGGGAGAAATACTGCGATATCGCCGTGTTTTTCGATGAAAAAGGTGGTTCGTATGTCGAGGTTCCTGCCAATACACTGGTGATGAGCGGCTATTTTGTAGCGAAGGACAACGCCGGCCATACTGGCAGGCCCGATATGACCAAGGTTACTATCCGTCCGGATAATTATACTCCCGATGGTGCTGTTCACCTGCGCCGAATGATAAGTCAGGTAAAATTCAAAATAAATTTTGATAAGAACAATATAAGTTCCTGCAGGGTGAATTCCTGGAGAGTGAGCAATCTGCCGTCCAATGCCTGGTTGCACGAGCGAATCGCTGCCGAGATAGCCGATGGCACTATTAAGAGTGCCGAAACAGATAAACCTATCAACTCTTTCGATACCCGTACTGTTGCCGGCACTGCAGGGTACAACAATACCGACGAGTTTACCACCGCTACGGCAGACAGCGACGCATCTTCCTATTCGTTCGATTTCTGGATGCTCGAGAATAAACGCACGGGTATTATAGAGCCGGAAAGCGGCGACGATGCTAAAAGTATTTACCGCAAACGCGAGAAAGAATATAAGAATCTCGACGGGACCAACTCCGGCAAATACGTCTCGCTTGTTGGCGATGTCGACAGCGACGACCTCAACAACAACGCCACTTTTGTAGCTTTCCATGTAGTGATGGAAATGACGGTTGACGAGAAATGCCAGAAACTCCCGTCAGGAACGCGACGTATCGTAGAAACAGAATATATTGTGCATCTGGGCTACATAGGCAATGATGCTAATGATTTCAATTGCTTCCGCAACTCGAAGTATACATATAACGTTACAATCAGTAATGTGGACAATGTGATGGTGGAGGCCAGGAAGGAAGGAGAAGTAAATCCTGCCGTCGAAGGTTTTGTTTCCGATATTACCAGCAATTATCTTGAACTCGATGCTCATTATTGCGTATTCAATATCCAGCTTACGCGTGAGAATATCCAAAATTTCAGGTTTTATATGGAGGTGCCTACAATGGATGGCAGAACACTATATATAACCCAGGATAATGTTCCCGCCGAGAATAGCGACGATTACAAATATTTCAAGTGGGTGGAGTTGAGGAAAGCGAACGGAGAAAATGTTATTGCGGAGTATAAGCCTCTTTCCAACAGCGGAACCTATCTTCTCAGCGATGTGAAAAATTTTACTCAGAACGGGTGGTACACGGTCTTTATAAACGAGTATGTCTATGAAGATGAAAGCAAAGGCGGTAACGAATACGGCTCGGAGAACTGGAAAAAGTATGTCAACAAGCCCGATAGACGCGTGTGGCTCAACGTGAGTAATGATTTTATTTCAGACGATAATAGCTCCATTTATTATAAATCCAAGTACGCTTTCTCGCAGAAGTCCATCCAGTGCTACTATGATATTAACAACGGCGAGTACAAGTCAGCACTCGGAGTAGAGCACCGCAATGAAACCTTGGGTCTTGCCCTCCGCAATACGTTCAATCCGCACCTTGTGCACAATAATGGTAATCAAAATACCTCTTTAGGAAAGAATAGCGTAGCCGGCAGATACAATCTTAATCAATATCTTAAAGATTACAAGAAGTCTATGAAATGGTCAACCTATTTGAATCTGACCACCCTGCAGGATATACCTGAGTTTGATAAGCAAGGTTTGAAAATGGAAAAAAGAACTGAGCCTTTGTTGAAGAATAAGACAGGTTCAAGTAATCTTGATGAAGAAACAAATCTTAAAAATTTAGAAACTTACGATCCAAATTCCTCGGAAAAAATAGAGGCGATCACCGCATGTCTGAGCCGCAACCGCGATCTTGATGGCGACGGTACCATCGACAATGGTGAATTGCGTTGGTTTGTGCCTACTTCAGAACAATATGTACGTCTTATCCTCGGACGCCAGTCGCTTGAGGACCCATTGCTGGATCCTGCGGGTCTTACTCAGCTTGAATTTAAGGGAGAAAATGAAAAGAACAGTCGTTTTTTGTTCTATGCAAGCGATGGACAGACTCTCTGGGCTATGGAAGGCACATCTTTGGGGCTGTATCGTAAAAATGGCAATACTGCAGCTCCTTGGGAGGTGAGATGTGTCCGCAATCTCGGTTCGGATATGACTCAAATTATCAACACGGCGGCCAACACTCCGGCATACACGAAAAGAACTGTCAATGGTGTTAAAATAATAGATATGTCAGGTTACGATCAGGCCAGCCTAAGGCAGGAAGCGTTTATCGACCGTCCTTTGCCGATTCACCACATCAACGACCAGCACCATAACCGCAGTTATCGCGCTTTTGAATATAAAGATGAAGTAATATCATTGAGCAGCAGCGACTTTACAGATAAAAACAGCAAGTATTATGTAAAAGATGACGATTCTTGGTCTTCTTATATAACACGAGTTAACCCTTGCGACAGATATAATGTTAACGGAGAGAAGGGGTGGCGTCTTCCTAACCAGAAGGAACTGTCTATTTTAGGTGCGGTGGATAACATCAAAAAAAACTCCTATCAAGTGAGCTGTACGTTTTCATATTTTGATAGTGAAGGCAAGGTCCCGGCAGCGAATGAAACTATTTCGTCGGCTACCCGCCACGAAATGAAGATTAATTCAAGCAATGGTGGTGGTACCCAATATGGATTTATGAAAACAGGCTCGGATATTACAAAGGGTATAGATGGCGGTACCTATTCATTAGGTTTTCGCTGTGTGCGCGACTATACGGGTTCGTTAAAATAGTCTTGTGTCTATGGCCGTTTTGCGTGTTAACGGAAAAATCCGAAATATATAACGACCGGGAGCATTGGCACGATGGTGTAGCCGGACAATACGGCCATGCTGAAGAAAAAACTGTCGTATCTTGAAGGCATGCCTGCGTTGGCATCTGCCTGGTTGATCTGCCGTTCCACATAGTTCTCTTTTTTGAGCAACCGGATAATTATCAGTCGCGACACAAGAATGTTGACTATAAACAGAGCTGCGATAATCTTGAGGCGCGTCCCAACTTCCATAGGAAAGTAATCCGACAGTATAACCACAAGAACTGTTTCCAGCCACACCGGCGATACGGCATTAAAAAAAGAAATCATATTGTATTCGTCCGGAATGTCGTGTTTTTGCGTGTTGTTCCGGTTGCTTCTTCGGAAAAGAGCATACCGCGCCAATACATACGGGCTGTAAAGCAGTCTCAATATTTTCATTCTAAGTAAAATGGAATGTTCATCGTTTCTTATCTCGGAAGAATAGTCGAAGCCCAGTCGGGAAGCACTTCGACATAGCGTTTTGCAAGCTCGCCGTCGCTCAGACGGAACAAAAGCCGGGCTTCCGCGTCCTCGATTGAGTTGTCATAGACATAGAGCCGGTCAACTATCGCGGACAGGATTTTGCAATTGGCAATGGACTTGTCGTATCGGGATATGATTTTAGGAATTGGCACGTCATGTCCTCCATCCAACACTCGTTGAGCTACACGCTTTGCATTGATTGTCGGAGATTCAGTGGAAACGAAAAACAGACGGATGAAGAATCCGGCTTCCTTCGCTCTGAGAATGTAATCGACCTTATCGGCAGCAGACATCACAGTCTCAAAGATATGGCTCTTATGTTCTGCAAGACATCTTTCCCTCCATTCATTGCAGTAGTTGGCGGCTTTTAGAACCGACTCCTGATTGTTCCAGTCTCCGAATACATCGCGGGCAACATTGTCGGGATTGATATACTCCGAATCCTCCAGCCACTCATGATGCAGAATCTTAGAGGTCACGGAAGTCTTGCCCGACCCATTGGGCCCGGCAATCACAATAAGGACTGGACGATGATTACTTGCTGCCATTCTTTATTCTATTTATGGCATCGCCCCATTTCTCTTGAGCCGCCTGTGCAGCAGCTTCAATCCCGGCAGCCACACGCTCTGCAGCCCGGCGGGTACTCTCGCGAGCGTCTTCGGCAACCTCACGCATAATCTGAGCCATACGCTCGTCGCCAGGCTCCTCCATCGACGTAAGCCGATAACTATTCATCTGCTCTTCCGACATGGTATTGACTTGCTTATTGATTTACAGTGTAAATAATATGTTAAGAGGATTATTCGCAGTCATTTGCGCTGTTGAAAAATCCGGATCCCAATAAGGCTTTAATTTAAGCATGGTGCGTATTTGTCCAGCTTTCTGAGAGATTGTTGAAGAAGATGTACCGAAATGGTCAAATATCTCAGACGATTGCAAATAGGGTTTAAATGACTTGTCAAACAGAAAGTTCATTGTTGCAATAGTGTATATTACTGCGGCAGCCCAGATTTCCAGCCTTCCCCGTTCAAGAGGATTTGTTCTCTTACGGCCTAGTTTTCGCACCATTTTCTCACAAAGCGACGCATATTCTGAATCAATCTTCTCATTACAGAAGCTGACTGTCAGCCTGACAATTTCGTTTTCTCGTGCTTTTATTTCAGCTTTATCCATATTGTTATAGTCTTTTCTTATTCAACGCTAAAGTTGCGAAAAAAGTCTGAACCGACCGCACTTTTGATGTGATTGGCATCTCTACTGCGCATAATTACTCTATGTCAAGTGGAATGAGATTGTTACCATTGAATCGGTCGAAGTCCGATTGGAACAGTCGGTCTTGGATGACACGGTACTTCTCAAACTCGGATTCAGCGAAAGTTTTGGCAAACTCGGCGGTAATCTTTCCGGCATCCTGCAGGACGGCGTTGTCGGTAGCTTCAAGAATCTTGTCTATACGTTTCGCCCAGTCCTCCATTGTCATCGGGATATGACGCTTCGCCATGACCTCCGCCATATCGAGAACGGCGTTGACAAGGCGTCCCATGATTTCAAGCTCATTGTCCTTGAGGTAGTTCTTGGCGATACTGACATCGGTTTTTACTATCTTTCCTTCGGGTGCGTTCTCCCATGTTGTCAGACCCATATGCTCCTTTTCGGCATTGGCTCGTTCAACAATAAGTTCGGCGGGAGTATGACCATGCGTTGCGTAGTGCATCTTGTTATGAATCTTCTTGAAGAACAGTCGGGTAGTGGGCGCATCACGGTTATAATCGATTGCCGTAGCATAGATATCCGTCAGCTTCTGATAAAACCGTCGTTCACTGAGGCGAATCTCCCGTATTTCGGCCAGCAGGTGCTCGAAATAGTCTATATTGAGGACCGCACCGTTCTCCATGCGCTTTTTGTCAATCACATACCCTCTGATGGCAAACTGACGCAAGATAAAAGTACACCACTGCCTGAACTGCGTGGCGCGGGTACTGTTCACTCGATACCCGACACTGATAATGGCATCGAGATTATAGAAAGTAGTATTATATGATTTCCCATCGGACGCAGTTGTTTCCATTTTGGAAATAACTGAATCTTCCGAAAGCTCGCCGCTCTCAAATATATTCTTCAGATGCTTGCTTATGGCAGGCACCCCTACATCGAAAAGTTCCGCCATAGCCTTCTGCGTGCACCAGACTGTTTCGTCATGGTACATCACCTGCACTCCTGATTCTTTTCCTTCAATCTGAAAGATCAGGAACTCCGCCGTGCTATTTCGTATCTCGAACTTCTTCGCCATGATTGCAGTTATGCTGATTAAGTGTAATAGGTAAACTCAGCATTAAAAGCCAGTAACGTTGCAAATATAAGCTAAAAATACATAGAAAACAAACGACCGGAAATAAAATGGAGCGCAACTCATTGAGCTACACTCCATCTCATTATCGTTGATTGTGAGACTTACTTCACTTCCTCGAAGTCTACGTCGGTTACGTGGTCGTCGGGGTTGCCGCCGTTGGTATGGGCGTTACCTCCTAAATCCTGAGGACCTGCCTGCTGTTGGGCCTGCTGCTGCTGGGCCTGTGCGTTGAGGATGTCCTGCTGTACGGCACCGAATGTGGTTTCGATTTCTTTGATTGCGGCGTCGATACCTGCGAGATCGGCGTTCTTGTGTGCTTCTTTCAGTTTGGCTACGGCTCCTTCGATTGCTGCGCGTTTGTCGGCGGGAATCTTGTCTCCGAATTCGCTGAGCTGCTTTTCGGTCTGGAAGATTACGGCGTCGGCCTGATTAATTTTGTCGGCGCGCTCTTTTTCGCGTGCGTCGGCGTCGGCGTTGGCTGCTGCCTCGTCTTTCATACGCTTGATTTCGGCGTCGGTAAGGCCGCTGGATGCTTCGATGCGGATGCTCTGTTCCTTGCCGGTTGCTTTGTCTTTTGCGGATACGTTGAGGATACCGTTGGCGTCGATTTCGAATGTTACTTCAATCTGAGGTATGCCGCGGGGGGCGGGAGCGATGCCGTCGAGGTGGAATTTGCCGAGGAGTTTGTCGTCTTTTGCCATCGGGCGCTCGCCCTGGAGTACGTTGATTTCAACTGAGGGCTGGTTGTCGGCTGCGGTGGAGAATGTCTCGCTCTTGCGGGTAGGTATGGTTGTGTTTGCTTCGATAAGTTTTGTCATTACGCCGCCGAGGGTTTCGATACCTACGGACAGAGGCACAACGTCGAGCAGAAGGACGTCTTTGACGTCGCCGCTGAGTACGCCGCCCTGGATTGCTGCGCCTACGGCCACTACTTCGTCGGGGTTCACGCCCTTGCTGGGCACTTTGCCGAAGAATTTTTCTACCTGCTGCTGGATTGCGGGGATACGTGTGGAACCGCCGACGAGGATTACTTCGTCGATGTCTTTAGCGGAGAGGCCGGCGTCGCGCAGGGCGTCCTCGCATGGCTTGAGGGTGGCGTGGATAAGTTTATCGGCCAGCTGCTCGAATTTAGCGCGTGTGAGGGTCATCTGCAGGTGTTTGGGCACACCGTTTACGGGCATGATGTAGGGCAGGTTGATTTCGGTGGATGTCGCGCTGGAGAGTTCGATTTTTGCTTTTTCTGCAGCTTCGCGGAGGCGCTGGAGGGCCATAGGGTCCTGACGGAGGTCTACGCCTTCTTTTGCGAGGAAGTCGTCGGCCATCCAGTCGATGATTACGTGGTCGAAGTCGTCGCCGCCGAGGTGGGTGTCGCCGTTGGTGGATTTAACTTCGAATACGCCGTCGCCGAGTTCGAGGATGGAGATATCGAATGTACCGCCGCCAAGGTCGAATACTGCGATCTTCATGTCTTTGTTGGCTTTGTCGAGACCGTATGCGAGTGCAGCTGCGGTGGGTTCGTTTACGATACGGCGTACGTTGAGGCCTGCGATTTCGCCGGCTTCCTTGGTTGCCTGGCGCTGAGAGTCGTTGAAGTATGCGGGAACGGTGATAACGGCATCGGTAACGGCCTGTCCGAGGTGGTCTTCGGCTGTTTTCTTCATTTTCTGAAGAATCATTGCGGAAATCTCTTGAGGAGAGTATTCGCGTCCGTCGATGTCGATACGCGGGGTGTTGTTTGCGCCGCGTACAACTTTATAAGGTACACGTTCAATTTCGTTGAGAACCTGATCGTAGGTCTCGCCCATGAAACGTTTGATGGAGTAGATTGTACGTTTGGGGTTGGTTACGGCCTGACGTTTTGCAGGTTCACCGACTTTGCGTTCGCCGCCGTCGACGAAAGCCACAACCGAAGGAGTTGTGCGAGCGCCTTCGGAGTTGGGTATTACCACAGGGCTGTTGCCTTCGAGTACGGCAACGCAGGAGTTGGTTGTTCCTAAGTCAATACCAATTATTTTTCCCATAATTGTAAGTGTTAAGTCTTTTATATTGTTTAATGAATTTCATTTTGTCTGCTATCTATAAAAACAAATCGTGTGCCAAAAAGGTTTGGGCGTTGCCGCGTCATATCGGTGCTGACAAAGTGGCAGTCGGCGTGTGTGCCGGCTGCATGCTATTGTTGTGCGGACTGGTTTATCGGGACATTATTCCGGTTATCTCGGAGGCATATTGTCTGCCTACGGGGATTGATGTGCCGTTGGAGAGGATAACTTCCTGCTTGCTGTAGCTTTTAATCTTTGACTTTGATACGACGAAGGAGCGGTGTATCCGTAAAAAATAATCCTGCGGCAGGAGCGCAAAAATATTTTTGAGCAGAATACGCGAGACGATGCAGTTGCCCGAGGTCTTGAAAATTTTTGAATAACCTTCTGTTGCTTCAATATACAGGATATCGTCGACGGGAATACTGATATTGTTATAGTCCTGCTTGACGGTGATACATTGTGATACGGTCTGGAACTGCTGTCGTCCGATACGTCGCAGGGCTTTGGAAAAAGCGGTCTGAAAACGGTTGAAAGAGAATGGCTTGTGAAGATAATCAACTGCATCGAGGTCGAACCCTTCGAGCGCGTACCGTAAATATGCCGTGGTGAATATAAAGCATGTGCCTTCGGGCATGCGGGATGCTATTTCGAGCCCGTTGATGCCGTCCATTTCTATATCAAGAAAAACTATATCCGGCCTGTTGCGCTGAATATTGTCGAGACCTTCCGATGGGTCGGAGAATTTCTGCAGCTCAATGTTTCCTATCCGTTGGCAGAATTTTTCTATTATGTCCAGGGCCAGAGGCTCGTCGTCGATAGCCACACATCTGATACTGTCATTCATGTTTGTCAAGGTTTATTCTCAGTTCAACATCAAACAGTCCGTTCTCCTCTTTAATATTCAGCGAATAGTTGCCGGGATACAAGGCCGACAGTCTGTTCCGGCAATTGTCTATTCCTACCGGCATATCTTTGCGGAACTCATCGGAATGTTTCAGTATCATATTCCGGGTGTGGAAATACAATATGCCGTTATTCAGATGCAGTTTTATCAGGATATGGCAATCGCGATTCGAAGAAGCTCCATATTTGAAGGCATTTTCCACAAATGTCAGAAAAATCATTGGTGGGATGGATGCCGCATTGTTGTCTGTTGAAAAATCTCGGATTACGTTTGTGTGTCTGTCCAGCCGGATAAGCTGGAGGTCGATATAATTGTTTATATAGTTGATTTCGTCGGCGATTGTAACCCAGTCGCTGTTAGCTGTCAGATATGTGTATTTAAGCAGTTCGGTAAATTTGATGAATGCGTCCTCTGCCTTTTGCGAGGTGCCTATTATCAGACTGTATAGCGAGTTGAGTGTATTGAAAAGGAAGTGAGGGTTAATCTGGGCTTTGTATAGTGCCAGTTCTGCTTTGTCGCGTTGGTTTTCCACAATATTCTGCAACAGCAGCCGGTGATATAGTTCTTTGATGAAAGCCACAGTAAGAGAGTAGCATATAACCACCAGGAACATGAGCCACACGGTTATTGCGACATTGTAGTTTCTTACCCGCGTCTGATATTCGGACATGGATGGTATTACAAAATCCATTTCAGGCAACGGGTATAAGGTGAGCATATATGTAAGTAATATAAATACCAGGGAAATGATGCCTATCTTATAATATGCCCGTGAAAGTATGAGCTGTGGCAGATGCAATTTTTTGGTGATAAAGTAGCATCCGTACAGATATGCAATGGCCAGGCATGAAAACACGGGAGATATTCTCCACCAATTCTGTGCCGGTCCGACGATTATCAGGAGAGGCATGATAACGATGCAGAAGAACAGATCGAAGATTAAATTGGTCTTGTGCTCCAAAGATTTCATGTCGCAAAATTAACACTTATTTCTATCAGTGGCAAACTTCGGGTGTTACCTTCATTTACACTTTTGCGCTGTCTGTTTACACTCGCTGTGATATACATGTATTATTTGCGAAATTTGCGCAAACTCAATTATCCGATATAATGAAAACAAGACATATCTTTATTCCGATGGTCATTGCCTCGATATTGTTCTCCTGCAACGGGAACACCGGGAAGGAACAGCAGTCTTTGGAAAATATTACCAAGCAGGAACTCGCCACCGCTCTGGCTGAGCGCGACGAGCTTCTGTCGCTGGTTAAGGAGGTTTCTGTCGGCCTGGAGCAGATTAAGCAGCTCGAAAACATCATGACTATCGCTGCCGCGAATCCAAACGAAAATCCCGGACAGAAAGCCCGGATACTTGCGGATATTTCTGCCGTCAAAGGAAAAATCCGACAGCGGAAGGAGCAATTGCAAAATTTAGAGGCTAAACTTCACCGTTCCACAATCAACAGCAAAGAACTTAAGGAAACAATTGAGGCCCTGAGTATACAGATAGATTCCCAGATGGAAGAAATCGAATCTCTGAGGCAACAGCTTGTGGCTGCTAACGCACAGATTGGCATTCTTCACAGCACCGTAGATTCTCTCTATACAACGGTCTCGGCTGTTACAGGCGAAAGAGATTCGGCAAAAGAGGAGTCGGTTAAACTTGAGAATGCACTTAATACATGCTACTACATTATCGCTACAAAATCCGAATTGAAAAATGCCAATATCATCGAATCCGGATTTCTCCGCAATACAAGACTGATGAAAGGCGATTTCGATAATGACGCTTTTGCAATCAGCGATAAAAGCACCCTCGCCGTTCTGCCTCTCGGCACTGATAAGGCAAAGATTCTGACAAATCATCCGAAGGAGTCTTATGAAATAGTGGAGGAGAACGGACAGAAAATAATCAGAATAATAAGTCCGGCTAAGTTCTGGAGTCTGACAAACTATCTTGTTGTCCAGAAAAACTAAAAATAAATTATCAAAAACCATTGGCGTCGGTGTATTGTTTCTAATAAAAATAGTCCGGTTACCCAAACATATAAAAACCGGAACAACGGATAACATCAATCCCGGTTTAATAATTCATCGATTAGCTTAATATACTCAGGATTAACAACATTATGAATATGGATAACAACGGGAATATACGTCCCGAAAAATTGTTGCTGCAGACATATGCTTCATATTTACGCCGGCTTTGCAGGAGATGCAGGGAATGGTGGGTAAGTATTCCAATCAAAGGGCGCCGGTGGATCGGCGTAATACTCTGCGTTGCGGTTATTTCTGCTATTGTGGTCAGCTATATTCTGAATCACCGTCCGGTGGAGGAAATGCTTCCTGTTGTTGCTGTTGAGACAGTGAAAACAGAGGATGTAAACATCTATGGAGAATATGCAGCCCGTATCCGCGCACAGCAATTTGTGGAAATCCATGCACGTGTTGAGGGCTATCTTGAGCGTATGCTTTTTGCCGAAGGTACCTATATCGAAAAGGGACAGACTTTGTTTATAATTGACCCGCAGCTCTATCAGGCTCGGGCAAACCGTGCAAAGGCGCAACTTAACAAGGCAAAAGCTCAGGCATTGAAGGCAGAACGGGATTTAAACCGAATCCGTCCGCTTTACGAACAGAACGCTGCCAGTCAGCTTGACCTGGACAACGCTATCGCGGCCTACGAAAGTGCTACGGCCGATGTGGCAGTGTGCGAGGCAGATCTTACCCAGGCGGAACTGACACTGGGCTATACGTCGGTCCGTTCCCCGGCCTCCGGATACATATCGGAACGCAATGCCGATATCGGCGCCCTTGTGGGCCCCGGAAATCAGTCGCTGCTGGCAACAGTTGTGAAAAGCGATACAGTGCGTATCGATTTCAGCATGACTTCGCTTGAGTATCTCCGTTCAAAAGCCCGTAACATAAATCTTGGACAGCGTGATTCCACCCGCACCTGGGATCCTTATATTACCGTTACCCTGGCCGATGGTTCTGCTTACCCGTATCGCGGACTGGTTGATTTTGCTGATCCGCAGATCGACCCCAAGACAGGTACTTTCTCGGTAAGGGCCGAGATGCCCAACCCCGACCATATTCTGCTTCCGGGACAGTTCACGCGCGTGAAACTGCTGATGGATGTGCGCGAGAATGCAGTGGTGGTTCCAACCCGGGCGCTGATTATAGAGAACGGCGGAGCCTATCTCTACGTGGTACGGGCAAATGATGTAGTTGAAAAGAGATACGTGGAAACCGGTCCCGAAATCGGAAATAATACTATAATAGAACGCGGACTTGTGGCCGGAGAACGTATTGTCGTAGAGGGACTTCACAAGCTTTCGCATGGAATGAAAGTGGAAGTTGAGCCTGTTGCAACCCAGAATGAAACCACAACCGAGGAGGAATAATGCGATGAAGAATAATTTTTTTCTTAGTCATCCCGTCTTTTCGATTGTCATTTCTATCGTTATCGTTATTGTCGGTACGATAGGACTGGTGCTTCTGCCTGTCGACCAGTATCCACAGATTGTGCCGCCGGTGGTTAGGATTGCAGCTTCCTATCCCGGTGCCGATGCACAGACTGTATCGCAGGCAGTGGCGACTCCTATCGAACAGGAGCTTAACGGTACGCCGGGAATGATTTATATGGAGTCGTCGAGTTCCAATTCCGGAGGCTTCTCGGCAACGGTTACCTTCGATATTTCCACCGATCCCGATCTCGCGGCAGTGGATATCCAGAACCGATTGAAGAAGGCCGAATCGCGCCTGCCGGCCGAGGTGGTGCAGAATGGCATCACCGTGGAGAAACAGGCCGCAAGCCGGTTAATGACCATAACGCTGTTTTCCTCCGACTCTAAATTTGATGAAATCTATCTGTCGAACTATGCTACGCTGAATGTTCTCGACCTGTTGAGGCGCGTGCCCGGTGTCGGCAGTGTGTCGAATGTCGGCAGCCGGTACTATGCGATGCGTATCTGGGTGCAGCCCGACAAACTTGCCGATCTGGGGCTGACGGTCAAGGATCTGCAGTCGGTTCTCCGCGACCAGAACCGCGAATCGGCGGCCGGTGTGCTCGGCGAAGCGCCGATAGAGGGTGTGGACATAACCATCCCAATCACCGCGCAAGGGCGTCTGTCGTCTGTCGACGAGTTCGAGCAGATTGTGGTGAGGGCCAATCCCGACGGTTCGATTATCCGACTTAAGGATGTCGCCCGTATATCTCTTGAAGCCTCCTCCTATTCAACGGAGAGCGGTATAGACGGAGGTAATGCCGCCGTTCTCAACATAAATATGCTGCCTGGCGCCAACGCCATCGAGGTTGCCGACCGTGTAAAGGAAACGATGAAAGAAATCGGCCGTAATTTCCCTGAGGGAATTACGTATGCGATTCCTTTTGATATGACCACCTACATATCCGCTTCCATTCATCATGTGTACCGTACACTGTTCGAGGCGCTGCTGCTTGTGATGCTGGTTGTTTTCCTGTCGTTGCAGAGCTGGAGAGCCACGATAATTCCTATTGTTGCTGTCCCTATCTCTCTAATAGGAACATTCGGTGTTATGCTCGCATTCGGTTTCTCGCTCAATATGCTCACTCTGCTGGGCCTGATTCTGGCAATCGGTATAGTTGTGGACGATGCAATCGTCGTAGTCGAGAATGTAGACCGTATTATGAACGAGGAAGGGCTTTCGCCCTATGAGGCAACAAAGAAAGCGATGAGCAATCTCAGCGGTGCTCTGATAGCCATGTCTCTTGTGCTCTGTGCCGTTTTTGTACCGGTGAGTTTCCTTCCAGGTATCACCGGACAGCTCTATCGCCAGTTTACAATAACTATCGCCGTATCTGTCATAATATCTACCATCGTGGCGCTGACATTGAGCCCAGTAATGTGCTCTATGATACTGCGTCCCGATAGAGGCGGACACAAAAATTTCCTTTTCCGCGCGATAAACAGGGGATTGGCCGCAGGGAACCGGTTCTATTGCGCCCAGGTGGATAAGACACTTCACCATTCACGCTTCATGTTCATAGCCTTTGTTGTCATTCTGATAGGAATATGGGTGATGAATATGGTAGTGCCACAGAGCTTTATGCCGAAAGAGGACCAGGGCTATTTTACTGTGGAACTTGAATTGCCCGAGGGAGCCACTATCGAGCGCACACGCAAAGTTACCGAACGGGCAATGGCTTTCCTGCAATCCGACCCCGCGGTAGAGCATGTGCTTAACGTAACGGGTTCAAGCCCGCGTGTAGGTTCCAACCAGGCGCGCAGCCAGCTCACCGTGATTCTTAAGCCGTGGGGCGAACGCACTTCAGATGATATTTCCGATGTTATGGAACGCGTACGGCAGGAGCTGGCCCGCTATCCGGAGTCGAAAGTATATTTGTCTACGCCGGCGGTTATTCCCGGCCTCGGAAATTCCGGAGGTGTCGAGATGGTGCTTGAGGCGCGTGGCGACGCTACTTATGACGATCTGCGCCAGGCAGTAGATACATTAATGTATTACGCTTCCCAGCAACCCGAACTGGCTGGGCTTTCCACCGCGATGCAGAATGCCATACCGCAGCTTTACTACGATGTCGACCGCGACAAAGCGCGTCTTCAGGGTGTGCCCATGTCGGATATATTCTCGACTATGAAAGCGTTCACGGGCTCGCTGTATATCAACGATTTCAATATGTTTAACCGTATATACCGCGTATATATCCAGGCCGAGGCTCCTTATCGGGCCTACCGCGACAATCTGCGTCTTTTCTTTGTGCGTGGTGCCGACGGTGCCATGATACCGATTACGGCGCTCGGCTCCACACGCTATATCACAGGAGCCGGTACTATAAAACGTTTCAATATGTTCAATGCCGCTCCTGTCACAGGCGAGGCGGCTTCGGGCTACAGTTCCGGCCAGGCCATGACTACGCTGGAGCAGATTGCCGCAGATCATCTGCCTGAGAACATCGGTCTTGAATGGAGCGGCCTGTCATATCAGGAGAAACATGAAAGCGGCAACACGGCGTTTGTCCTTATGCTCGCCCTCCTGTTTGTGTTTCTCTTTCTTGCAGCCCTCTACGAGAGCTGGACTGTGCCTATAGCAGTTATTCTGTCGTTGCCTGTCGCAGGTCTGGGAGCTTATCTCGGAATATGGATATGCGGCCTCGAAAACAACATCTATTTCCAGATCGGACTGGTAATGCTGGTAGGCCTTGTTGCCAAAAACGCTATTCTGATTGTAGAGTTTGCCAAAGAAGAGGTAGACAAGGGGCGCGATGCAGTGTTGGCCGCAATCACGGCCATGAAGCTGAGGTTCAGGCCAATCGTAATGACGTCGCTCTCGTTTATTCTCGGTCTGCTGCCACTTGTATTTGCAACGGGTCCGGGTTCGGCGAGCCGTCAGGGCATAGGTACAGGTGTATTCTTCGGAATGCTTGTAGCCGTTGCTGTCGGAATAATATTTGTGCCATTCTTCTTTGTATGGGTATATCGTATTAAGGAAAAATTGAAAAAATGAAACATATCCGAACAATAATAATTGCCTTGGTCGTTGCTCCGTTGCTTGCGGCATGTTCTGCCACACGGCAATGCAGGCCCCCGGAGCTAAACCTTCCGGAGACTATCGTAGCCGGAGAAATGGATACTCTGACTATTGCTGATATGGAATGGTGGCGCTTCTATGGAGACAGCGTTCTGTGCCGGCTGATTGACCGCACGCTCGAACATAACCGCAACATCCAGGCTGCTGTATCGCATGTGGAACAACTGCGGGAATTGTATAGAATCAGCAAAGCCAATCTGTTGCCGACGATAGACATCAGGGCGACGGCAGATAATGAAACCAACGATTATGCCGGCGAATCTTCCAAACGTGATCCGGAATTTGGTCTGAAGGCTAATCTGAATTGGGAAATCGACTTATGGGGCAATCTGCGGTGGGCGCGTCGGAAAGGCGAAGCCGAATGGCTGCTCTCGGTGGAAGACGAAAGGGCATTGCGCATGACACTTATTGCTGAAGTTGCTACATCATATTTTCAGCTTGTAGCTCTGGACAATGAGTTAGCCATTGTGCAGCGAACATTGGAAACTCGGCGCGAAGGAGTGGCCAAGGCCAAGTTACGTTTCGAAGGCGGCCTCACTTCCGAGCTTGTCTATCAGCAGGCTCAGGTTGAATACGCCACCACAGCGGCGCTTATTCCGGACCTGAAAAAGCGCATCAAAATAACAGAAAACGCTCTGTGTCTGTTAATGGGAACCTATCCCGGCGAGGAAATTATTCGCGGAGGCACAGAGGTTACATCCTTGATTCCGGATTCATTGCCAATCGGCGTGCCGTCTCAGCTGTTGCAGCGGCGACCCGATATCCGCGCCGCCGAACAGCAGCTGATATCGGCGATGAGCGGGGTAGGAGTGGCATATACCGACCGTTTTCCACGCCTTACATTTAATTTACAGGGCGGATGGGAAAATGATGCCCTGAAAGGATTCTTCAGCTCGCCATTTTCGTATGTGGCCGGTCAGCTTATAGCGCCTGTGTTCTCGTTCGGTCGTAAAAAAGCCAGATATAAGGCGGCCCTGGCGGCGTATGATGAAAGTAGGCTGAAGTATGAGCAGGCAGTTCTGGAGGCGTTCAAGGAAACGGATGATGCTGTAACTACATACAGCAATGTACGGGAAACGACCGCTCTGAAAATTAGTTCGCGCAATGCCGCACAGAAATATGTGGAACTCGCCGAACTGCAGTATCGCACCGGCAGCATAAATTATATTGAGGTGCTTGATGCCCAGCGCCGATATTTCGATGCCCAGATTGGTCTGAGCAACGCTGTGCGGGACGAGAATCTTGCTCTGGTACAATTGTACAAGGCTTTGGGCGGAGGTTGGCAGCAACGCTCGGCAACCGATTCGCAGGCACATCAATGACAGGACTCGGCCTGAATTCCAAGGCCATAAGATCGATTGGAGAGCCGTAAAGATTAATTATGATAACAAGAGTAGGGATTCGACACTCTATAGAAAGCTTCAAAAACGAGTGTCGGTCCCTTCTTCTTGTCAGCAAAATCAATCAGACCGCTTTATTGTGCAAGATGTGTTAAATAATGCAAATATGCTAACAGAATTCTTGCAAATAATACGGAAAAACAGTAATTTTGTTTTTCGAAGACCCTGGAAGAACAGGGCAAAATAAATCAGAGCATATCACTCACCAAATTATTATTCACTTAAAAAAGCCGCCTATCGCAAAACTCTACTCTAAATCAAAAACAGAATAGAAAATGCAAAACATTAAAGAGCTCACCGACGAGCAGTTGGTAGTAGCTTACGCCTCCGGCAACAACGAAGCTTTCGATACTTTGCTTCTGCGGCACAAGGGACGATTGTTCACATACATATATCAGATGGTACGGGACCGCGACATTGCAGATGATATCTTCCAGGAAACATTTGTAAAAGCAATCACCACCATCCGCCAGGGCCGGTACAACGATATGGGCAAATTTTCCGCATGGATCACCCGTATAGCCCGCAACCTCGTAATCGACTCCTTCCGAGCCGAAAAGAGTGAAGCTGTACTCAGTACCGACGATACCAACTTCGATATCCTCAACCGCCGCGAGCTTGCCGAGGAAACGATTGAAGATGCTATCATAGACCTGCAGATAGAAGACGACCTCCGTCGTCTTATCGACGAGCTGCCCGATACGCAACGCGAAGTGCTTAACATGCGCTTCTACCGCGATCTTTCCTTTAAGGAAATTGCCGAGCTTACCGGCGTGAGCATAAATACCGCTCTCGGGCGTATGCGTTACGCCATACTCAACCTGCGCCGCATGGCAAAGGAAAAGAACCTTATTCTCAGCCGCTGATAATCAGCAAATTGTTGGTGCTGATAAAAAATTGAAATAAAAATAGTACCAAAAATTTGGATAAAGCGCCAAAAAATTGTAACTTTGCAGAGCAAAACGGACGAAAGCCCGCTATGCGCCACCAAGGAGAGGTGGGTGAGTGGCTGAAACCACCAGTTTGCTAAACTGACGTAGGAGTAA
>CABPYL010000008.1 GCA_902461565.1 uncultured Porphyromonadaceae bacterium
AGACCGCGGTCCGCGTCGCGACCGCAACGACCGCGGCCCCAAGAAAGACTGATTTTTTTCACACAGTATAAAAAGCAGCGGCATACGTCGCTGCTTTTTTAATACCTTTTTCTGTAATTTATCGGGTAAATATATTGTTGTGCTAAAAAATATGCGGCATAGGCTGAGATATCGTGAAAAATTGCGTAACTTTGCAAAAAATTTCCCGGGGCAGGGAAGGGTTCGCGATTGTCAGTTTCTTGATATATAACAATATGGACTTCATTTACGATTTATTTTTACCAGGCAACACCGGCATCGCCTCGACGCTTGTGCTGTACTCGTTCGTTATAGCGGCGGGTATATACATAGGCAAGCTCAAGATTTTCGGTGTTTCGCTCGGTGTAACCTTTGTACTGTTCGTCGGCATTCTGATGGGCCACTTCGGCTACATTGTGGACAGCGACATCCTAAAGTTCGTGCGGGAGTTCGGTCTTATCCTGTTTATCTTCTCGATAGGTCTGCAGGTGGGTCCCGGTTTCTTCTCGTCGTTCAAGAAGGGCGGCATGCGTCTGAATGTGCTTGCAGTTATGGTTGTGGCACTGAACGTTGCCATTGTGTTGGGCATATATTACTTCGGTAATATCCACGACATTTCTGCGCTCGTTGGCGTTATGAGCGGCGCGGTAACCAATACCCCGGGTCTTGCCGCCGCGCAGCAGGCCATTTCGCAGGCTACGCAGAGCTCCGAGCAGGCCAACCTTATGGCGAGCGGTTATGCCGCTGCGTATCCCCTCGGCGTTGTGGGCATCATACTTTCGATGTTCGTAATCAAGTGGATTTTCCGTATCAAAACCGATAATGAAATCAAGGAAATAGAGCAGGAGCAGGAAAACAGCCACCTGAAACCGTTCATGCTGTCGGTAAAAGTTACCAACGTGCTTGTGAGTGGTCGCACGATGGCTCAGCTTCACGATGTGATACAGACCAACTTTGTGGTTTCCAGACTCATGGGTTCCGACGGTAAGGTTATTATTCCGAAGTCGAGCACCGAAATCCACACCGGCGACTTCCTGAAAATTGTATGCTCGGCCCAGGATGCCGACCGTTTCAAGGCTGTCATCGGTCCGGAGGTGGAAATGGACTGGGAATCGATTCCCACACCCGTATACTCGCGCCGCATTCTGGTTACCAAGAGCGAGTTCAACGGCGTGGCCCTTGGCTCGCTGCGTCTGCACAACGGCTACCAACTTAACTGCACCCGTGTGAACCGTGCCGGTGTCGACCTTCTTGCCGCTCCCAACCTTCGTCTTCAGATTGGCGACCGCATCACCGTTGTGGGTAATTTAGAGGATATCGACCGCCTCGCATCGCGTCTCGGCAACTCCATGAAGCGCCTCAACCAACCCAACCTCATCACCATCTTCGTGGGTATTATCCTCGGTATCGTACTTGGCTCCATCAACATCGGCTTCGGCATGAAGCTCGGTCTGGCAGGCGGTCCTCTTGTAGTGGCAATTCTTATAAGCCGCTTCGGCTACAAGGCCAAACTTATCACATATACATCCTCGTCGGCGTCGCTGCTGCTGCGTGAGTTGGGTATATGCCTGTTCCTTGCCTCGGTAGGTATCTCCGCCGGCAAGGACTTCGCAGCTTCGGTGTTCAACACCACCGGTATGTGGTGGGTTATCTGGGGCTTTGTAATAACAGTTGTGCCTCTGATTGTCGTGGGTTGTATCGCCCGTGGCCACGACCGCATAAACCTGCTCACTATCATGGGTCTTATGTCCGGCAGCTGCACCGATCCCCCCGCTCTGGCCTACGCCAACAACTCCACATCCAACGACCAGCCTGCCGTGGCCTACTCCACGGTGTACCCGCTCACCATGTTTCTCCGTGTGGTGGCCGCACAGGCGCTGATACTCTGTTTTATCTGACACGCGTTTTTCGCGAGAACATACGGCCCCGCAAGGAAACGAAAAACCTTGCGGGGCTTCTTTGTGTCTGCGCGGACGACGGAAGTGTCAGCTGTTCAGCGCTCTTGTGCAAATCGGCGGAAATTGCTATATTTGCAGTTCGGAAATAAAGTTAAGCAAATATATGAGCAATATCGATTTGAGCGAACAGGAGCAGCTGCGCCGCCAGAGTATGGCCGAGCTGCGCCGCATGGGTATCGAACCGTACCCTGCTGCCGAATATAAGGTTACCGGCTACAGCGACGAGATCAAAGCCGGTTTCAAGGACGATGAACCCGCCCGCGACGTATGTATCGCAGGCCGTATCATGAGCCGCCGCATAATGGGCAAGGCTTCTTTTGTGGAGCTGCAGGACTCTCGCGGCAGAATCCAGATTTATATCTCCCGCGACGAAATCTGTCCAGACGAAAACAAGGACCTTTATAACGTCGTTTTCAAGAAACTGCTGGATATAGGCGACTTTATCGGAGTATGCGGCTATGTTTTCCGCACCCAGACAGGTGAAATTTCTGTTCACGCCCGCAACCTCACCGTGCTCAGTAAATCGCTCCGACCGCTGCCCATCGTGAAGATGAAGGACGGTGTTGTATACGACGCCTTCGACGATCCCGAGCTACGCTATCGCCGTCGCTATGTGGATCTTATTGTAAACGATGGCGTTAAGGAGATATTTCTCAAGCGCACCAAGGTATACACCTCCATGCGCGAATATTTCAACAACGCCGGATATGTTGAGGTGGAGACACCCATTCTCCAGTCTATTCCCGGCGGTGCTTCGGCACGTCCGTTCATCACGCATCACAACGCACTCGACATACCCCTCTATCTCCGTATCGCCGACGAGTTGTATCTCAAGCGCCTTATCGTAGGCGGCTTCGAAGGCGTGTACGAGTTCTCCAAGAACTTCCGCAACGAAGGTATGGACCGCACCCACAATCCCGAGTTCACCTGCATGGAAATATATGTTTCCTACAAGGACTACAACTGGATGATGTCTTTCACCGAGAAGATGCTCGAGAAGATATGCCTCGACGTGAACGGCACCACCGAGGTGAAGGTTGGCGACAACGTGATCAGCTTCAAGGCCCCATTCCCGCGCGTTACAATGGCGCAGGCCATCAAGGACCACACAGGAGTGGATATCACAGGCATGGACGAGGAACAGCTCCGTGCCACTGCGCGCCAGCTTGGCGTAGAGGTGGACGACACAATGGGCAAGGGCAAACTTATCGACGAAATCTTCGGTGAAAAGTGCGAGGGCACATACATTCAGCCTACATTCATAACCGATTATCCCATCGAAATGTCGCCTCTTACCAAGCGCCACCGCGACAACCCCGAACTTACCGAGCGCTTCGAGCTGATGGTCAACGGTAAGGAACTGGCAAACGCCTACTCCGAGCTTAACGACCCCATCGACCAGTACGAACGATTTGTGGAGCAGATGCGGTTAGGTGAGAAAGGTGACGACGAGGCAATGATTATCGACGGCGACTTTATCCGCGCCCTCGAGTACGGTATGCCTCCCACATCGGGTATGGGTATAGGTATGGACCGCCTTGTAATGCTAATGACCGGCCAGACTACAATCCAGGAAGTGCTTTTGTTCCCGCAGATGCGCCCCGAGAAAGTGGAGAAACGCGACAAGGCAGAAGTCTTCATCGCTGCCGGCGTTCCTGCCGAATGGGTGGAGCCGCTGCAGAAAACCGGTGTCCTCACCGTGGCTGCTATGGCTCCCATGAACCCCAACAAACTGTTTCAGGACCTGTGCGGTGTTAATAAAAAGAACAAACTTGGTCTCGCCAACCCCAAGCCGGAGGAAGTTGCCGCATGGGTGGAGGCTGCCAAAGCCAAGGCGGAGGAATAATGACTAAACTGTTGGGCATGAATCCAGAGGAACTCGGCGCGGTGGCGAAGGCTGCCGGGCTGAGGCCTTTCGCAGCCCGCCAGATGGCGGCGTGGCTATACAGCCGCGGCGCCACCGACATCGAGCAGATGACCGACCTGTCCAAGAAAGCGCGCCAGTGGCTCGCCGACAACGGCTATACCGTAGGTCGCAAAGCGCCTGTCGCACAGGCTGTGAGCAACGACGGTACGGCGAAATATCTTTTCGAGGGTGTCGGCGGTCGCGATATCGAAGCGGTGTACATCCCCGACCACGACCGCGCCACCCTGTGCGTGTCCAGCCAGGCCGGCTGTAAGATGAATTGCCGCTTCTGCATGACGGGCCGTGGTGGATGGCAGGGCAACCTCGATGCCGGAGACATAATAAACCAGATTCTCTCCATACCTGCGAGCGAAACGCTTACAAACATCGTTTTCATGGGCATGGGTGAACCTACCGACAATATCGACGCCGTTCTGCGTGCTGTGGAGATTCTTACAGCACCTTGGGGCTTCGCATGGAGCCCCAAGCGCATAACGGTGTCCACCATAGGCAAGCAGCCCGGTTTCAGCCGCCTGCTCGACGAAGCCGGCACGCATATCGCCGTGAGCCTGCACTCGCCTTTCAGCGCAGAGCGCGCCTCGCTGATGCCTGTCGAGAACGCCTTTCCCGAAAAAGAGATTGTGGATACCTTACGTCGCTACGATTTCGCCCACCAGAGGCGTCTGTCGGTGGAATATACCATGTTCCGAGGCATTAACGACAGCATGCGCCACGCCGACGCCCTTGCGGCATTGCTGCGCGGCACATCGGCACGCGTGAACCTTATCCGTTTCCACCGTATTCCCGGTTTCGACGGTGAACCCTCGTCGCAGCAGACTATGGAGCGTTTCCGCGACCGGCTGAACGGGCACGGCGTAACAGCTACCATACGTGCCTCGCGCGGCGAGGACATCATGGCGGCTTGCGGCATGCTTGCCGGTG
Source organism: uncultured Porphyromonadaceae bacterium (assembly GCA_902461565.1). Taxonomy (GTDB): domain Bacteria; phylum Bacteroidota; class Bacteroidia; order Bacteroidales; family Muribaculaceae; genus CAG-873. The sequence continues at coordinate 4,825 of CABPYL010000008.1, forward strand.
CTAAAAAACAGACAGATAACAACCAGAACAATGAGCAATCGTAAAATACGCGTGGGCATTACCCACGGCGACACCAACGGTATCGGCTACGAGGTGATTCTGAAAGTTCTTGAAGATCCCCGCATGGCCGATCTGTGTACCATCGTTGTGTATGGCTCGGCAAAAGCCGCGGCCTTCTATCGCAAGGCAATGGAATTGCCCGCAGTGCAGCTTACCCGTGTCGACAGTGCCGCCGACGCCCGCGACGGCGTATTCAACATAATCAATGTTGTGGGCGAGGACCTGAAAATAGACCCCGGCATGTCCACTCCCGCAGCCGGACAGGCTGCTCTTGCAGCTCTAAAAGCCGCTGTGGCCGACTTGCAGAACGGCGACATCGACGTTTTGGTAACTGCCCCGATAAACAAGCATAATATCCAGAGCGACGAGTTCCACTTCCCCGGACACACCGAATTCCTCGAAGCCGCCGCCAATGTCAACGCCGAGGAACACAGCCAGGCGCTGATGGTGATGTGCGCCGACGACCTGCGCGTGGCACTCGTTACGGCACATACGCCCGTCGCCGAGGTTTCTTCAGCCCTCTCCAAAGAATTGATAATCGAAAAAATTGCCGCATTCGCCGCATCGCTTCGTCGCGACTTCGGCATTCCGTCGCCGCGTATAGGTGTTTTGTCGCTGAATCCCCATGCCGGCGAGGAAGGTCTTCTCGGCGCCGAGGAGGAAGAGATAATAAAGCCTGCCATAGCCGAATCGCGCCAGGACAAGATTCTCGCCTTCGGTCCATATGCCGCCGACGGTTTCTTCGGCAGCGGCGCTTACAAGGCTTTCGACGGTGTGTTGGCCATGTACCACGATCAGGGCCTCACACCCTTCAAGACAATCGCGATGGACAACGGCGTTAACTTTACCGCCGGCCTGCCGTTTGTGCGCACGTCGCCCGACCACGGTACCGGCTACGACATCGCCGGCAAGGGCGTAGCTGTGGCCGACTCCTTGCGCTGTGCCATATATACAGCCCTCGATGTGTTCCGCAACCGCCAGATAAACGACCAGGTGTACCGCCGTCCTCTCACAAAACAGTACCAGAACAAAGACAAGGGCGCCGATCCAACTATCGACCTTTCCAAAGAAGACTGACACCATGCACTATGCCATAATCGCCGCCGGAGAAGGCTCCCGCCTGGTGCAGGAAGGCGTTGCTGTGCCCAAACCGCTTGTCGACCTCGACGGACGCCCCATGATCCGCCGCCTTATCGACATTTTCGCCTCCTACAGGCCCGAGAGTCTCAATGTTATTGTAAACGAGCACATGACCGACGTGCGCCGCTATCTGGAAAGTATAGCGGGCGAACTGCCGTTCGATTTCCATCTGACAGTGCGCACCACACCCAGCTCCATGCACAGCTTCTATGAGGTTTCGCGCGGCTTCAGAGCGGGCAAATTCATCCTCACCACTGTCGATACCATCTTCCGGCAGGAAGATTTCATCCGCTACGCCGAGGCTTTCGACGCCGACAGAGATGCCGACGGCTGCATGGGACTCACTACCTTCATCGACGACGAGAAGCCCCTGTATGTAGATGTTGACGAGGCAACGGGACTTATCATGGCATTCCGCGACAGTTCAGACGGCCACGACAAATATATAAGCGGCGGCATTTATGGCCTCACGACACCGGCACTGCGTGTGCTCGACGATTGTATGAACCGCGGCGTAAGCCGCATGCGCAACTACCAGAGGGCCCTCATAGAGGCCGGTCTGCGTATAAAGGCCTTCGACTTTCCAAAAATTATTGACGTGGACCACGCAGCCGATATCGAAACGGCGCGCCGATTTATCAGATAACTCTCCCGAACAACCTTAATCCACTGCTATGAGCGACTTAGAAGAAGAAATCATCAATACCGACACCGGCACCGCGGCGTATATTGACAACGACATAATAACATTGTCGTGGAACGAGCATATACAGCGCCGTCCCGGCATGTATATCGGCAAGTTAGGCGACGGAACAAATTCCGACGACGGTATCTATGTCCTTATCAAAGAAGTGGTGGACAACTCCATAGACGAGTACATGATGGGCTTCGGCAAGGTGATCGATGTGAATGTTACCGAAACCTCGGCAACCATCCGCGACTATGGCCGCGGCATTCCTCTGGGTTCGCTCATTGTGGCTGCATCGAAGATGAACACCGGCGCCAAGTACGATTCCGAGGCCTTCAAGAAGTCCGTAGGTCTAAATGGCGTGGGTATAAAGGCCGTAAATGCCCTTTCGTCCGATTTCGAGATTACAGCTTTCCGCGACGGACAGTGCAAGCGCGCCCGCTTCAGCATGGGCGAGCTGATAGAGGAAACGCCTATAATGCCAACCGACGCGCCCAACGGTACCTTGGTCAGCTTTACTCCGTCGGCAGAAATATTCAAGGGCTATATCTTCCGCGACGAATTCATTGTGCCGATGATGAAGAACTATACCTTCCTCAACACCGGCCTGAAGATACACTATAACGGCAAGACTTTTATATCGCGCCACGGTCTGATGGACCTGCTGCAGGAAAACATGACGCAGGAACCTCTTTATCCGCCCATTCATCTCAAAGGCGACGATATCGAGGTTGTGATAACACATGCCCGCCAGTACGGCGAGGAATACTACTCGTTTGTCAACGGCCAGCATACAACGCAGGGCGGCACACATCTGGCAGCGTTCAAGGAATCCGTAAGCCGTACGCTCAAGGAATATTTTAACAAGAATTTCGAGTATTCCGACATTCGCAACGGTATGGTAGCCGCCATCGCCATACGCGTGCAGGACCCGGTGTTCGAATCGCAGACTAAGACTAAACTCGGTTCGCGCGAGATGTCGCCCGGCGGCGTTACAATCGCCAAATACGTGGGAGACTTCATCAAGAAAGAACTCGACAATTACCTGCACCGCGACCTCGACGTGGCCGAAATAATCCTCAAAAAAGTGCAGGAAAGCGAGCGCGACCGCAAGGCTATGGCCGGTGTGGCAAAGAAAGCCCGCGAGACAGCCAAGAAAGTGAGCCTGTATAACCGCAAGCTGAACGACTGCCGCGTGCACCTTAACGACTCGCGCGGCAACGAGGAACGCAAACTTGCGTCGTCAATTTTTATCGTGGAGGGTGATTCGGCAGGCGGCACAATCGAGAAAGTGCGCAGCGTGGAGACACAGGCTGTGTTCAAGTTGCGCGGCAAACCACTCAACAGCTATGGCGCGACGCAGAAAGAGCTATATGCCAACGAGGAATTCTGCCTGCTGCAGGCGGCGCTGAATATCGAGGACGGTATCGACAACCTGCGCTACAACAAGGTTATCATCGCCACCGATGCCGATGTGGACGGCATGCACATCCGCCTGCTCATGCTCACATATTTCCTTCAGTTCTTCCCCGATTTGGTAAAGAAAGGCCATGTGTATGTGTTGCAGACGCCTCTGTTCCGCGTACGCAACAAAAAGACTACCAAACGCTCGGGCCGTGTTCGCACCGGCGACAAACAACAGGACGATACCGTGTACTGCTACTCCGACGAGGAGCGTGTGGCCGCCATACGTCGTTTCGGCGACAACGCGGAGATAACGCGATTCAAAGGCCTCGGTGAGATTTCGCCTGATGAATTCCGTGATTTTATAGGCGAGAACATGCGTATCGACCGTGTTACCCTGCGCAAGGAGGACGGCTTTGCCGAGGTACTGGAGTTCTACATGGGCAAGAACACTATGGAACGGCAGAATTTTATCATAGATAACCTTATTGTAGAAGATGACACCAACATCGACAGCAGCGGGGAATGAGCGTATAGCCGTTTTCCCGGGCTCGTTCAACCCGTTCACAGTGGGCCATGCCGACATCGTGCGACGCGGCCTTGAGCTGTTCGACAGAATAATAATAGCCGTGGGCATAAACACTGCCAAGCACAGCGACGGCGGCGAAACGTCTTTAGAGCCTATTCGCCGCCTCTACGCCGGCAACAGCCGTGTGGAAGTGGCATCATATTCCGGTCTTACGGTTGATTTCGCGGCAGCCTGCGGCGCCCGTTTCCTGCTGCGTGGCGTGCGCTCGGTAAAAGATTTCGAGTACGAGCGCGACATGGCCGAGATAAACCGTCAACTTTCCGGGATAGAAAGTGTTTTATTATTCAGCAAGCCCGGATACGCGGCGGTTTCGTCGTCGGTAGTACGGGAGTTGCGTGCTTTCGGACGCGACGTCGATATTTTCCTCCCCAAACCAGATGATTCAACTGACAGATAAAATGAAAAAGAGTATATTGTTCCTCCTGGCTCTCGTGGCGGCTGCTCCGCTGCTGCGGGCACAACAGTTCGAAATCACACCCGAACAGAAACTGAACGCCTCGCTGGCTATTGTAGAGCGCTATTATGTTGAGGACGTGGATGCCGACACCCTTGTTACCGAAGCGATAAAGGCCATGCTCAAGACCCTTGACCCGCACTCTGCTTATACTTCGCCCAAGGAGACCAAGGAATTCACCGAACCCCTCAACGGCAAATTCAGCGGTATAGGGATACAGTTCAATATGCTCGAGGATACCGTATATGTGATTCAGACCATCTCCGGCGGCCCGTCCGAAAAAGTAGGCATTATGGCCGGCGACCGTATTGTCAGCGCCAACGACACTGTCCTGGCCGGCAAGAAGATGGTGAACACGCAGGTTATGAAACATCTGCGCGGCCCCAAGGGATCGCACGTTATGCTGAAGATAAAACGCGGCAACGAACTTATCGACTTTGAGGTAACCCGCGACGACATACCCCTGTACAGTGTCGACGAAACATTTATGGCTACCCCTACGACAGGCTATATCCATATCTCGCGCTTTGCCGAGGACACCGCCAAGGAAGTACGCGAGGCTCTTGACAAACTCCGCCGCCAGGGTATGAAAGATCTTATAATCGACCTATCTGACAATGGCGGAGGTTATCTTGGTGCTGCAGTAGAGATGGCCGAGGAATTCCTGCCCGCGGGTACAACGGTGGTAAGCACCGCCGGGCGGGCTGCGCCACCAAGCAAATTCACCACCGAGCGCACAGGCTCGTTCCTTGACGGCGAGCTGGTGGTAATTGTGAACCAGTTCTCCGCTTCGGCTGCCGAAATCTTCGCGGGGGCCATGCAGGACAACGACCGCGGTCTGGTAGTAGGCAGGCGCACATTCGGCAAAGGCCTTGTGCAGCGGCCTATGCCTTTCCCCGACGGTTCTATGATACGCCTGACTGTATCGCGCTACTATACTCCCTCGGGCCGCTGCATCCAGAAACCATACGAGAAAGGCAAGGGCGAGGAGTACCAGCTTGAGGTGCTCAACCGCTACACTGCCGGCGAGCTGTGGCACTCCGACAGCATTCCACGCCCCGATTCGCTGCGCTACGAAACCCTTAAATATCATCGTCCCGTTTATGGTGGCGGTGGTATTATCCCCGATGTATTTGTGCCCTCCGACACATCGTACTACAGCGTCTATTATCGCGACCTTGTTGCCAAAGGTGTGATTAACCGCGTTACAATAAATTATGTCGATGCCAACCGCAGCGCCCTGCTCAAAAAATATCCCACAGAGGACGATTTTGTAAAAGGATTCGAACTCCCTCAGGCCGTTACCGACAGTCTTTTCAGCATGGGACGCCAGAAAGGGGTTGAATTCAATCAGGAACAGTGGGACCGTTCGAAACCGCTTGTTGTGGCGATGATGAAAGGCCTTACAGCGCGCGATCTCTACGAAAACGCCTCGTATACACGTCATATATCGCCATTGCTCAAAGATTATAATGCCGCTCTTGATGTCATAGCCGACAAACCCCGCTATAATGCGCTGCTGCGCGGCACTGCGAAGGAATAACAGGTCCGCTTACGGGGCGTGCCAAGGCACGTATATACGTTATGTAAGCTATAGATGGCCATGAATAGCAGTCTATGGCTGACAAATTTCTGTTAATTTGTACGGAATGAGAAGAATTGTATAGTATCTTTACAATAATTAACATAAAATTTATCTTCCGTTCCTCTAAATCCCCTACCTTTGCGCCGTATCTTTAAAATAACACCCTGCTTTTATCTTTTTATGAAAGATCTTTACACAAGTAATCCTGGCAAATCACTTCACTGAGGGGATTTGTCAAGGCTGAATGCGAAAAATTTTTAAATTACGTTGCGTATTCAGGCAACCTATTCTACTTGTTACAACGTGGTCATAAAAGCTGTAAGAACAGGCATCGGGACCGAGGTTCCGGTTGTCGGCTATTACCGTAGTAAAAGTAGAAAGCGTGCCTAATACATCATTACAATAATAATGAATCTGAAGCATACCCGTGAGGGCCCGTTTCTTATTCGCTCCGGCTGCAATGCCTAATCCGAATTGCAGAACCGGAGTTCACAGCCGGTAATGGTACCGGCAAAAAAAGCGCCCTCACTCCGGGGCGCTTTTTGTAAGTTCTGTAGTGTGTCTATCAATAGTTGGATTTGAATTTTGCCGGGGCTGCGGGCGCAGCTTTCCTTGCGGGCGCACCCTTACTTGTGAGCTCACCTATGATAGCACGGAGAATATAGCGGAAGTCGTTGAAACCGGAATAGAGATTGGTTTCGTGGATAAGGTTTTTCCATCCGTCCAGATTGCTCCATGAACCGCCGTTGTAATCGGTGCCATTGGGAGCGAATAGAATCAGACGGCGGCCCGAAGGCAGCCTGTTCCATTTGGCTTCGAGATCTTCTACAGTAAGAGCAGTGAATTCTTCGCCGATAAGATAGGGGGCGTCAGTCCACAGAATAACAACCTGGCGGTGGTAGCCGTCGTCCACGCCCCAGTCGGTTTTGTCGAAGGCTGCGTCCAAAGCTTCAAGACCGCTTTCGGGGGTATCCCCGCCGCCGTCGGCGTAGAGCGAGTTAACCCAGTCATTATAGTTGTCGCGTTCGGCCGGAAGTGTGTAGGTGCGGCTTGTATTTAGCCAGCTTGCGTCCACGTTTTTGTCGCGGAAATCGATTACCTGTGCGTTTAGCGAGCCAAGTTCGATGCCTTCCGCATCACATTCTTCCTTGAAAATGTCGTAGAACTGGATGGCGTTGTTCTTTACGGTGCGTATGATGTCGCTCATACTGCCGGTAACGTCGATACACATAACCACATCCACAGACAGTCGGTTGTCGCCGGTAGTGAAAGACTTCACGGTGGTATCGTATATCACATCGGCATTAGGATTACCGTATTTAGCGATAAGGTCGCCGTGATCGCCGGAGTTAAATTTGTAGAAAGCGGTATAATAGTAGGTGGTGTTGGGCTTGAAACCGCGGAAATCCACCGAGTAGCTTACATCCTCGGCGCCCTGATAGCCGGTGCCTTCGTATTCGGCCACACCTGTTTTCAGATTATCGGGATTCGTGTCGCAGAGGATGCCGTAAACGCCGTATTCATTGTAGGTTGCCGACGAGCAGAATACTGAAGCAGCCAGTGTGCACGACGAACCTCCCACTTTGTAGCTTGCATTGCCGGTCCATAAAGAAAGCACGTTCTTATAGGCGACGGTAACGTTTTTGTCGAACCATTCGCGTACCACGTTTGCAAAGTCGAAGTTGCCGTCGGGATCTTTGTGATATTTGGACAGCGTTTCATCTCCTTTCACATATGGCAGGGCGCATACCTGATCGAAGACGTCGGCCAGAGACTTGATAATCTCGGCGAGGTTGGCGTTGCTGATAACGCCTTTGTTTGCTTTGAGCAGAAGCGCGGCATTTGCAAGCGCAGCCTTGAGGACATCGTTCTTGAGGGCCTCCTGAAGGCCGGGAAGATTAGCTTTGATGTAGGGTATGCTATCCACCATTTCCATTCGTGTGCCGTCGTCGTAGAGCAGTTCCAGAATGGAATCGTTCGGGAACGAGAAATAGAGATTGCCTCTGGAAGTGAGCAGCTGCGTGGGAAGCATGTCGGTGGTGTTGGCGATAAGGCATGCGAAATCCTTTTCGTCGGCTGTCATATATGACAACGACTGATAGTTTGTCCCTTCAGCCTCGCCTACGTTATTGTCATAGAAGAAATAACCCACAGGGGTTACATAGCCGGTGGTCCAGTCGCCTACACCTTCGGTCATTTCAATAATGCCCTTGGTGTCGATTGTCGGAGGGGTGTCGGGAGTGGGAACCGGAGAGTCCTCGCCAGACGAGGCCAGACCGATGAAGAACAACGACAGAATAGCCGCTGAATAAAAAAGTTTTTTCATCGAGTTAAAATTTTGGGTTTATAATGTGTTGGTAAAAAGAGATATGCGATATATGCCAAAACGATTGCGATATAGCATGCAAGATCTGCGATATCGAATGTGCCGTGCAGATGACCGGTAAGCTGTAGAAGTTCATGAATAATGACAATCACAGGCAACAACAGGCTCATGAATATCCGGGGTAATGGTCTGCCGTTTTGCCAGACGCTGTCCATAATCAGTACATATGCCAGGCAGTACAGTGCGTCCGGAAGAGTATATACTGCGAAATCGCCGGGGTAATGGCATCCTATACCGGATCTAAGCATATCCACAACCGTCCCCAGTCCTAAAGAATATGTCCACTTCACAAGTATTATATCCGCACTTCTCCATATCAGATATATCATACAGCCGCAAAATAGCAATGCTGTACCCAAGGCTATCCTGGATGTTCTCTGCATGGTTGGAAAGGGAATTGTTATAATGAATAGTGAGGTGTACTTTAAGAGAGCGTATGGATTCTATGCGGCAAAGATATGTATTTATTTTTGGATTAACAAATTTTTTGATATTTGCGGGTATAAAATAATTTCCGGTGCGTTAGGAACACCGGAAATAAAAGGTGAGCAATGTGAGTGTCAGGCGGGAAAGAGTGTGAGAAATTCTGATTCGAAGTTGGGCGTAAAAGTGCCGGTGCCTATGGCGGCGCGGATTTCGGCGAACGTCCAGAAACGGCCTCCGGCCAGTTCTGCGGACGGGCACGGTTCTTCGGCTACGGTGGTGCGGTAGGCGTTTATCAGTTCTCTCTCTCGGTCGGACTCGAATACATAGCTGCGCAGAAACCGAGGCTCGAAGTTTTCCAGACCGAGTTCCTCGCGTGCTTCGCGGCGGAGAGCCAAGTCTACGTTCTCGCCAAGGTCGATGTGGCCGCCCACGGCGGTATCCCATTTGCCGGGCTGAATGTCCTTCCACAGCGGTCGCTGCTGCAGATACAGGCGTCCGTCGTTGTCGAATACGTGCAGATGCACCACCGGATGCAGTTTCTTGCTGCCGTTATGGCATTCGCCGCGGGTGGCGCAGCCGGTTATGTTGCCGGCCTCATCTACCAGGGGCAGCATTTCCTCGCAGTTGTCTTTCATCACTTCGCAGGAGTTTTTTCTGGACTTAGAAGCCGGCGTGTCTCTTCCGGGCTTAGAAGTACTTCCTTGGCCTTGATGTATGTGCTGTCGTCCTTGAGGCTGCGGCGGATAATCTCGCCCGGCTCATAATAGCGCAGCGACAGTTCCTCGCTAAGAATCTCTTTTATCGGTTCTTTGTTAAGGTCGAGATCGTGCGTGATGTCGTGTTTCAGCATTCCCGAAAGCACGTCGAACTGCGCGTTGACGGAATCGGTGAGCACACCTTCGGTTTTGGCAACTTTACGCAGATAGTCGAGAGCCGATTCCCAGGGCCGGTCGTATTTGAAGCGGGCTGGGTCGATGAAACCTTTGAACTGCTCGAACACGGCGTCGGTAACAAGTGAGTCGGACGGTGCCTGGGGATGTTCGGCAAAGTATTTGTTGGCGAAGTCGAACGACCAGTAGTCGGATACGATGTTATACAGCAGGCGGTTGCTTTCCGGCACGGTAACGGTGATGTCAGGAGTGATGCCGCCGCCGTCGCGCACCTCACGGCCTGCCGCGGTGTGGAAAACAGTGGTGAGGCTGTCGGGCGTGCGTATGGGGCTGCCGTCGGCGTCGCGGTGGCTGTAGTCCAATGCCTGGATAAGGCGTCCCGAGGGAATATAATAGCGTCCTGTAGTGATTTTGAGCAGGTCGTTATAGGGCAGCATGCGGGTGGATTGCACAAGACCTTTGCCGAAAGAGCGCTCGCCCACAATTATGGCGCGGTCGAGGTCCTGCATGGAACCGGCTACAATCTCGGACGCCGAAGCGGTGTTGCCGTCGGTAAGAATTGCCAGCGGAATATCTAACGAGAGTGGTTTTTGGGTTGTCTTGTATATTTTTACGTCGCGCGCGTCGCGTCCGCGTGTACGTACAATCTCGGTACCTTTGGGCACGAAGTTGGATGCTATCTGCACGGCGCCTTCCAGAAGACCGCCTCCGTTCTCGCGGAGGTCGAGCACCAGGCCTTTGAGCGCCGGATCTTTTATCATCTGCGCAAGGGCGTCGTGTACGCTGCGCGCCGCACTCTCGTTGAAGGTGGTCAGGCGTATATAGCCTATGCCGTCGCTGTCGATGCCATAGTATGGCAGGGGGTTGACCTTTATGTTGTCGCGTACAAGGGTAACGTTGATAACCGAATCCTGCACATAGGGCCGAATCAAGGTGAGGCTCACCTCGGTGCCTGCCTGCCCGCGCAAGCGTTTGCTAACGTCGCCTATGGCAACGTCTTTTTTGAGGGTGTCGCCGTCAAGAGTAAGGATCCGGTCGCCGGCACGCAGACCTGCGCGCATAGACGGTGAATCTTTCTGCGGCTCGTGGATGAGCACCTTGTCGCCGCGCTTCACAATCACGGAACCTATGCCGGCATACTGGCCCTGGGATATGGACAGGATTTCGTCCTGGTTGTCGGCAGGATAATATTCGGTATACGGGTCTATCTGGTAGAGCATGTACTGTATGGTCTGCTCCATCAGCTTGTCAGGGTTCAGAGTGTCCACGTAGTTGGCCTGCAACTCTTTGACAATAGAGCTGAAGGTATGCAGTTTGTTTGCGAATCGGTCTTTCCGGGCTGCGGCGGGGGTGGATTGCGAGGCCAGCGTGATACCAAAAACACCAGCAAGCAGAATCAGGTAAAATATACGTTTCATGTGAGTTATGGATTGCGTCCTTGTGCGGGTGGCGGATATAATCTACAACAAAAAGGTTTTATTTTTTGTTGAGGGCTGCGGTATTGTCCAGATACCAGCGGTACAGGCGTTCTATTCCCTCGGGAAGTTCCACTGTATGGTGCCAGCCAAGCGAATGGAGACGTTCCACCGAGCAGAGCTTGCGCATTGTGCCGTCGGGTTTGGAGCAGTCCCATTCAATGACGCCGCCGAAGCCGACGGTTTCGGCTACTTTCTGCGCCAGTTGAGCTATCGTGATTTCCTTGCCTGTACCTATGTTGATATGAGTATTGCGGATATCACCTTTACATTGTGCGGCAAGGTCGGCGAACCTGACATTGAGCAGCACATGCACGCAAGCGTCGGCCATATCCTCGCTCCACAGGAATTCCCTGAGCGGCGTGCCGGTGCCCCACAGACGCACACGTCCCGGGAAGATACCGAAGTCGGCCAGCCGTTCGCGAATACGGTCGTCGGATGCTTCGGCATCAATGCCGCTGATGGGGCGGGCGGCAAGATCGGCGCGGACTGCGGCCATCTCTCCATTTCCAAGCAGCTTGGCAAGATGTACTTTGCGTATCATCGCAGGCAGCACATGGCTGTTCTCGAGGTGGAAGTTGTCGTTGGGGCCGTACAGGTTCGTGGGCATTACGGAAACATAGTCGGTACCGTATTGAATATTGAATGATTCGCACATCTTCATGCCTGCGATTTTGGCCAGTGCATAAGGCTCGTTGGTGTATTCGAGAGGCGATGTAAGCAACGCATCCTCGGGAATGGGTTGCGGTGCCTCGCGGGGATAGATGCAGGTAGAGCCGAGGAACAGCAGCCGTTTTACGCCGTGGCGGTATGCCTCGCCTATCACGTTCTGCTGTATCTGCAGGTTCTGATATATAAAATCGGCGCGATGGGTGGAATTTGCCATGATACCGCCCACGTGTGCGGCGGCGAGCACCACCGCAGCAGGCTGTTCTTCGTCGAAGAAGCGCTTTACGGCGGCAGCGTCCATCAGGTCAAGCTCGGCGTGCGTGCGGCCCACCACGTTTGTGAATCCACGAGCCATTAGATTCGCCATAATTGCCGAACCAACCAGACCGCGATGACCGGCCACATATATCTTATCTGTTTTTTTCAGCATTTCTTTTCTTTCTTTACCAGTTCCACATCGGAATCTACCATCAGGTTCACCAGTTCCTTGAAGCTTGTGCGACGTGGGTTCCATCCGAGCACGCTCTTTGCTTTCTCGGGATTGCCGAGAAGTTCCTCCACGTCGGCGGGACGGAAGAAGCGCGGGTCAACCTCCACCAGCACGCGGCCGGTTGCGGTGTCGATGCCTTTCTCATCGATGCCGGAGCCTTCCCAGCGCAGGTGCAGTCCAACGCGCTCGAATGCGAGCTGTGTGAACTCGCGCACGCTGTGATGCTCGCCTGTGGCGATTACAAAATCGTCGGGTTCGGGCTGCTGGAGGATAAGCCACATACACTCTACGTAGTCCGGGGCGTAACCCCAGTCGCGTTTTGCATTGAGGTTGCCTAAGTACAGCTTATCCTGCAGGCCGGCGGCGATATGTGCTGCGGCAAGGGTGATCTTGCGTGTTACAAAGTTTTCGCCGCGGCGCTCCGACTCGTGGTTGAAAAGGATGCCGTTGGCTGTGTACATGCCGTAGCTCTCACGGTAGTTCTTCATAATCCAGAAAGAGTACAGCTTTGCCACTGCGTAGGGCGAGCGCGGGTGGAAAGGTGTGGTCTCGGTCTGCGGAACCTCTTCTACCTTTCCGAAAAGTTCGGATGTCGAGGCCTGGTATATTCTCGTGCAGTGCTCGCGGCCGAGTATGCGTACCGATTCCAACAGGCGCAGTGTGCCCAGGGCATCGGTCTCGGCAGTATATTCTGGAACATCGAACGATACCTTTACATGGCTTTGGGCGGCCAGATTGTATATTTCGTCGGGGCTTACAAGTGCGATTATCCGTGTGAGCGACGAGGAGTCGGTCATATCGCCGTAGTGGAGGTGCAGACGGCGTTTTTCGTGCTGGTCGCGTACCCACTGGTCGAGATACATATGTTCTATTCGTCCGGTGTTGAACGACGAGCTGCGCCGGATTATTCCGTGTACGTCGTAGCCTTTTTCGAGGAGGAATTCGGCCAGATAGGAGCCGTCCTGTCCCGTGATGCCGGTTATGAGTGCTGTAGGCATGGGAGTAAGATATTATTTAAGTTGCTTAAACTGTCGATGGTGTATTGGGGTAGGTTTTCGGCGGTCCATGCACGCGGTTCCTGGGGGAACACGTTTGTGTTTTCGGTGTCGCGCAGCATTATAGTTGTCCATCCGGCCAGGTTTGGCAGCCGGAAATCTTTGGAAAGGTTGTCGCCGACGTAGAAGAATCGGGTGCCAGGGCTCCCGAAACGCTCGCGTACAAGCCTCCAGGGCACGTCGGTGGTCTTGTCGCCTCCGGTTTCCTCGCTCACCAGAATTCTGTCGCCGGCAAAGAATTCCTCAAGGCCGAGGGCTTTCAGCTTTGTTCGCTGGTGCCTTGTAGAACCGTCGGTTATCAGTACGAGTGTGGCGCCGACGGCTCTCAGCGCCTCTAATGTTTCGCGTGCGCCTGGGCGGAGAGCTATTTCGGGTGTATGGGCGCGGTACATTTCAATCATGCCCTCTACGGTAAAGCGGTCGGCGCCAGGTAGCCCTGCTGTTTCATGCAGCACTGCTTCGAAACCCTTGGGCCGGTAGGTCGTCATTATGCGGGCCAGTTCGTCTGCATCGGCTCCGGTGGCGTCTGCCACGGCCTTGGCCACGGCGCGGTAGCCCGAGCGGATGTAATCCCATTCGCTGAACAGGGTGTCGTCAAGGTCGAAGGCAACAACGGCTGGCATGGTATGTGAAATTATTCGGCAAGACGGAAAATGCGTATGCCGATCCATTGCCTGTTGCGGCGCATGAATTCGTCGAGAGGATGCTTGGAAATCTCCACCTTGCCGTCGGTAGACGAGGCATGCAGCAGGTACGGCTCGGCTGCAGGACTGTCCTTGACGATGATACCCATGTGAGTAACATCCAGATTTTTAAGGCTGGAAACCAGTGCAACGGCATCGCCGTCGTGCAGACCATCCTTAACGCCTTTCAGCTTTAGGTCGTTGGACTTTATGTAGGGGAAGCGGTGGCGGCGGTAGCCGTTCTCGAGCATGCGTATGCGGTCGTAATTGTCCTGGTTTGCCAGTGCTGGATATTTGTCCCGGTTTGCCGACATGAAGTCGATTGTGCGCATCATGTATGAAATGCGCGAGAACAGGTTGGTTGCATCCTTGATATTGCCGCGGTGGATGTTGTCCACAGCCCAGTCGCAGATATAATGCAGGCGCGAGGGATAACCGTTCACCTCGCCGTTGCGGTAGCGCATGCGCCGCAGGTTGTACACGAAGTCGCGCCACGAAGAACGGCCCTCGCCATTGGTGAACGCTAATGCCAGAGCCGTCTCTACAAATGTTGTGCAGTCAAGACTGTCCATACGCACGGTAAGAACTTCGGGCTCACCTTCAAGAGTATGTGCTGCGTAGGGCGTGTCGAGGAACTGACGGGCAAAGAAAGCTACGCGGGCCTCGGGAGTGGCAAAAGTATGTGTGGCGCCCTCCGTCAGCAGAGCATCGATATGCGCGGTGTCTGCCTGCTCGTTGCCGAACCGCACATCTGTCTGTGCGGCGGTCGTCAGCGATACCGCGCAGAATACGCAGGCTATAAAACGGGATAATACTTTCATTGTTTGGAACGGGTACAAATAAGAATGGCGCCGATAACTCCGGGTATCCATCCGCATAGAGTGAGGATAGCCACTATGAGTACAGAGCCGCACCCCTTGTCGAGTACTGCTAAAGGAGGGAAAATGATGCAGAGTATAGCTTGTAGACAGGACATGAGCGATTATTATTAATTATTTCGCGAAAATACGAAAAAACCGCCGTTCCCGCAAATCAAGTGGGAAAATGGAGGGGGAATTGCTACCGGAAGATGTAGGAGATACGGGCGGTGGCTCTGGGAGGGGCGTTGTTGTCGGAACGTGTAAAGGTGTGGCGGCGCACTTCCGCTATACATTTGGCCACTAAGGCCGGATCGGCGCCGGCCGGTGCTTTGCCGCCGGTCTGTTCTATTTTTATTACCTGTCCCGAGGCGTCGATAACGGCCAGCAGGTCGATACGTCCTGTCTGTCCGGTCTTTACCTTCGCATATTTTGGCATTATCCATCCGCCGCCCACACTGCCGGTACCTGTACCGTCCACTGCGCTGGTGGTGGCGTCGGGCTTTCCGGCGTCGCCGGGAGTGGTGCCGTTGGCGTTGGTGTTGTCATTGGTTTCGGGCTTGGTTCTGAAGGCGTCAGCAATGCCTTTGCGGGCTTTGCGGCGTGCCTCGGCCTCGAGTTCCTGTTGGGTCGGGCCGGTTTTTTGCGGTTTTTCTTTTTTTGGTTTCTGTATGGGAGCTGGTTGCTCGGATACCACATCAGGCATTGCAGGAGCCATCTCGCCGGCGTCGGTGAGGTCTGTGCCCGTGGCCTCGGCTCCGTGAGCTTCGGCTGTACGCTCTACCGGAGCGTATGCCTGCGACGAAGGACCTTTTGGAACGGGCTGCTCAAAAAATTCAACGAATTCATCGTCCTGCTCCACCACTTCCGTCATGGGGCGCGGCGGCTGCCGCAGCGACGATGGATCGAAGCTGAGTTTGCACAGCAACAGTACCGCTACTACCGCGATGGCGGCCGCAACGGTTGCTGCGAGGGCTTTTATCTCATCTGACGTCATTGGCTGTCGCGTCATCGGCGGCCTGCGGAGCTTTGGCGGGCTTCGTGGCCAGTACCATCTTTATCGAATTTTCGGCGCCGAGGTTGAGCAGTCGCACGATATTGCCGTATTTCACATCCTCGTCGGCATATACTGCCACGGCGCCGAGGGAGTCGGCAGGAGCGAGGGCGGTGAAGAAGGCCACGAGGGAGTCGGCGGCAACTGGTACGGGGTCGGCATCGGCGGCAGCGACATAATAGGCACCCTCGGCGTCCACAAAGATGCGGTTGGACGGTTTGGCGGGTGTCTGCTGGCTGCTCTGGGGCAGATTTACCTCTATCGCCGTCGGAAATACAAACGACGAAGTTACCATGAAGAACACCAACAGGAGGAACACCACGTCGGTCATAGATGCCATCGAGAAGGTGGCAAGCATATCCTGCTGTCTTTTCAGTGCCATATTATGCTGCGGGTTCGTTCAGGAGGTCCATAAAGTCCATTGTGCGGGCCTCCATACGGTTCATTATCTTGTTGATGCGGGCCACCAGATAGTTGTAGGCGAACAGGGCTACGACGCCGACGATAAGACCGGCAACGGTGGTTACGAGAGCCGAATAAATGCCGCCGGCAAAGGAGTCGATGGTGGCCGAACTGCCGGACTGAGCAATGGCGTAGAATGCCTCCACCATGCCTATTACCGTGCCGAGGAATCCGAGCATAGGGGCGCCGGCGGCGGTGGTGGCGAGCCACGGCAGTCCGCGGCTCAGCGAGGCAATCTCAAGATTGCCGGTATTCTCGATAGCGACAAGGATATCGTTCATGGAACGGCCTATACGCGAGATACCTTTCTCGATAAGGCGCGAATAAGGCGTATTTGCCTTTCGGCATAGATTGAAGGCACTTTCGATTTCACCCTCGTGGATATATCCTTTTATGCGCTGCATAAAGTTCTCATCCTCGGCGCCGGCACGGTTGATGGCGATGGTGCGCTCTATAAACACGTACACGCACAGCAGGAACAGCAACGCTATCGGCAGCATTGTCCAACCTCCCTGGAGGCATAATTCCCAAAGACTCATAATCTTATGTTTTATAGGTTAAGACGGATTTAACTACGGTGATGAAGCGCGTCCTTGTATCGGCACACAGTTTCGCGGAGCCCAAAATAAAGGGCGTCGCATATAAGGGCATGCCCTATGGATACTTCGCTGAGGAATGGTATCTGGCGGCTGAAGAATTCCAGGTTGTCGAGGTTGAGGTCGTGTCCGGCATTCACGCCCAGACCGGCCTTGCGCGCTGCCAATGCTGTCTCTACAAAAGGAGCGACGGCTTTCTCGGGGTTGGTCGGGTAGAGGTCGGCATACGGCTTGGTGTACAGCTCAACGCGGTCGGCGCCCGTGGCGGCGGCGGCACGCACAACCTGAGGGTCGGCGTTTATAAAGATTGAGGTGCGAATGCCCGCTTCCTTGAAACGCTCAACAAGCGAGGTGAGGAATTCGGCGTTGGCGGATACATCCCAGCCGCTGCTGGAGGTAATCGCGTCCGGAGCGTCGGGTACCAGTGTAACCTGTGTAGGCCGGACCTTAAGCACCAGATCCACGAATTCAGGCGAGGGATAGCCTTCGATATTGAACTCGCAGCGCAACGACGGGCGCAGTTTATATACATCCGAGCGGCGGATGTGCCTTTCATCGGGACGCGGATGCACGGTAATACCGTCGGCGCCGAAGCTCTCGATATCAAGGGCTACAGCCTCAACATCGGGCCTGTTTTCGCCTCGGGCATTGCGAAGGGTGGCTATTTTATTTATATTAACGCTGAGATTTGTCATTTAATGTAGATTTTTTCCTAAATTTGTAATTGCATATCGCAAAAATCCGAGCTTGTACCTTGGTTTGCGAATGCAAAAATAATCAGAATTAATAAAACCACGAAAGATTTTGAGCGCAAAAGAAATAAAATTCCCCGAAAACGACTACCTCTTTCCGTCGGTAGCGGAGAGTTCGCGTCTCTTGGTGGGCTGCCGGAGGCAGGACTATAGTGCCTCGCGTATCGCCCGCGCCGTGGAGGACTGCAACGCACACATTCTCAATCTTAACGTGACATCCTTTGGCGAGAAGGGCGACTATTCCGACATTGACATCGACGAGCGTTCCGATGCTAAATTTCCCGTGATTTTCGATATCCGTGTAAATCATCGTTCGGCATCGAGCATCAGCCGCTCGCTCGAGCGCTATGGATACACTGTCCTCGGAACATCTTCCTCCGCCGACCCCGACGATACTACCGCGCGCCGCATACAGGACCTTTTTCACTATCTCGATATATAACAAGCATGAAAATAGCAATTTACGGCAGCCGCCACCAACATGCCGCAATCGGAGGCATTGCACGCTTCCTTGATGTGTTGCGCAGGCGCGGTATCGGAATAGCGATGCACCAGAAGCTGCTGGCGCATCTTGCCGAAATTGCACCGGACATTATCGACGGCGTTACCGAAGCCGAAACTCCCGACGGCGCCGACCTTGTCGTGAGCCTCGGTGGCGACGGAACTTTCCTTCGCGCTGTCGTATGGGTGGGCGATCTGGAAATACCTATTGTGGGAGTCAATACCGGCCACCTTGGGTTTCTCTCGGCAATATCGTTGGAAGAACTTCCGCATCTGCCCGAGTTTATCGAGAACGACCGCTTCCGCCTGGAACGGCGCAGCCTTCTGTGTCTGGAACAGCCCGAAATGCCCCAGTTCGTAGGCAGGTATGCCCTGAACGACATATCAATAACCAAAGAAGAATCGGCGTCCATGATCAGCGCAGCCGTATCGCTGGACGGCATATTCCTTGCCGACTACCGCGCCGACGGTCTGATAGTGTGCACCTCCACCGGCAGTACGGCCTACAGCATGTCTGTCGGGGGTCCCATCGTGCAACCTACGGTAGATGTAAATGTAATCTCGCCTGTTGCCGCACACTCGCTGTCCATGCGGCCTCTCGTAGTGGGCGCACATTCGCGGATAAGCATTGTGCCCAGTGGCCGAAGCCGACAGGTGCGTGTAGCCGTCGACGGTCGTTCCGTACCTGTAGACATGGATACCGAGATAGTGATATCGCGGGCGCCGTTCTGCGTAAAAGTGCTTCAGATGGCCGACCATAGTTTTGCGGACACACTGCGCAGCAAACTGCACTGGGGCGAGCAATAAATATACCGCTATGTTAAGGTATACGGTAGCCATATCCACCTATACTCACCCGGAGTTAGGAAGAATACACGTCAAGGTCCACGGTTCGGCCCGCGGCATCCGTGCCAGATGGGAAGGGCCTCAGCTGCTCGTTACTGTGCCGCGCGATTGTCCGCTGGACGCATACGAGGCTTTTATCAGCAACAATATCCCCCGGTTGTTGGAACTGAAGCCTGAACAGGCATTTCATATAGGGCAGATTATCGACGGCAATCCGGTGGATTTCGAGATTTCCGCCGAGCCATATCGCCTATCCGACAAGGGCGCATACTTCGAATTTCATTCCGATGTGCCTCTGCGCGGTAAGCGGGCCAATTGCGTGATCAGTCTTACGGCCGCCCTGCACGATAATGGCATAGAGGCTGCACACGTGCAGCAGTTTCTAAATCAGGTACTTATCAGCGCAGCTGCAAAAGCCGTGCGCCACTACATTATACCCCGTGCTGTCGAGCTTGCCGATATCATTGGACGCCATCCCGCCGGGTGGGATGTGAAATACCGCAAGCGAAGCCTCGGAACATGCGACAGCAAAGGCATCATCACACTTAGCCCGCGTCTTATCTTCCTCCCCGATAATCTGCGGGACTTCGTTATCTTCCATGAACTGGCGCATCTGAGCGAGATGAACCACTCCAAGGCTTTCCACCGGGTGTGTGATACCTACTGCAACGGACGCGAAGCCGACCTCAACGCCGCCCTCCGAGCTTTCCGCTTTCCCGTACGCTGACGCGCCTGCATCAGCCGAGGTGCCCCAGGTGCAGAGTATGCGCTATAAAGGGTTCTGTGTATGCGTAAGGTATGTAGTCGAGTGAGATTCCGGGGCGCACGACGATAAACGAGGCGTCGCGACCCGGGGCTATGGCGCCGCATTGGTGTCCCAGTTGCATGGCGGCTGCGCCGTTGAGTGTACATGCGGTCAAGGCTTCCTCCGGAAGAAGACGCATCTGTATGCAGCCGAGAGTCATTACAAAACGCATGTCGCCCGATGGCGATGAACCGGGATTGTAGTCGCTGGCAAGCGCTAAAATAGCACCGCTGTCGATTGCGCGCCGCGCTTTGCCGTAGGGCAGGCGCGAGAAGAATGATGCGCCGGGGAGCATGGTGGCTACGGTGTCGGCTTTGGCTAACAGCGCTATTTCCTCCTCGTCTATCTGCTCAAGGTGATCTACCGATACGGCATTGCCGGCTACTCCCGCCTGTACGCCGCCGGATATTCCAAGCTCGTTGGCGTGGATTTTCGGCAACATTCCGTAAGGCGCGGCGGCCTGGATTATGCGCGTTGTCTCTTCCGGTGTGAAGAAACCTGTATCGCAGAACACATCCACATAATCGGCGATACCCTCGGCGGCGATAGCAGGCAGCATTTCCTGTATCAGCATGTCCACATACGCACTTTGGCGTCCTGTGTAGGCGCGTCCGACGGCGTGGGCGCCGAGGAATGTTATTTTTACACGAGCGTCTACGGCGTCGCGCAGACGTGCGGCTACGCGCAGCATTTTCAGTTCATCGGCAGTGTTGAGGCCATATCCGGTCTTGACTTCGAAAGCACCGGTACCGCGTTCCATCATAAGGCGGGCGCGCCGCAGGGCACTCTCGAAAAGTTCGTCCTCGGGCGTTTCATGCAGGCGGTCGGCGGAATTGAGGATGCCACCGCCGCGGCGCGCAATGTCCTCGTAGCTCAGCCCCTTTATTTTGTCCACAAATTCACCCTCGCGGCTACCGGCATAGATGATGTGGGTATGAGAGTCGCAGAAAGCCGGAATCACTATGCCTCCGCGGGCGTCAATCACATCCTCGCCGGCATCGGGCGCCGGACAATCGTCCATGTGGCCAAAAGCGGCGATACTTTCGCCAATGACGCGGATATAGGCGTTATCGAGGGTAGCGGTGCCAGACAGCATGGCGGCGCCGCGCAGATATGCAGTGGCCGCATCCACTATTCCGTGAATGCGGCCTATGTTGATTACATACATTCGTCGACGTATTTAATGGACTTGTCCAGCAGCGGCGACATAACGGTGTCGACATCCACGAACGGCACGTATGTTCGGAAATCGGCAAACAGAGCCTCAGTTTCTGCCGACGAGCGCAGCGGACGGCGGAACTCGAGCGCCTGAGCCGCGGCCATAAGCTCTATGCCCAGGATGCGGGTGGTGTTGTCCACAATCCTGATGAGCTTCGTGGCCGAGTTGGAGCCCATAGAGACATGGTCCTCCTGACCCTGGGATGACGGGATGGAATCGCAGCTTGTGGGCCAGCACAGGCCTTTGCTCTGGTTGAGGATGGATGCGGCGGCATACTGGGTGATCATGAAACCGCTGTTGAGGCCCGGTTTGGCCACCAGGAACGAGGGCAGCCCGCGCGTACCGCCTATCAGCTTGTAGATGCGGCGCTCGCTTATGTTGGACAGTTCTGTCATGGCCAGGGCGAGGTAGTCCATAGGCATGGCGATGGGTTCGCCGTGGAAGTTGCCGGCGGAAACTATTATGTCCTCGTCCGGGAAAATGGTGGGATTGTCGGTGGGGCTGTTTATTTCGTCGGTGATGACATTGTACACAAAGTCTATGGCATCCAGGACGGCGCCGTGTACCTGCGGGATGCAGCGGAACGAATAGGGGTCCTGCACATGCACTTTGGGCTGGGCGATGAGTTCGCTTCCTGCAAGCAGGCGCGACATATCGGCGGCCACGGCAATCTGTCCGGCGTGATGGCGAACCTCGTTCACCTCTTTGCCGAATGGTTCTATGCGGCCGTCGAAGGCGTCCAGCGACATCGCGGCTATGCGGTTGGCCTTTTGCACAAGCGTTTTGGCGCGCCATGCACCCCATACGGCATGAGCCGACATGAACTGGGTGCCGTTGAGCAGAGCCAGACCCTCTTTCGACATCAGACGGACGGGTTCCCACCCTTTTTCGGCCAGAACGTCGGCTGCGGGCACTGTCTTGCCTTTGTATTCAACCTCGCCGAGGCCGAGCAGCGGCAGGCACATGTTTGCCAGCGGGGCAAGGTCGCCGGAAGCCCCGAGAGATCCCTGCTGGTATACAACGGGTATGATATCTTCGTTGAAGAAATCTATCATGCGCTGTACGGTGGACAACTGCACGCCCGAGTTGCCGTAGCTGAGCGACTGCACCTTCAGCAGGAGCATGGTTTTGACGATTCGCGAGTTCACGCGGTCGCCTACGCCGCAGGCATGCGACATAACAAGGTTTTTCTGAAGCTGCGAGAGGTCGTCGGCGTTGATGGAGATGTTGCACAGCGAGCCGAAGCCCGTTGTGATGCCATAGATGGGTTCCTTGCAGGTTTCCATCTTTTTGTCGAGGTATTCGCGACAATGGACTATCGCAGCGATGGCCTCGTCGCTGAGCGACAGACGGGCGCCTTCGAGTACAAGGCGGCATACATCGGCAGGCGTAATGCGTGCCGTGGATATCTTGTGAGTTTCAGTCATGATTTTCAAGAGCTTTATCAATTAAGGAATCATCGGCGATGTTGGGGAAAGTTACAGTGAGGCCGGGAGTGCGGTCCATTTCGCGCTTTATGGCGTCCATTGCGCCTTTGTTGCGCGCCCAGCTGCGGCGTGCGATGCCGTTGTTGACGTCCCACAGCAGCATGGAGTTTATGCGGCGTGCAGCCTCGGGAGTGCCATCGACAACCATGCCGAAGCCGCCGTTTATCACTTCGCCCCAGCCTACGCCGCCGCCGTTGTGCAGCGATACCCATGTGGCGCCGCGGAACGAGTCGCCAATCACGTTCTGCACGGCCATGTCGGCGGTAAACTGCGAGCCGTCGTATATATTGGAGGTCTCGCGGAAAGGCGAGTCGGTGCCGCTTACGTCATGATGGTCGCGGCCGAGAACAACGGGAGCCGAGATATCGCCGCGTGCTACGGCGTCGTTGAAGGCGAGAGCTATCTTTGTGCGGCCCTCCGAATCGGCGTAAAGGATACGGGCCTGCGAGCCAACCACAAGGTGATTCGGACCGGCTTCCTTGATCCAGTGGATGTTGTCGTCGAGCTGCCCCTTGATATCGTCCGGCGCGTCGCGGCGGATTTCCTCGAGTACACGGGCAGCGATTTCGTCGGTCTTGGCAAGGTCGGCGGGATCGCAGGATGTGCAAACCCAGCGGAAGGGACCGAAGCCGTAGTCGAAGAACAGCGGGCCCATTATGTCCTGTACATACGATGGATAGCGGAATTTGCCGTCGGCGGTAATGATATCGGCGCCGGCACGCGACGATTCAAGCAGGAAAGCGTTGCCGTAGTCGAAGAAGTACATGCCGCGGTCTGCAAGTTTGTTGATTGCCGCAACCTGGCGGCGCAGCGACTCCTGTACGCGTTTTTTGAATTCTGCGGGATTGTCGGCCATCATGGCTTTGGATTCCTCGAAAGTCATGCCCACGGGATAGTAGCCTCCGGCCCACGGGTTGTGCAGTGAAGTCTGGTCGGAACCGAGTTCAACGGGAATGTCCTCGTTTGCCAGACGTTCCCAAATATCGACGATATTTCCCTGATATGCCAGCGATACAGGCACGGCCTCGGCGCGGGCGCGGCGGATGCGGTCTATAAGTTCGTCGAGCGAGGTATACACTTCGTCTACCCATCCCTGTGCATGGCGTTTTTCTACTGCCTTGGGGTTGATTTCGGCGGTTACCGACACCACTCCGGCAATGTTGCCTGCCTTGGGCTGTGCGCCGCTCATGCCGCCCAGACCGGCGGTAACGAACAGCATGCCGCCGAGTTTGCCATCCTTGCTGTGGCGGCGTCCGGCATTGAGCACGGTTATGGTGGTGCCGTGTACTATGCCCTGCGGACCGATGTACATGTACGAGCCGGCTGTCATCTGGCCGTACTGGCTCACGCCCATTGCATTGAAGCGTTCCCAGTCGTCGGGTTTGGAGTAGTTGGGAATGACCATGCCGTTTGTAACCACAACGCGCGGGGCGTTCTTGTGCGACGGGAACAGGCCGAGCGGATGCCCGGAGTACATCACAAGGGTCTGCTCGTCGGTCATTTCGCTGAGATAGCGCATTGTAAGCAGATATTGTGCCCAGTTCTGGAACACGGCGCCGTTGCCGCCATATGTAATCAGCTCATGGGGATGCTGTGCCACGGCGGGATCCAGATTGTTCTGTATCATCATCATGATTGCGGCAGCCTGCCGGCTGCGTGCCGGGTACTCGTCGATGTTACGTGCGTGCATGGGGTAATCAGGACGGTAGCGGTACATGTAGATGCGGCCGTATCGGCGCAGCTCGTCGGCGAATTCGGGCGCGAGTGCTGCGTGCTGGCTTGTGGGGAAGTAGCGCAGGGCGTTCTTCAGTGCCAGACGTTCCTGTTCCGGTGTGAGTATCTTTTTGCGGCGCGGAGCATGATTCACCTCGGTGTCGTAAGGCTTCGCGGCCGGTATTTCTTCGGGTATGCCGCGGACGATGGCCCGGCGGAATTCTTCGTTGGTCATTTGCTGTCGATATTCTTATTTACAATTTCCAGAACTAATTTCTCTCCGCTTATAGCCTTTGCGGCCAGCTGGGAGGCCTCGTCGGTGAGCTTGGCGGCACGTTCCCTGTCGGCAAGCCCTGCAGCGTTGATGCGTACGTTCAGTGCCGCGCCACGGACTGCGGCACATGCGGCGAGTGCGCCCACGCCGGCATCGCTTGCCGATGCCGGGTTACCCTCGGTGGCAACCTTTACCAGAAGCGGGAACAGGCTGTAGGCTGTGCGTGCGGTGTGCAGGGGCACCTCGGCGGCAAACAGCGTTGCAGCCTCGAGGGCTTCGGCACGGGCAGCCTTCTCGTCGGCGGTGCCTTTGGGCATACCTAGGGCGGTCATTATGCGGTTGAAGGCTTCTGTGTCTTCGTCCACGGCATGGAGCAGTTCTGTGATTCTCTGCTGTCCTTCCTCTGCCATTATGCTGAATTCTTCCCAGCGGTCGTCCCAGCCGGCCTTGTGTGCCGAAAGGTTAGCCACCATAGTGGCAAGTGCGGCTGCAAGGGAGCCCATATAGGCCGATATGGAGCCGCCGCCGGGAGCGGGCGATTCGGAGGCTGTGGTATAGGCGAATTCCTTGCAGGACATGTCTACGAGGTGCTTGCCTTTTTCTTCGGCTGCCTCAAGCATGTATTCTATCACTTTTTCCTGCGGGTTGAACGGTTTAAGCTGGTCGAGTCCTATAGAAACCACGGCCATGCGTATAATTTCCTCCTCGGGGATGCCCGAGGAGCGCTGCTGCATGTGCAGATAGTGGCGCCCGGCATCCAGCAGGGTGGATTTCGGCACCAGACCGACAATCTCGGTACCTGTAACGCGAATTCCGCGTGCTGCCGCTGCGCGGCTCACCTCGTCGAACGCCTTGTGCAGGGGTGTGCGGCTGCGGTCGGTAATGTTCATCGAAACCTGCGCTATGCCGTATTCGTCGATGTACCAGCCAATCGCTTTGGTGCCTTTGAGGGTGCCTGGCTGCATTATAGGCTGGCCGAATTCGTCCTTCAGCGGTTTGCCGGTAATCTTGCCGCCCTCGCGCACGGGACGTCCTTTTTCGCGTACGTCGAAAGCAATGGCGTTGGCGCGTCGCGTGGATGTGGTATTCAGGTTGAAATTTACGGCAATCAGAAAATCGCGGGCACCGACTGCTGTGGCACCTGTGCGGGCAGCTTTTTCATCGAAAGGACGGTTGCCGTAATCCGGGCCGGCTTCGGGGTTGCCCATACGTTCCGGCAGACCTTCGTATTCGCCGGCACGGCATACGGCAAGGTTCTTGCGCTCTGGCTTGAGTGCCGATGCCTCGTAGCAGTAGACGGGCACTTCAAGTTCGTCGGCGATGCGCTTGCCCAGCTGACGGGCGAGTGCCGCGCATTCTTCGAGAGTGATATTGCTTACGGGCACCAGGGGCAGAACGTCGGTGGCGCCCATGCGCGGATGCGCGCCGTGGTGGTTGCGCATGTCTATTACCTCGGAGGCTTTTTTGACAGCACGGAAAGCGGCTTCAAGTACCGGAGCGGGTTCGCCGACAAAAGTAACGACAGTGCGGTTTGTGGCGGCGCCCGGGTCTACATCGAGCAGCGTAATACCTTCGACGCCCTCAATGGCATCGGTTATCTGTTTGATTATTTCAGGATTCCGTCCCTCGCTGAAATTGGGGACACATTCTATCAACTGTTTTTTCATGGGGGGATACTTATGATTTGCAAAGATAACTATTTTGCTCCAAACCGCAAACGGTCGATGAATGAAGTGGAAAGGGTGGTTTTGGGTGGGAGGAGTGTGTGCCAGTGTTAAAAAATGTGTATTTTTTTAGTATGTCGATGCATACGGCTACCTTTGCCGTCGATTTTATTTTGCGGGAATGACTGTTGTCCTGTTTTAACGTTTTTATTTCCCGAATATTAACTGTTTATTTATGAAGAAATTCTTTGTTTCCGCGTTGGTTTTGGCCGCTATATGCGGTTCGTCTATGGCCGAGGGTTATCAAATCAATTCATTATCTGCAAAGCAAATCGGTATGGGGCATACCGGTATCGCTCAAAAGCTCGGTGGCGAGAGTATGTATTTCAATCCCGCCGGTATGGCTTTTATGGACAAGACATTCGATCTGTCCGCTTCCCTGACCGGTATTATACCTACGTGCACCGCTACGGTAAAAGGTATTGATTATGAGACTGATAACGGCGTGTCGACTCCCATTGGCGCGCACGCCGCTTTCTCGATCTACGACAATCTCAAAGGCGGCATCGCTTTCTATACACCTTACGGGTCGTCTATTAACTGGACCGACAACTGGCCCGGCGCAGTCCTTAACCAGAATGTGCAACTGAAGGTATTTACCCTTCAGCCCACATTGGCATGGGCCATTACTCCGAAATTGTCGGTTGGTGTCGGTGCTATGATTTCCTGGGGCACCGTCGACCTGAACAAAGGCCTGGTTTCGGCCGAAACCACCGACAAAGCAATCGACGCTCTCAAGGCCATCGGTCAGCTTCCTGCCGAGACGCCCGCTTTCGGAACCACGACTCCGGCGTCGGTCAATCTCAGAGGCAAGGCAAACATGGTGGTCGGATTCAACGTGGGTGCCATGTACAGTATCACCGAACAATGGACGGTGGGCGCATCGTATCGCTCTCAGATGAAGATGAAGGTGAAAGCCGGCGACGCCCATGTAAGATATGCAAATGCAATCGCACAGGCCATACTCGGCGAGAGCCTCGACCTTATCGACGAGGCAAATTTCAAGGCCGAGATGCCATGTCCCTGGGTGTTTGGCTTCGGCGTATCCTTCAAGCCGACCCATCGCCTCACACTGGCGGCAGATGCTCGTCTGACAGGCTGGCACGCCTATAAGCGTCTTGATATCGAATTCCTTGCCGAGCAGCTTACTCCCTACAACCAGAACATACAGAAAAAATACAGGAATTCGTGGTGCTATTCGCTCGGTGCCCAGTATGCCGTTACCGACCGTTTCGACGCACGTCTGGGTCTGATGATAGACACATCGCCTGTCAACGACAAGTATTACAATCCCGAAACGCCGGGCATGACCAAAATCGAGCCTACTGCAGGTATTTCGTTCCGTCCGTTGCCATCCCTTTCGATAGACGTTGCCTTCATGTATGTGGCCGGTCTGGGTATCGACAACGCATCCTGCGAGTATTCCGACCTGCTTGGTGCAACGATGATTCAGAAACTCACGGCTGCCGGTGTGCCGCAGGCTATGATTGACAAATTCGGTTTCAAACCCACAGGCAGTTTCAACGCCGACTACCGTCTGCATGCCTTCATCCCTTCCTTCGGAATAAGCTACAGTTTCTAAACCGTGCCAACCAATGCCGGGGGTTGTTTGTTTGAGTGGTATGTCTACCACGGATAACAATACTACTCCTGCGCCTGCTTCCAATGTGAAGATCGCAGGCATCAACTTTACGTTCTTAGTTCTGTACCTTGCGGGCCTGAGTGCTTTCGGCTCGTTTGTAAACGATATGTTCACTCCGGCGCTTCCGGAGATGAGCCGCTATTTCCATTGTGCCGTGCCCGTGGTGCAGCTGGGCCTTACTATGGGTATGATAGGCCTCGGCATAGGTCAGCTGGTACTCGGGCCGGTGAGTTTCAAGTACGGGCGCAAGCCGGTGCTCGTGTTCTCGGTGGTGCTGTTTATCGTTGCCGCCGTGGCAAGTATTTTCTCGCCCACGATACACGTTTTTCTTGCGTGCCGATTGTTCCAGGGCATAGGTGGCTCGGGCGGTTACTTCCTTGCCCGTACTATTCCTGCCGATGTGTACGGTGGCCGCCAGCTTGCAAAGTGTATGGCCGTGATGGGCGCCATCAATGGTTTCGCGCCGGCATGCGCCCCGGTTGTCGGCGGCTTTGTGGCCGAGCATTGGGGCTGGAAACCGATCTTTCTGGTGCTTACCGGATTCGCTTTCATCCTGCTTTGCATATCGCCGCGCCTGAAGGAGACGATGCCCGCCGCCGACCGCCCCAAAGGTAGCCTTTGGAGTAATTTCCGCAACTATCCGCGGCTGCTGCGCAACAGACCGTTCATGATTCATACCCTCTTCAAAGGTTCGGCCTTAGGTCTGCTTTTCGCATATATATCATCCTCGCCGTTCATATTTCAGGACCATTTCGGCTGGAGTGAGATAGAGTATGGCCTGTTCATCGGCTTCAATGCCATTTTTGTGGCTGCTGGTTCCATGCTGTCGCTGAAATTCAAACCGATGAAGAAAGCCGCGTTTATCGGCGCGGTAGTCCTCCTTGTCGCAGCGGTGGCGGAAGCATTGGTGCTGTTTCTTTTCGATAACTTCTGGCTGTATGAGATTGGCCTGATACTGCTGGTGTTCTCGCTGGGCATGATATTCGCGGTAACAAACACGCTGTCCATGAACGAGGGACGCGCCGAGGCCGGCGCCGCTTCGGCACTCCTTGGTATCGTGGGATATATCTACGGTGCCATATGTGCGCCGCTGGTGGGTATGGGCAACATAATGCACAGCTTCGCAATCGTTATGCTTGCGCTTGCGTTGATAACGTTTTTCTTCGCCCTTAAATCGCGCAGGCTGCCTGCCGATCTGGACAATTAAAAACGCACGTCGAAGTCCTGGCGGGGCAGATGTTGCAGCGCCGCCACAACGGTAACATGGTTTCCCATGAAAATCATGCCGTGGCCGAGTGCAGCACGATAGGTTTCCAGTTCTTTCCACTTGCGGTAGTTCATTATAAACATGTGCGCATGTGGCGGAATGGCGTCGGCGGGCAGCTTGCGGTTGCGGGCGGCGTCGAATACTACGAAATCAGCTCCGTTCAGGTCGGCCGGAGCGGCCTTCGGGGCGGCGTCGAACACGGCGCGGCGTATGTCGCGGTTATCGCAGCCAACCATAGCCACCTTGCGCGGCTGCAGCCGCACAACAACGCGGAACAGCGTACGCATATCGCCGCGAGGAATATCCAGATAGGAATAGTAGCCGTATATCTCGGGCAGGCAAAGCACTTCGGTGATAAACCGGAAGGCAAACGGCGAGTGGATGCCGAAACCGCGGCTGTGGCGCCAGCGGCGGTATTTCAGGAAGATGTTCAGAAAACGCGGCATCGACGCAGTTCAACGAATATTGCTGCGCACAGCAGCAGGTAGATCAATGTAACGCAGGCGTATGCCACAGCCGATGTGGTGTGGATGGAATCGGGGTCGAACACCATGCTTATGGTGTGGTGTCCGGCGGGAATTGCCATTGCGCGCAGCAGGTAGTTCACTCGCGCCAGCTGTGCCGGTTGGCCGTCGATGTCGGCCTTCCATCCCCAGGGGAAGTATACCTCGGAGAACACGCCTATGCCTCCCGCCGCGGTGGTGGCATGGTAGGTGAGACGGTTGGGCGAGTAGGAGGTAAGGTAGATGGTGTCGCCCGGCGCCATAGAAGGCTCCTGCGGCAGCGCGTCGGCAAAGCGTCGGTCGGCCACGGCCTGATGGCGCAGGTCGATGCGCCGGGTGTCGAGTGCGGCCATTTCCTCGTCGGCGCTGTTCACCCATGCTATGCTGTCCACAAACCAGGCGTTGCCCAGTGCGTTGTCGTTGCGCACGACGGGTGTCTGCTGGTCGCCCGTAATCACATAGCGGGCGTTGAGCATATCGGCCACGGCATATCCGTTGTTCAGCATCGAGGCAATCTGCGCGTACTGCGGGTCGTCGAGCACCGGGTCGCCGGGGAAATATCCGTATTGGATTACAGGCATCAGCTTGCGCTGGATAATATCGTCGTAGCGGTTCAGTTTGGCGGCGTGATATCCTCCAAGGGTCTTGTGGAAATACGAGCGGTCGGCCTGCATGAAGCTGGGGATGTCAAGCACGCGGTAGTGGGCCGCCGTGTCGGCCAGTATGGCCTTGTCGATGGCGTCCGGGGTGAATGTTATCTGGCCGTCGGGAGCGTCGGCGGGGCCGAACGACGAGTGCGACACATAACGCTTGTCAACGTTATACAGGTCGATAAGAACTACCAGACCCACGCCCGCAAGTGCCATTCCCTGTTTTATTTTGCCTGCCATGAACAGGGCTATGAAGCCCATGCCGAACAGCAGGAAGAACAGCGAGCGCAGGGCGTCGTTGCGCACCATGCCCAGGCGCAGGGTGCTGACGGCCTCGAGATTCGCAGCATTGGACAGCGACAACTGGTAGAGCAACCCCTGTATCTGTTCCTCGGACGCTCCCTGCTGGCGGCCATAATCATAATACTGCTTCTGGATGCTTTCCAGTGTGGCGCGGTCGGTGTCGGTTACGGGGCTGCCGAAAATGCGCGGCGCCACAAGCGCAAGCACGCACACAAGCGCCGGAACACCGAAGCCCACATACAGCGGCGTTCGATATTCGTTCCACGCCTCGCGGCCCTTGTCGAAAATCTGCGCCAGCGCGAGGATGGCAAGCAGAGGTATCGTGAATTCCGCTATCACAAGTATGCTTTCTACGGCACGGAACTTGTTGTACAGCGGGAAGTTGTATATCATGAAATCAGTTATTCCCTCGGCGTTGCGTCCCAGCGCGAGCACTACGGAGAGAACCGTCGCCGCAAGTATGGCCCATTTCAGAGGACCTTTCACGATGAAGCAGCCCACAAGGAAAAGCGCGAACACAAGTATGCCCACGTAAACCGGCCCGTTCGTCCCCTCGGAATCATTGAAATATTGCGTGAGGAACTGGAGCACAGGAGCGTTGGGCGCGAGTGCGGCGGCATCGTCGAGCTTGTCGAGCGTCATGTGCGACATCTGCCCTGCCTCGGGCCGTGCGCTGGCGCCACCCTTGATGTTGGGAATCAGCAGCGAGAACATCTCGCTGCGGCCGTAGCTCCATCCCACAA
Organism: uncultured Porphyromonadaceae bacterium; assembly: GCA_902461565.1. Taxonomy (GTDB): domain Bacteria; phylum Bacteroidota; class Bacteroidia; order Bacteroidales; family Muribaculaceae; genus CAG-873. The sequence goes on from CABPYL010000008.1 coordinate 36,217, forward strand.
TCTGCTCCTTGGGCATGCCGCCGGTGGGACGTTCGGCAGACGCCGGGGAATCCTGCGTGCCAAGGGGGGTAAGTTCCGACTGCGAGCGCTTCGTCTCCTTGGCATATTCATATGTGTTGTACAGCGACGGCAGATTGGAGCCGAGGGCAAGAACGCCAGCGCACAGGGCCAGGCCGCTCGCTGCCAGCCAGCGCTTTACAGTACGTCTGCGGATAGCCTCGATAAGATATGCTATCGCAAGCATACTCATCACCAACCCGAAGTAGTAGGTCATCTGCGGGTGGTTGGCGTTGAGCTGAAGCATGGCGAAGAACGCCAGCATGGCCGAGCCGACAACATAGCGGCCTCGGTACAGCAGGATAAGACCCGCGATTGTAGGCGGAACGTAGGTAAGCGCAAGGAATTTCCATATATGACCCGCGCCTATTATAATGATGAAGTACGACGACAGACCCCACATCATAGAGCCGATAAGGGCATAGTACCATCGCAGTTTGAGCACGAACAGCAGTATAAGGAAGCCGAACATCATCATAAACAGCAGGTTCGACGGCGTAGGCAGCCCGAGGCCGTAGACGCTGTTAAGCCATGTGAACAGGCTGTTCGACGGATACGACGGCGAAATCTGGAACGTGGGCATACCGCCGAACAGCGAGTTTGTCCACAACGCCTTTTCGCCTGTGGCGGCCTCGTAGGCGGCACCTTCCTGGCCGTTGGCAGCGCCCTGCTGCATGTCGGGTTGCCGGAGGCTGTTGCCTTCGAAATTATCGGGATAGAAGAAAGCCAGCGACACTATCGCCAGCACAGCCATCGAGAGGAGGAAGCCCCACACCTGCGGCTTTTTGAAAAAATTCTTTACAGTTTCCATTTGACCCCAAAATTACAAAAATTCCTTCAAACGTCAAAAGGCTTTTTCGGGGTTATCAGCGGTCTTCGACCGTCTCGGCTTACCTCCGGCAAGCCGTGCGGAGACAGATTATCCGGTGAATGTATTCAATTTCTATTTGCGCCCCAAAAACTTTGCCACGAATATAATCATCTTTGCCGGAAGGAGCCACTTGCGCGCACTGCCGGGTAAAGCGGCCTCCGGAGGCAGAGTGCGCCCTATTTCTATGGCACGACGGCGGCGCTTGAGCCACCGGCATACGTACAGCAGCTTGTCGCGGGACGAGAGAGAGCTGTATTCCAGCGTCATGGCCGCCGCTATGGTGGCGCCTACGGGGTTGTCATTCAAAAGTTTGCGGATACGCATCGAGAGACCGTCGGGCTGATATTCACATATATAAATAGGATCATTGGTAAAGCGGGCCTTGTACTCGCGCCCCATCGGCATCCACACAACACCTTCACTGATAAATTTCTCTCCTTCTATTTCTGGAAAAGGGAAACGCCGCATAATATCCGTACGATACACCTCGGCGCGGTCTCCCATAATCTTGAGCGTATTGCGGTAATAATCCACCGTTGTATCAAGATGGTCGCAGTCTAACTGACGTTTTGAAGCTCCTCCGACAAATTTCTCTCCCGAATCTTTGCCATCGAAAGTAATTTTGCGACCTACAAAGCCCATCATGTCCGGACGGTCCTTGATTTCGTCGGTTCGACGGCGCACTGTAGCCACAGCATCGTCGGCAAGAATATCATCGCTGTCCAGAATAATGAACCAAGGTGCTCGCGCCATGCGTACGCCTCGGTTTACGGCACGGTGCTTGCCCCCGTTTTCCTGCCTCACTACCACAATGGGGAAAGAACCGTCGTGATTTACCACGATATCGTCCAATGCGGCATCCGTAGCACCGTCGTCGGTGGAACCGTCGTTCACAACAAGCCATTCGAAGTCCTTGTCGGTCTGTCGTAACAAACTCTGATAGGTACGCCTTATCAGGTCGGCGCGGTTATAAACGGGAGTAAAGACAGTAAGAAGCATATTTCGATACTTATCTATAGATATAACCGCGCACATGTCGTTTTATTGCCCTGCCGCTCCAAAATAGCTGAGGAGAAATACTTGGTTATGTATTTTTCTTTGCCGCCTCCGCTCCGCTTATAATGTGTCGGAGGCGGTGCGGGAAACGCGGATAAGCTCGATACGGTTGGCGGCTTTTTTGAGTATGTCGAAACGGTAAGGTTCTGCTTCTACGCTCTCGCCCTGGGCAGGGATAGTGCCCGTGAAGTGGAGGATATATCCGGCGATGGTCTGGTAGCTGTCGTCCTCGGGGAGTTCGAGGCCGAAGCGCTCGTTTATCTCGGCGATTTCGCAGCGCCCCGAGAACTCATATATTCCCTGCTCTATCTCGCGCATTGTCAGTTTGGATTTGTCGTGCTCATCCTCGATGTTTCCGCAGATTTCTTCCATAAGGTCTTCCAGGGTGAGCATTCCGGCAGTGCCGCCGAATTCGTCCACGACAATTGCGATGGAGCGTTTCTGCTGAAGCAGGCGACGCATCATAACGTTGGCAAGGAGGTTCTCGGGAGTATAGAGAACGGGTTTGATGTGTTCTTTCCAGTCTGTTTCGGGGTTGAACAGCTCGCTGACGTGGATATAGCCCAGGATTGTGTCGATGTCCTGGCGGTATACAATCACCTTGCTGCGGCCGGTGCCTACAAAGAGCTCCACAAGCTGCTCGCGAGTGCCCGTTTCTATGTTCACGGCAACTATCTCGTTGCGGGGAATCATGCAGTCGCGCACGTGTGTGGACGAGAAATCCAGTGCGTTGCGGAAAATCTTTACTTCGTGCTCCACGGTCTGCTTCTGTTCCTCGAGGTCGTCGATGGATTCCTCGAGGTAGTCGTTTAGGTCGCCTATGGAAATAAGGTGCAGTTTCTTTGTCTCGCCCTTGAATCCGACCATGCGCATTAGCACCCGCGACAGCCACGACGAGAATGCGGATATGGGGTAGAGGATTATGTAGATAACGTACAGGGGTACCGCCATATACTTGAAAGAGCTGTTGGGGTTTATGCCGAATATGGTCTTGGGAAGAAACTCACCGGCAAGCAGGATTATGCAGGTGGATATTATAGTCTGTACCAGAAGCACCATTCCCTCCGAGCTGAATATGGTGTGCAGCCACGGCTCCATAAGTGTCGCGGCGCCCATGCCGTATATAACGAGCACGATGTTGTTTCCCACCAGGAGTGTGGAGATGAAAATCTCGGAGTTGGAGTAGAAGCGCTTGAGCAGGCGCGCGAGTATGCCTCCGCGGCTCACGTCCAGCTCCACGCGTACGCGGTCGCTGGTAACGTAGGCCATTTCTATGCCCGAGAAAAAGGCGGAGAATATAAGTGCTACAATGGTTATGGTTATCCAGGTGTCCGGGCTTGTGGGGTTCATCTTGTTGTTTTTTTAACGGTGGCGATTGTTTTGGGTTTCTGTGGTTCGGCGGAAGCCGGCGCGGCGTCCATATCTACGGCCTTTAAGGCGTCGGCATCAGGCTTCTGGGGTGGCGCCGGGTTTTTATCGGGCACAGCTGTTTCTGCCGCCGGTGCGGCGGATGAATCGCGGCGGCCGCCGGGCAGGCTGTTGGCAGGAAGTATGGCAGTGGGGCGGTGAACGGTGTAGTAGAGCATGCTCTGGTCGGATTCCATGCCGTAGCCTTCGATAATCCTGTCGGTTCGGACAATGTGGATAAAGGAGTCGGTGTATATCTTGCGCGAGTTCTGGTCCCAGAACAGCTGGTGTGTGAGGAAGCTGTCGGCCTGCGTGTTTACCATCACAACGTTTCCGTCGAGCTGCCACAGGCGTCGGCGCGAGAAATATATTGCGGAATCGCAGCGAACGTTTGCCTTGGGGTTCATCTCCAGATCGTATTGTTCCAGCTCAAGGCCGGCAGGGAAGCGCCAGAAGGGATCGTCGGCATCCTCGAACATCAGCCACACGGGAGCCTGCATGTGGTAGCGGGTATAGCCGGAGTCGCTGATAAGGGTGTTTACGTCGGTGGTGGACATTGTTGGTGTAACGTCGCCGGGCCCGGCGTTTGGCACATAGCGTTTCACCTCCTCGCGGCAGGAAACGAAAACAGCCGCTGTCAGTGCTGCGATAAGCGCCGACAGTGGCAGACGGCGCATGTGTGAGCGCCGGCGCAGAGGACTGTTTAGTAGATTTTGCTCTGACGGAACCACATCTCGTTGAAGTTAATGCCAATCGTGATGTTGAAGTAGTCTTCCTTGATAAGCGGGTTGGGGTTGGCCTGACGGCGTACCCATTCGAAACCGAGGTTAACAGTGGTTTTGAGCGTGGGCACGGGGAAGCCCACACCTGCGGTGAGCGAATACTGGCGCAGGCGGTTGCCCTGAAGCTCGAGATAATCGTCGCTCCAGTAGCCGCCGATGCGGTAGCATGTGCGCTTGAAGTAGCCGCCGCGGAAGTTGGGCGTGTACTGCAGACCGGCGGCTATCTTTGTGCGGTCGCGGTATTTCTGCAGAGGCGTTTCGCCGGCAAAGTCGGCGTATTTGGCCTTGGACCAGGGCTGGAAGGTGTAGTCAAGTTCCATCATCCAGCGGCGGTTGATATCGAAGTTTATGCCGGCGCCCCATGTCTCGGGCAGAGAGTAGTTGTTTTTTAGGGAGTGCTCGTATGTAACCTCGGGCACGGCGTCCTTCTCGTTGTCGTAGCGTATCTGGCGCACATGGCCCAGAAGTGTCTTGCCCGGGCTGTACGTGAGACCAAGCGTGAGGCGGTTGGCGGCGATGGGGAGGGAGTACTGTGCGCCGAAGAGCAGGCGGTAGTCGCGCACCTCGAACTGTTTCTGGAACACCGAGCTCTGTCCGGTGGTGAGGGTGGCGTATGTCTCGTTCAGCAGTGTGCCGAACAGGTACGAGATGTTTGCGCCGATGGTGAGGCCTTTCATGGGCCTGCCGGCAACGCCGAGGTAGAGTTCGCTGAGCGTACCGTTGCCCTGGCGGGAGTCGATGCCGTTGTCAATCTTATTGCCGAAGGAGTAGCCCACCGACGAGAAAGGCACCAGACCTGCCGAGGCTCCCATATAGCGGCCGATTGGCACCTGCATGGTAACATAGTCGAGACCGCCGCCGAAATTCTTGTCGCTGACATTGGTTCCGTCGCTCTGGGCTTCTTTCTGCCATACGGCCGAAAGGTCGATGCCCATATCGAAAAGGAAGGTGAGTGAGTCGATCGAAGCGTACGACGCTGGGTTCATGGCGTTGATTTGCCTGCCGGAGTTCATGGCGTAGCCGATGCCGCCCATAGAGCGCTGGGTGGATGTGGCGTGGTCGCGAAGTATGCCGAGGCCATACGCTGAATACGGAGTCATTATACCGTTCTGGGCAACAGCGAACTGTACTGCTGCGGCAATCAGAACCAAAATGGCTGTAAACCTTCTATTTTTCATTTTTGATAATGCTGAAAAGACCCTTGTGGACAAGATTGGGGTCGTGGATATAGTCGAATGTGAGAATGTTTTCGTTGACAAGAAGCTCGGCAGAGCCTCCGGTGAGGACGGCGATGCTTTCTTTCCCTGCGGCTGCATGGTAGTAGGCCAGTTCGGCGGCTACGCCGCGTACTGCGCCGCTACGCATGGCTTCGGCGGTGGTGCGCCCCCACACCGGGATATCGCCTCCTTCTACCGATACGGCTGGCAGGGCGTCGGTGAATGCCGCAAGGGCTCGAAGGCGAAGGTCGATGCCCGGAGCGATGTTGCCGCCGAGATAGCGGCCTCCGGGGGCGACATAGTCGTATGTTACCGCCGTACCAATGTCCGACACCAGAATCGGGCGCTTGCGTCCGGCAACCTCTATCGCGCCGAGTGCGGCGGCAAGGCGGTCGGCGCCGAGTGTCTGCGGAGTAAGGTAGGCCACTTCTATGCCCGTAGCCGTTGTGGAATGCAGTTCCACAACCTTGTCGGCGAGACCTGCAAGAGATGCCTCGTCCTCGGCATGGTCGGAAGCCACGACGGTGCACCATGCTATCGCGGCGATGGTGTCGCCCTCCTTCATGTACCGGTGTCTCACTTCATCGACAAGGTCGCCGGCCGGCTGGTCGTCGTCGCACTTCAGAATGTCGATAAGCGTGCCGTCCTCCGCCCAGACGGCGGCTTTGACGGCAGTGTTACCTCGGTCGATGGTGAGTTTCAATCGCATAATTGGCAAAATTAGTAAAACATAGCCATTCGGCTACTATTTCTCTAATTATTTAATGTTAAATCAGTCTGCTCCGTCGGTTTTGCGGCGTTCGGGAGCCTCGTGGCGCAGGCGGTAGTTGTTACGTAGCTCCTCGAAACTTCCGGGGGCAGCTTTCAGCGCCGCAGTGTCTGCAACTGGGTCATAACTGTCCATTACCCCGCGGATAGAGACGTTTCGCGCCGGCGCCGGCGGCAGCGGCATGTCAATGGTTACGCGCGGCAGCATAAAGAAGGTAGTCATGGCATCCATCGCTACCTGCGAGGCTCGTATTTTACCCTCCTGCGAGTAGCCGGCGATGTGCGGCGTGGCTATGGCAGCGATATCAAGCAGTTCCTGATCTATTGCGGGCTCGTTTTCCCAGCAGTCGATAATCAGCGGGCCTATATAGCCTTTTTTCTTTGCGTCTAACAGTGCGGCGGTGTCGATAACCGGGCCACGCGCGCTATTTATTATGATAGGCGCGCGCCGCAGTCTGGCAAAGAAAGCGGCGTCGGCCAAATGATATGTCGCGTCCTCTCCTTCCTTTGTCAGCGGGGTGTGGAAGGTAATGATATCGGCCTCACGGGCTACAGTGTCAAGATCGGCCCACAGGTCGCCGCCTTCGGTCCGTTGGCGCGGAGGGTCGTAGCGCAACACGCGCATACCCAGGCTTTCGGCCCACTGGCATACAATGCTGCCAACATGTCCTACGCCTACTACAGCGATAGTGAGGTCGCTCAGACGGCGGTTGATCACGTGCATCAGCGATGCGAACACATACTGTGCCACGGCCGGAGCGTTGCACCCGGGCGCGTTTACAACCGTGATTCCGCGCGACGCACAGTAGGCCTTGTCTATATGGTCGGTGCCGATAGTAGCCGTGGCGATTATTTTACATTCCGATTTGTCCAGCAGGGCGGCATCGCACTTTGTGCGGGTACGTATCACCAGTGCGTCGGTGTCCCGGACGGACTTCGGTGTTATTTCATCCGGGGCAAGGTAGCGCACGTTGGCGTATGGATCCAGCAGACCTTTTACGTAGGGAATGTTCTTCTCTATTATTATTCTTATATAATTGTTTGGCATGCGAACAGGGCCGCGTAGACGGCCAAGACAGATATTATTGCTATGAACGATTTTTCGGCGCGGTGGGTGGAGAAGTAGTGCGTTATCTCCATAGCGGCGCAGAAGTTAAGCAGCGGAATATAGGAAACCATGTTGATGAAATCGGCGCACATGGCCACCAATGTGAACAGTATCACGATTGTAAACATGCCGTTTACCGCACGTGCGCGTGCGTTGTAGGCGATGGTACGCATGACGTTGAGCGTGAAGCATGCAAGCATGGCCAATACAGTGAATCCGACGGCTATAAGCAGCATCAGGGTGTCGTCGAAATCGATTACCGAGAATATGCTTGTGAGGTGCGGGAAGTGGAGGTGGTCTACCGTAACAGCGCCGAATCCCAACAGCATTATCCAGGGCGTGAGTATTCCCATAAGAGCAGCAGCAAGGGTACGCCGGTTAAAAATACGCATCTGCGCGAACCCAACCAGCATGGCCGGAATATAGATGGCGTAGCAGTACTGTGTGGCTGTGAACAGCGACAGCAGCAGCATTATCAGGAATACCTGACGAGTGGAGTCCGGTGAACGGTAGCAGTTGAACATGAGCAGCATGCACAGCGGTATAACCACTGCCAGCACTGTGCCGGTATACACCTGCGTGATAAGTTCGGGCGTGGCCAGCTGCATGGCAAGGAAGAACGGTACGAAAATATAGGTGATGGCGCGGAACACATTGTATATTTTGTTCAGCAGCATCATCAGTACCGTCGTGATTGCCGAGCCCAGCAGCGCACACGTAAAATTAAGTATGCCCTGCGGAAGCCAGAGGTTTGCCGACCGCAGCCCAAGGCCTTTGTCGCCTGTGATGGGCGCCGCCGGCTCGCCGGCGTGGAAAACAAGGACGCACAGCAACGCCACAAGAACCACGGCGAGAGCGAAGCCACGCGTGTGCAGGGCGGATGTTATGCGCGCTATTTTCATTTTTCTGCGAGGACGTCGCGGCTGATGTCGCGGCGGTAGTACATGCCCTCGAAAGTTATGGCATCGATTTCGCCGTATGCCTTGGCTGCGGCAGAGGCGATATCCGGAGCGAGTGCTGCGGCAGCGAGCACGCGGCCGCCGGAAGTGAGGACCGTTCCGTCGTCGAGGCGTTTGGTGCCGGCGTGGAACACTATACCGTCGGCCTTGTCCAGCCCGGAGATAATTTTGCCTTTGGGATATGAGCCGGGATAGCCACCGGAAACCGCCATTACGGCTACTGCGGCGCGCGGATCTTCTTCGAGTTTTATTTCACCCAGATTACCGGCGGCGGCCGCCGCCAGGGCCGGTACAAGGTCGGAGGCGATACGGGGCATAACGACTTCCGTCTCGGGATCGCCCATGCGAACGTTGTATTCTATAACGTAGGGCTCGCCCTGACAGTTGATGAGGCCGAGGAAGATGAACCCGCGGTAGTCTATGCCTTCCGCGATAAGGCCGCCTACGGTAGGCTCCACGATGCGCGACACAACTTTTGCCATAAAGGTTTCATCGGCAAACGGAACGGGAGATACAGAACCCATACCGCCGGTGTTGAGGCCTGTGTCGCCTTCGCCCACGCGCTTGTAGTCCTTTGCTACGGGCAGAATGCGGTAGCCGCCGTGGCCGTCGGTGAGCACGAATACGGAACATTCTATGCCGCTGAGGAATTCCTCGATAACAACGCTTGCCGAGGCAGCGCCGAACTGTCCGGCGAGCATCTCGTCGAGCGACCGGTATGCTTCCTCAAGGGAATCAATGATAAGCACGCCTTTGCCGGCTGCAAGGCCGTCGGCTTTGAGCACATAGGGCGCCTTGAGCGATGCCAGGAAAGCTCGGGCCTCGTCGAGATTAGCGGGTGTTGCGGTGAGATGACGTGCGGTGGGTATGCCGTGGCGCCCCATAAAGCGCTTGGCAAAGTCTTTGGAGCCTTCCAGGGCTGCGCCGTCCTTCCCAGGACCTACAATCAGCAGCCTGGAGCCGCGGACGGCGGCATTTTTCTCAAGTTCGTCGCGTAATCCGGCCACCAGAGGATCTTCGTTGCCGGCAACAACCATGTCGATACCGAGGTCTGTTACTGCACGGTCCACAGCGGCGAAATCGGTGGGCTTGATGTCTAAATTCGTGCCGTAGGCGCCTGTGCCACCGTTACCCGGGGCTATATACAGATTGCCTAAGATAGGGCTCTGGCTCAGTTTCCATGCTATGGCCGATTCACGGCCTCCGCTGCCAAGCAGCAGGATATTCATCTTTCCTTCTTGCATTACTTATCGTTGTTTTCGGAGTTTTCGTCGCGTTTTTTTCTCGTGCGCCATGCCGGACGGTTAAGAACAATCTCCTTGTCGGCCGGGATGGAAGGCATCTGCGGCGTTGCCGACATGCGGAACGGTTTGCGTCCGTTTTCCTGTTCCTTTTCCTGTGGCCGTTCGGTGCGTTTGCCGCCGAATTTTGCCGCCGGCTTAGCGCCGTCGCGCAGAGGTTTGCGGCGGTCGTCGCCGCGGCGTTTGTCGGAGGGTTTGCCGGGACGGCTGTCCTTGCCGTCCTTGCGACGGTCGCGGTCGTTGAAGCGCGGTTTGCGTTCGGGACGCTCGGCGCGGCGTTCGTCTTTCAGCTTGCCGCCTTCGGCGCGGAAAGTTTTCTTGTTTCCGGCGAAAAGAAGGTACTCGCGCAACTCGCATTCAAGGCCACCGTTGTTCACGGCGATTTTCTGCGACGGCGCCAGGCCTATTTCGTGGAAGTACTCGTCTTCGTAGCCTATGATCCATGCGTGGTAGCCTGTGAACACGCGTTTGAGCACGCTGCCGATGCCGCGGTAGAGGGCGTTCATGTCGTCGGCACCGATGCGCTTGCCGTAGGGTGGATTAGTAACGAGCACACCTGCGGGCTGGGGAGCCGTCTCCCATGTGGTTATGCTTTTTGTCTCGAAAGTGATGAACCGCTCCACGCCAGCACTCTTGGCATTGTCGCGTGCGATGGCTATGGCGCGGGGCTGGATATCGGCGGCGATGATGGGGCATGTTACCTCGCGCTCGCCGCTGTCGTCGTTGTATATTTCCTCCAGCAGGTTGGCGTTGAAGTCTGGCCAGTTCTCGAAAGCGAAATGTTTGCGGTAAACGCCAGGATTGATGCCGGCCGCAATCATGGCAGCCTCGATGGCGAATGTGCCGGAGCCGCACATGGGGTCGATGAACGGTGTTTCGCCGCGCCAGCCGGTCATAAGTATTATACCGGCTGCAAGTACTTCGTTAATTGGCGCTTCGGTCTGCGCCGTGCGCCAGCCGCGGCGGTGCAGACTTTCGCCGGAGGAATCCAGCGAAAGTGTTACGTGATGGTCGGCGATGTGTACGTTAATCATTATGTCGGCGCCTTCGAGGCGCACGCTGGGGCGGCGTTCGTTCTCGTCGTGGTCGCGGAACCAGTCTACGATGGCATCTTTCACGCGATATGTAACAAACTGGCTGTGTTTGAATTCGGTGCTGTTGGTAACGGTATCGATGGAGAATGTCTTGTCCACATCCATCAGTGTGCTCCAGTCGTATTCCTTCACTTTTGCATAAAGTTCGTCGGCGTCTCCGGCATCGAACGAATAGAAAGGCTTCAGGATTCTCAGTGCCGTGCGGCAGCACATATTGGCTTTATACAGGAGCGCCAGATCGCCGCGGAAAGCGACCATGCGTTTACCGGGAGCTACGTCGTCGGCGCCCAGTGCCCGCAGTTCGTCGGCCAGTACCGCCTCCAGTCCCTGGAAGGTCTTGGCCACCATATCGAATGTAGTTGTCATGTCTCTTTTTGATTATTCGCTGCAAAATTAGCCAAAAAACGCGACATAATCGAATATCAAGGACTAAAATACGAAAAAGCGGCCTGCAGCAGCGGGTATTTATGCGGTGTGGACGCAGGCGGCAAGTGAACACCTTGGGGCAAGGATTTGTTATTATTTCACAACACATAAAAAATCTCTCTCCACAATGAACGACAGAATAAGCTATGAAGAAAAAAAGGAACTGCCCGATTCGGTTTTCGGTTTGCCGGAACGACGCGAGTATCCTATGCCTGACGCAGCCCATGTGCGTGCTGCCGAGGCCTATTTCCGCTATTGCCCCGAAGACTTGAAACCGCGCCTTGCGCGCGCAATTCTTGAACGCGCCGCACAGTTCGGTGTAGATGTAGAATCGGAAACTGTGCGCAGCTATGCCGCCAAGGCCTGACAGAAGCTTAAACATTTAAACAGAATCAATATAGAACAGTAAAAACATTGCTCCATACAGGCGACAGCTCTCTCGGTCGCCGGGGTAACAAAAACGTTTCAGTATGAAAAAGATTATCTTAACAGTTGCAGCGATGGGTGCGCTGGCTGGTTTATCGGTCAATGCTCAGGACATTGAACAGCCCAAATTATTCGATAATGTATATATCGGAGTGAACGGCGGTGTTACAACGCCCATGAATCACGGAGCCTTCTTCGGCGACATGCGCGGAACGGCAGGTATCAATATCGGCAAGCAGATAACTCCTGTATTCGGTGCCGGCATCGAGGCCAGCGCCAATGTGAATACCTCCAGCTGGCGCGGCGCAATCCACTCCAGCACAGTTTTCGATAATTCGTATGTAGGCCTGTATGGTACAGCTGATCTTTTCAACCTGTTCGGCGGCTACAAATGTGAAAAACGGCCCTTCACCATCGAGGCTCTTGTAGGCGCAGGCTGGGGACACGACTATTTCAACCAGGATGTGGACAACGGCGTGCCTTACAACTACTTCGTTACAAAAGCCGGTCTTAACTTCAATTTCAATGTAAGTGATCATGTTACCATCGCTGTAAAGCCTTCGGTATCGTGGAATATGATAGACGAATTCGACAATGGCCTGGTAGGCTACAACATCAATCAGGCTTCGTTCAATATCGTTGCGGGCGTGAGCTATACATTCGGCCCCGGTTTCAAGTGCATCCAGCCCTACAATTATGCCGAGGTAAACGAGCTTAACGACCAGATAAACGCACTGCGCAGCGACCTTGCAGCCAGTCAGCAGGATGCCGCCGGCTACAAGAGCAAAGCCGACGCACTGGCAGCACAGCTTACCGCATGCCAGAACCGCAAACCCGAGGTTGTTAAAGAAGTTACCAACGAACTCAATTCGGTTCGTTTCGTATTCTTCCGCATTGGATCGTACAAAGTTACCGCCGACCAGAAGCCTAATGTGGAAATGATTGCGGATTATATGAAACATCATCCCAATGCAAAAGTGGTTATCAAGGGCTACGCATCCAAGGATGGCAACTACGATTTCAATATCAAGCTGGCTAAGAACCGTGCCGAGGCTGTAAAGAATATGCTCGTGAAGACCTACGGCATCAAGGCCGACCGCATCACTGCCGAAGGCCAGGGTATCGGCGACATGTTCGAGGAAGAATCCTGGAACCGCGTGAGCATCTGCACTTTGGAGACCAAATAACTCTACTGGATTGAAGTTTCTGAAAATTTTTTGAAAAAAATTGCGCCGGACGTGAACCATTTCTCACGCCCGGCGTTTTAATAGTACATAGCAAGATTACTTTTTCCATTGCAAGAAATGTGATAATGATTGGTTTATACCACCGCAGCGGCACTGTGAAGCGCCGCTGCGGTGGTGTTTATTGTTGCTGTTTATTTTACAGGCGAAACAGCACGGGCAATATCGGTTCCTGCCGGAGTCTGGAACACTGATAGCGAGAAACGCTGAACGGTTGCGTAGACATGATCGAAAATATCGCTTTGTATGCCTTCGTATTCAACCCATTCCGTTATCGAAGTAAAGAAGTACAGCTGCAGTGGCAGGCCTGAATTGGTAGGAGCGAGCTGTCGTACCATCAGGGTTGTGTCTTTGCGTACCAACGGGTGGTTTATAAGATAGCGTAGCAGATACCGGCGCAGCAGGCCGAAATTCACTACGGGACCGTCCGGAAGGTCGATGCCGTCGAGCCATCCGCCGTCGCGCAGGGTCTCGATTTCGTCGGGAGTGAGGAACCTGACGGTATTGGCGTCAATGAAGAACGAACGTTCTACCCGGCGTGCTCCCGCAAGGCGCATGGGTTCGTAATTGCGGAACGATTCCGACACTAACGAATACGGCGGGATGGTGGTTACAGAGTTGTCCCAGTTGCGCACTTTTATTGTTGTGAGCGACACATCCTCCACTGTTCCGTTGGCATTGTGGCTGTCCATGACTATCCAGTCGCCCTTGCGCAGCATATTGTTTGCCGTCAGCTGTATCGAGGCCACCAGCCCGAGGATGGTATCCTTGAACACCAACATAAGTACTGCCGCCGAGGCGCCCAAGGCTGTGATTATCACCACCGGCGAACGGTTGATGATGATGCCGATACCTATTATCGCTCCGATGCAGATAACAACGAGTTTCACCATCTGGAACACGCCTTTGATCGCATACACCTTGAGTTTGGGGCGACGGGCGAAAGCATTGTAAAGGTTGTCGATAAGCACGCAGATAATCAGCACAAGCGCACCGACGATATATAGCGATGTGATAGACGACAGCAGATGGAAGGTATCGGGCCGCGTGCCAAAGAAACCGGGAAGCATCCAGCGCACGCAAATTGCCGGAGCCAACTGCGACAGTGCCTTTAGCAGGCGCGGGTTAAGCATGTCGTCGTCCCAGTGTGTGGGGCTGCGCATTACAACACGTTCCAGAATGGTGAGGAGTTTCTTTGTCGCCCAGTAGAACAGCGTTGCCGCCGACAGGGTTATTACCAGAAGTATGGCGCCGACAATCGTTTCCGCACCGGAACAAGTGATGATTTCGCTGAAAAAATCGCGTATCTGTATTAACATAGCATTCTACTTTTTCGCAAAAGTAATCAAAAGCACCGAAAAAACAAACCTCGCAGTTCACTGGTGTGGACTGCGGGGTCGTCGCGGTATGGCGTTGGGTTATTCGGGAAGGATATCGTAGCTGATGGCCTGGAGATAATAGTACGACAGATAGGGTTTGCCTTCTTTTTCCTGACGTGCGGCGATCTTCTGGCGATAGTCGGCGATACGGTCTTCGAATGTTACGGCGTTCTTCTGGCCGCGCGCTGTGCGCTCGGTCTCGCAACCGCTCTCGTGGTCCTTTGCTTCCTCACCCTTTGCAGCAGCCTGTGCCTTGAGGGCTTCGTTCTGTGCGATCATCTTTTCGATAACGGCGGAATCTACGCGTTCCTCGGTGAGGATACCTTTAACCTGCACGGCGTGGCGTGTCATTTCCAGAGGGAATGCCTGGCCGATATAAGGGTTGGCCTCGCATCGGAGCATGATGGAGTCGGCAGTGCCGGCAACAAATGCTTTCATGGCGCCGTGGGAGCAGAGGTGGGAGCATACGCCCTCGATGGTTACTGTATCGCCTACAAGAGACTCTGCGTTGGCGAGTACTTCGTCCACGCTCATGGCGGTTACTTCTTCGGGCTGGGCCTCGGTGCTGGTTTTGCTGCCGCAGGCGCTGAACATTGCCATGCAGGCAATTGCGAGAATTGCAAATAATGATGTTTTCTTCATAATGGTAGGTTTTGATTATTAATTACGTATTATTATCAATGGAATGAATGCAAATATACCGAAAACCAATGTAACTGCAAAACAAGCGGCCGTGCAGGCTGCGTTGTGGCGGCGACGGCGCCATACAACGGCAAGCACAATAGCCAGCGCGGCGTTGAGGAACAGGGCTTTCAGCGACCAGTCCTCGAAACGCGGTTTTGCAAGGCAGTCGTTTACGGATGTGAAAGAGAGCGAGAATGGGAAAATGTATGCTTCGGCTTTTTCGGACGCCGATACGGGATATTCGAATGCGTACGAGCCAATCGGCGAATAGTCGTCGCTGCTGATGGCTGTCCACCGTACGGTTTTGCCGTCGTTAATCTTTACAATAGTGTTGAACACGTTCTTCACCACCGAAATACGGTCCTTTTCCGGGTCGAATTTTCCTACAGGCAGCGGCACGATGCGGTAGCCTTCGGTCTCGATGATGTAGAGGTTATGGTTTGTGTCGGTAACAAAGCCAAGGTGGCGCGTCTCGTTGTTTTCCATAACAAAAACGCGATCGGCCCTGAGTGTGTCGGGCTTTATCAGCTTCATGAAATAGGGACGTCCGGCCTGCATCTTCAGGTGGTATATGTCGCCGCCGTCGTCTACCATCAGGTAGCCGTTGTCGTATGGCTTGCGGCTGGTGATGTTGGCCGAGAAACTGTGTACGGGCAGTTTGAAATCGCGATTGTGGAATATGTCGGTGAAGCGTTTCGTGCGTGCCTCGTTCACGGCATTGGTTTCCATATCCACGAATTCCACGCGTCCGCCGCGGAAACGGAATATTTCGGTGGGGTCCTCCAGATCGATACGCGCTGGCATGGATTCCATAATCAGGAATACCTCGGGCATAACTTTGTTGATATCGCGTGGCAGCGACGAGAATACCCATGAGTTGTGTCGGAGGGCCGACATGGACATCTCTATGCCGTCGATGGTGTCGGGCATAGCGTTGCGGGCCATCAACTGTGTGTAATATATCTGCGGCAGAAGGCTGTCGCGCTGCTCGCGGGTAAAAGTCTCGCCGGTGGGATTACCCTGGGCGTCCACAGCAAAGATTTCGGCCTTGTCCTGTGTTCCGTATTGCGATACAATCATTTCGTTGTTAAGCGGCGAGCATGCCACGAAGGGGTCGTTGGCGCTCACGGGCAGTATCAGCGAATAGAGCCACGGCAGGAACCACGATAGGATGAGTATGCACAGAGCTGTTAGGAGTATTGTATATGCTTTTTTCATATCAGTCTTGACGGCCCTCCTTGAACCTTATTACTGAACCAAACGAAAGAATTGTGAACAGCAGGATAGCGATAATCATTGTCAGCACCAAACCGTTGTAGGCTTCGGGGAGGGGCTGGAGGAAGAAAATCATGAGTGTGCCTATGGCGAGGAGGCCAAGGATGATTCTGCGTGCCCATGTGCCTTCCAGGCATATCGCCGTGGTGAACAGATAGGCGGTGAAACCTGCGAAATACCAGGGCAGAGCGGTGAGCATTACGCGCCATACCATCTCGGATGGCATTATCGAGAAATCGTACACGGTGATGATGGCTGCCTGAAGGGCGAATACTATCAGTAGTTCCACAAGGCCGGTAGCCAGCATGAGGGCTATCAGGCGTCCCTGCGGGTAGGGCAGGTGCAGTGTTAGCTTGAGGCGTTTCTGAGCCATTTCGGGGGCCATCTGCGCAATGCCGATGGCGAGGCCGACAGCCAGGGGAACGTATTTGATGATATCGATGAAGGAGTTGTCCTTTAGCAGCATGATAATCCACAGGTGCTGTACGCCTTTCAGTTCGATAAGGCGGTTCATCATCAGTATGGCGTAGGCGGCCACTGCCAGCGCGAGCGCCAGGGCGATAAAGAACACCATGCGGGTCTTTATCCATTCTTTAAAGATAAGAGCTTTTTTCATGATGTTCAATATTTGCCGGTGAGACCTATGAATGCGTCTTCGAGCGACATTTCGCGGCGCTGGAGATCGGTATATTTTATGCCGGACGCATCGAGGTCAGCTTTGATTTTCTCGGGGGATGCGAAAGTATAGAACTCTACTTCGTTCTTTATTTTGCCGGGGTTGACAAGGCTGTCGGCGGTGGCGAGTTTTTCTACAGGCACATCGGACAGCATTGTGTAGCGCTGGAAATCACGGAGCAGCTTGTCTACGGGCATTTGTGTCAGTATTTTACCGTAGTCCAGGATAATGCAGTCGTCGATAAGGCGTTCCAGGTCCTGGATTATGTGGGATGTCATGAACACAGTTTTTTCTTCGGCTTTGGCGAACTCACGCAGGTAGTCTATGAAAAGGCGACGGTAGCCGGGGTCGAGGCCAAGCGAGAAATCGTCGAGCACAAGCAGGTCGGCGTTCTGTGCCAGAATAAGGCCGAGAGCCACCTGCGACCGCTGTCCGCACGACATCGACGATATTTTCTGGCCCGGCGACACGTGCAGTTTTGCCATCAGCTCGTAGTAGGCATCGCGGTTCCAGCGAGGATAGAACTTGGCATAGAAACGCTCTATCTGCGCTATTGTCATGAAGGAATACTGCACGTGACCTTCGATAAGAAGGGCTATGCGTGCGCGTGTCTCAGGTTTCATCTGGGTGATAGGCTCACCGAAAATCCTGCATTCGCCTTTCTGGGGACGCAGGTAACCCATCAGGATATTGATGGTTGTCGTTTTCCCGGTACCGTTTTTTCCGAGAAGTCCGAGTATTCGGCCTTTGGGGACCTCGAAACTCAGGTCGCTGTAAATCACTCGCCCCGTACCGTAGCGCTGGGTGAGGTTCTTTACAGAGATAACGGATTCTTTTTCCTGGTTCATGTGATTTTGTGTCAGAATTCGGCAGAGATGCCCAGGCTCGCGCCGTGGCCATTTCCCTGTCCTTTGTAATCGGTGTAATTGAAAGATGCGGAGAGAGACAGAACCACCTGGGGTAGCGCGCGGCTTATGCGCGCGTATATACCGAAGCCGGTGCGGTCGGCGCTGAGCATGTCGAAGTTGCGCACCACACACTGGCCCAGAGGAGTGGAGGTGTCAAGGTCGGTGAGCAGGGGACGGTCGTTGGACGCCATGCCGTAGAAACCGTGGCAACGTACGTTCCATAGCCATCGGATGCCGCGTACCGAGAAGTCGGCCATCAGCGCCGGAGTAATGCGCGATGCGCAAAGGCGTCGTGCGGGCGATGTATATTTTTCGATACTGTAGTCGTATGTGGCCGATGGTGCGATGGTGAGATACGATGAGCCTAACCCTATCTGTACCGGTAGTTCCACACTTGCCTGTGTCACATTGTGGGTGTAGGGTTTTCGGTCGCCGATTTTATCGTAGCTGGACCCGGCTGCGGTACCGAAGAGATTTTCGGTGCCGGTGCGTTTGCGGTAGTACCCTCTCGCAACGGGCCGGAAAACCACGGATGGCGTCAGGTTCATGCGCCATGCCGCATTGGCTGCCAGTGTCGCGTTGTCGGTGAACCCTAAGGTGAGGTTGTTGAAGTTACGCAGCATCTGTTCCATGCGGTAGCTGTTGAAGGAAACGCTTGCCGAGAGGCCGTCGCCTGCGGCAGGCAGCCATTGTGCCGACAATGTGTATCCCAACGACTGGTATCCGCTGTTTTTGTTGGTGTTACCCATGAAACGGCGGTAGAAGGTTCCCATACCAGTAAGGGTATAGGTGTTTATGTCGTTTATCGGATTATAAAAATCCAGGTCGCAGTTCTGGTTGTAGATGTTCAGCGCGGCGGAAAGGCCGATTACGCCGGTGCCGAAGACGCGCGCCGCGCCTATGCGCAGATCCAGGTCGCTCACGATGGTCTTTACGCGTGGATCGCGGTTGCGGTAAGCTATCTCCGCGCGGTATGCGGCGTCGGCTCCGAAGGTCCATACGCCGGAGTAGTTACGGGCATAGCCGCCGGAGAATGTATAGCGGCGTGTGCTCAGGTTCCCTCCGGCTTCGTCGCCGAGGACGTATGGTGCCACACGGTCGTAATCAATGCAGTCGGTCCACCGCAGGTTTCTGTAGCTGCCGGTGCGGAATGCTGCTGTTCCCCATACGACGCTCGCGGTATTGAGGCGGGTATAGGATTCGGCTCCAAGGCCGGCCAGGGTGTGGCCGGTGCCGAGCTGTTCCATCACCGGTTTCTGCAGGCGCAGGATGTCGGCCGAAACCGTCGCCGACGACAGTGTGATGCTGTCGCGGTAGAACATCTGGGCCGGATTGTCGGAGTATGCTCCGGTGCGCTGCTTCTCCACAGGCAGGGCGAGGCGCTGTATTTCGGGCAACAGCGCGACAGACCGGGCCGCAGCCCCCGTAAAGAGGGTTGCGGCTACGGTTAATGCCAATATGCGGCTGTTATGCCTGTGCGTCGGCTGCATATACGGTGGACGTTATTTTGCGGAGACTACTTCGAAGTCTACGGAAGAGTCGTTGGTGTCCATCAGCACATTGTGGCCTTTGGCCGACTTGCCGGAGATTTTGCGGACAAATTTTTTGCCGAAACGTTCTTTGTCGGTTTTCTTCTCGGAGATAGCCGCATGGCCGGCATCTACGGAAGCGCGGAGTGCGCCCTGTGTAAAGCCTTCGTCGGGGCAGAGGTTGATGCCGTCGATAATCCAGCTGTAGTCTATAAGCAGGCACTTGGTACCGGGCATTTCTGTGCCTGTGGCGGCGTTGATGTACTTATAGGTGCCGTCATATTCGGCCAGGAGTTTGTCGGCAGTCATGCCTTCGGGGAAACGGACAAGGGCGTAGGAACGGTTGCACTGGTTGCTGACAACCCAGATAGTAGCCGAGTAGCTATACCATTTGTCCATGTTGGGAACGGCGGGGTTGTCGGTATCGGTGTTTTTGGTTGTTTCGTCGTACCATTCGAAGTCGGCGTCGGTATGATCGAGGGCACCGGGAACCTGTGCGTTCCAGTCGATGGCCTGGTCTACGATTTTAATGGATTCGCCGGGCTGGATAGCAACGTCCTTGCCGCTGCCGGGAATAACATATACAGTCTGGCCGGTGAAGTTGTTTTCGATATAGTTGGCTTCTGTGAGAATTTTATCGGCAGAGGTGTTGACCAGCTTGCTCTCTACAATCGCCAGGCCGTCGGCATACTGAACGGAATCGGTGTTGTTGTAGATTGTGAAGTATGTGTCGAACAGGCCGTTTGTGCCTTTGGCGTTGGGCGAGCCGGTGAAATATACTTCGCCGAAC
This sequence comes from uncultured Porphyromonadaceae bacterium, assembly GCA_902461565.1. Lineage (GTDB taxonomy): Bacteria > Bacteroidota > Bacteroidia > Bacteroidales > Muribaculaceae > CAG-873. The sequence goes on from CABPYL010000008.1 coordinate 56,174, forward strand.
ACAAGCGTATTCTGGGGATTATAGAAGAACCAGTTGAGTGTTACGGTGTGGCTTGCCTCGCTGATAACCTGCTGCGATGCCACGGCGCGTAGCGAACGTTCGGCGGTGGCGTCGCCCTGAGTATATGTTACGGTCATGTTGCCGGTGATGTCGTATGTACCTGCCGGCAGCATGGCGGGTTCTGTGGAGGTGAGGCTGAATGTACGGGCAATACCTGTGTTGAGTTCGGTATACATCACTTCGCCGGAAGCTACCGTGTAGCCGGCGGGGAGTTCGGCGGGCATGTTGTCTACGATGCTTACCTGATAGGTGGGTTCGGGATCGTCCTCGGAGCAGGAAGTTGTTACAGCTCCCATGCAGGCCACTAAAGCAGTGCCAAGTACAAGGCTTTTGAAATTGAATGTCTTAAGATTCATAATATTTTTATTGTTTTGGTTTATATTTTCAGATTCAGTTCCATACCGAAGTATGGTGTGGAATAGCGCCGCATGGTTACGCCGTAGCTCTTGTAGCTTGGCTGTATGGCCACCAGGCGGTTAACATACAGTGCCATGCCTATACGCTTTTTCCAGAAGGTTTTTGTCGCTTTCAGATTTATGGTGGTTGCAGGCGGAACGGTACGGGTTCGGAACGAGCTTTCTGTGAAGTGGCGGATAAGCTGTTTCAGATAGGGATCGTTCATGTCGGCGTCGGTATAGGGATGCAGCGTGCCGTCGGCATCCATGTACTGTACTGGCACTCCGTCGCGGTACAGTGTGCGCCGGGTGGTGAACCACATGTTCTGTATCCCTATCGAGAAGTTGAGCCCCAGTGTGGGTATATCGGTGTCGAACAGGAAATTGGTGTTGAAACTTGTATATTCTGCACCGTCCGTGTCGTCGTACAGGCCCACATACTGCAGTTCTCTGTTCTGCACTATTATAGACGGTTTGTACCACAGGGGCTGGCTGTTGCTGTTAAGGGTTTTGAAATATGCGCCCGAAACTGTCAGACGGGTGCGTACGCCGGGGAAACGGCGCGTCTGGAACGTGTATTCGATACCTTCCTTGCGTGTGTGGCTGCCGTTGGATGGTGTGCTCCGCACTGCCAGGTAGCGCTGTTCGGTATACGGCAGTTCGTTGATGGCCGGGGCGTGCCCTGTTGCGAAGGGGTCGTAGTCCGAAGCATCGTAACGGCGGTAGTCGTAGATATGTACGATGCCGCTGCGGCGGAAACCGTCGGTCATGTTCTCGCGGAAGTATGTAACCGAGAGGCGATTGCCCATGTAGCTGATGTCGGCGCGTACTTCCCATTTGAAATTGCGTGCGGCCTTGATGCCGTAGTTGGTCATGTTCTCTACGAATGTGCGCACGTTCATTGTGCGGAAGGCCTCTACGTTGTGATAGTAGTTCAGCTGTTCCAGGTCGGTGTACAGCGGATCGGGATACAGGTTTGCTGCCACAGGCATTTTGGTGTGCCATCCGGCGCCTCCTGCAATCTCGAAGTTAATTTTTTCGTCGTGTACTGTTGCCCAGGGCAGATCCCAGACGAGATTGAAGCGAGGGTCGAGGTAGGGCCGCTTGCTCAGGTAGTAACGGCGGTCGAGGTTCAGCATCTGCGTCTCGCGCAGACCTGCCGTAAGCGTTAGAGTGTTGTGGCCTGCGAAAACCTTTGTCTGGCTTTCCACATATGCCGATAGCAGATGTATGGCCGGAATATCGCTGAAAGCGCGCGGACGGCTTGTATTTCCTGCTGTGAGGGGGCGTGTTATGTCGTACACTGCGCCGCGGCCGTAGTTTTTGCTCATATCCCATTCCACACCGAACTTCAGTGCCTCGTTAACGTGGCTGCTTTCGAAAAGGAAGTTGCCCGATCCTTTTAGTGCCGCTGTGAACGGACGTCCTTCAACCCGGTAGTCGGCGAGGTAGAGCATAGGCAGATAGTCTACGTAGTTCTCGCCTGGCGTCATGGATACCGGCATGGGCATGACGCGCGACGATGCAACGTGTTTCTGCTGCTCCAGGTCTTCGTTGGCGTAGCTGAGGGCAGCCACAAGATTAAGTGCTTTCAGTACCGACGGGCCTCCGGGCCGGAAGTTGAGTGTGTTGTCCCACCGGAATGTATGCCTGGTGTTCTTGTAGGTGTCGATGGTGTTGTTTACAGTAAGGTCGGGATCACTGTCATCTTTCTCGTATGTGCCGCTGTAGCTGAGGCTGCTGTTCCATGTAAAGTTAGCTACTGGGCCTTTCCATTGGCGCACGCTGCGCAGCGAGCCTGTAACACGGCTGTAGCTGTCGCGGTTGTCGCGCGGATCTACCTTGGAGTCGAGATAATCTATACCCGCATTAAGTATCCACGAATTGTCGCCGAATACGTCGAAGCCTTTGCCTACGTAGAAAAGCTGGCTCTGTGTGTCGGCCTTGAAGCGTGCCTCGTAGCGGCCTGCCTTGTTCTTGCGTTTGATGTTCACCAGTCCCGACGTAAGTTCACCATACTCTACCGAGGGTATGCCGCGGACAATCTCGACGCTCTCTATTTCGTCGGTAGACAGCGAGCGCATGTCTACGCCTTTACCGGTGGCGATGCGCTGCGAACGTTCGCTATCCGGCGTGGTCTGCATGTCGGCGTCGGTGTTAAGGCGCACGCCGTCAACGATGAATGAAGTGCCTAACGAGCCGGTGGAGTAGTCTTCGCTCGTGCCTATTCCGCTTGCCTGACGCAGTTGGATTGTATTCACCGTACCCATTTCGGGGTCTTTGGACGAGCCGCCGGGAAGAAGCTCCATGATATCCGAGAAACTCGACGGCTGCAGATGGCGCATGGCTGTGGTATCTATAATCGAAGCGGAGGATGCGTTTCGTGCCTCCTGGGCGGTAACTACTACCTCGCGCAGAGCATCCTCGCGGTTCATACTCACAGCGATAAGCGCGTTCCTGCCCACTGCCACAGCACGTTCATGCGGTTTGTAGCCCACGGTGCTTACCTTCAGGGTCCAGTTGCCTGGAAGCAGCTGGGCATTGTATATGCCTGCCTCGTCGGTGAGACCGCCGATATTGCCTTTATGGCCTGGTTGGCTGAATGTTACTACAGCAAATTCCAGGGGTTCGCCTGTAGTGCCGTCCACAACGCGGACGTTTATATCTGCGACATTGGCAGCCTCGGAAACAAACATGGCAAAAAAGCCGACAAGAAGTAATATGTAGTGTCTTATATGCAAACTATGTTTCTTAACAGCGGTATTTTACCGCACCTATTGTTATGGTTTTATTCAGCACTGCAAAATTATAAAAAATAGAGACCTTGAAAAATACCTTATTTGTGCGATAATTCAGGACATTTTGCCTGCGGATATACCTAATTTTTTTAATATAACAAATAAAAAGCAGGTATTTAAAAACAAAAAACGACAGCGGGTGGGGCTGTCGGGGTTAAACGTTCTGTTAGAAATCCTTACGGTAGATTTCGGATGCCGCGGTAAAGTACCAGCGGGCGATTGTCTTAATCAAATTTCTCATAATCATAGTTTTAGTGAAACATATACGCGGTCGCGTTTTGCTGTCGCGCGGCGCGTTTGACAATCATCGCTACAAAATTAATAACAAATGTTGAAAAACATTGTTTTATAACATGTATTTTTTATAACAAATTTCTTGCCATAGTATATGTAATCACTGCAACTATCAGCAGTGCAATGACTAATGGTGTTGTTGCGACGCGGTGCAGGTGTGGATTTTTTTTTCGTGTCGCTTCTGCAAAGATGTAGAATGCGGCTGTGGGGACGGCGAAAAACACGAACGGATTGTAATGCCATGCTTCCGCTATATTGCCGAGCAGAAAGGCGTGTAGGGCGCGCTGTGAGCCGCATCCGGGGCAGTCGTAGCCTGTGAGCATTTTGAAAAGACATTTAGGGGCTGCGCCGGAGGCCGGGTCGTGGATGTAGTAGTATCTGCCTACAAAAAATATTACGACAACCGCTGCCACAATAGCTGCGGTTGCCGAAAGTATTGTGCGTGCGCGTGGCATCTCAGCCTAATAAGGCGCTTATGTACATTATGGGAAGGAATCCTAAGGCTATGGCTATCATTATAAGCCACGCGGCGATTTCTGAGGCCTTTTTTGCGTTCTTTATGTCGCCGCGCCTGTAGTAGGAGGACACGAAGATGGATGCGGCCAGGGCGCCGATACTGAAAGGTGTGCAGCAGCAGATGAGCAGTATTATGGACAAGCCGATGTATGTGGGCGGGCATGGTTCGTCCGGGGTGACTGCCGACGTCTGGCGGGTATATCTGCGCCCCGGCGCATAGCGCGAGAAGAAGTCGCATGCACCGGAATTGTCGGAGTTCCCGGAATTATCGGACATATCGGCCGTATCTGATGTATCAGACTTATCGGGTTCGGGTTCGCAGACGGTTTCTCCTCCGAAGTATCCGGCGAATTCATCGAGTGTGTTTGCAGGGAGCCATTTGGGCAGCCCCTCGAACCATACTTTTGTGTTTTCGTTGAAACCGGGCAGCTCGCGGAGCTGTTCTTTTTCGAATGGCCCCTGTTGGCGCCCGTCAAGATATACCCATACTTTCATTGCTGCAATGTGAATGAGCGCGCCCCTCCGGCATTGAGAATTCCATACCTGTGCCGGTATGGGACGCGCATAAGTTTTTTATATCAGAAGTGCTTTATCTCTTTGCCCACAAAGGCGGACAAAAGGGTGTTGGCCAGGCGCGAGGCGCCGATGCGGAAGTATTGGTTGGTGAGCCATTCCTCGCCGAGGACTTCCTTGATGATGGTGTAATATTTTACGGCATCTTCTACTGTAGACACGCCGCCGGCAGCCTTGAAGCCTACGCGTGTGCCGGTTTTCTCGTAATATTCCTTGATACACTGCGCCATTACGTATGCTGCCTCAAGCGATGCACCGGGATATTCCTTGCCGGTGGAAGTCTTGAGGAAGTCTGCGCCGCTGTACAGAGACAGTACGGAGGCTTTCTTGATATTGGCTGCTGTTTTTAGGGCACCTGTCTCCAGGATAACTTTGAGGCGGCCATTGCGGCAAGCTTCTTTCTGCTCGGTGATTTCGTCGCATACCGATTCGTAGTCGCCGTCGAGGAAATAGCCGAGATTCAGAACAATGTCGATTTCGTCGGCGCCGGCGGCAACAGCCAGGGATGTCTCGGCAATTTTCACTTCCTCGAAGGTCTGGCTTGAGGGGAACCCACCGGAAACGCATGCGATGTTTACTTCGCTTACCTCCAGAACGGCACGCACGACTCCGGCGAAGTTAGGATATACGCATATTGCTGCCACGTTGGGCAGTTCGCCGTATTCTTCCTCGAAGTTGTTGACGTTTTCGGTGAAGCGAGCCACAGACTCCGGGCTGTCGGTTGCCTTGAGGGTAGTTAGGTCTATGCTGTTGAACAGGAATTTGTAAACGTCTGTGTTGTTGTTTTCTGCGAAGTGCTCGTCGATGATTTTCTTTACTGCCTCGGCCACTTCGGCGTCGTTCTCGGTAACGGCGCTGGCGGCGATAGCCTGAGTGTATTTGTCGGTCTGAGGTGCGTCTGCCATAGCTTTGTGTTTTAGTTTTTAATTGTTTGTAAGTTTTGGGTTGTTGCGGTGTCTTTCGCTGTCTCTAACGTTTTTCTTGGCGAGATTGTTGGCGAAAGCCTCGGTAAGGTCTATACCGTGCTGGTTGGCGATGGCAATAGTAACCCAAAGCACATCGGCGAGTTCGTCGGCAAGGTTCAGGCGCTCGCCGGGTTTTGCGGACTGGTCGCCGTCGGTGCGCGCGATAACACGCGCTACCTCGCCGGTTTCCTCGGCAAGGATAGCCATGTTTGTCAGAGGCGAGAAATACCTCACGCCCACGCTGCGGATCCATTTGTCCACAGCTTGCTGCGCCTCGCGCAATGTCAGTTCGTTCCCGCTGTTGTTCATACACGGCAAATTTACAGCAAATTTCCCAATTATGCAATAAGGTGCCGTGCCTCGGCGTCCCTCACGCGCTGTATCCTACGCGTCGGCGTGCGGTGTGCGCGGGAACACAGAACGGAGGAATGTCGTTGGCCTCTATCTCGGAGAGTGAAGATGCCGAGGCGATGCCCGACGATATCACGCGCGCAGCCATTGCGGGGATAATATCGGTCTGAATCATGTTTATGACGTGGCGTGCGTTGCCGAAGGTTCTGTCGCGGTGGGCATAGTCGGATTTCAGACGCGCCGACAGGGCGCCGCGCGCTTCCGGCGACAGCGTATAGCAGTTTTTCCCAAGATATCTTTCGGCGATTTCCATCAGTTCGTTCTCCGAGAAATCATCGAAAATGTAGATGTTGGATTCGGGAATTCGCGAGCGCAGGCCCGGATTCATCTCGAACATGCGTTTCATTTCGTCGGGATAGCCGGCGAGAATAAGCATCCAGTCGCGCCTGCTTTCGTCGGCGAGGGCTGTGAGAAGCGCCTCCATTACAAATTTGGCGGGGTCGCGCGGGTCGTTGGGTTGAAAAAGCTGATATGCCTCGTCGATAAAGAGGATGCCTCCCTGCGCCGCCTCGATGGCTTCGCGGGTGTTGGCTTCTTCTTTGCCGTATACTGTGCCTATCAGGGTGGCACGCTCGTGTACTACCACGTGCCCTTTGGACAGTATTCCGGCTTTGGCAAGCATCTTGCCCATCATCGAGGCTACGGTTGTCTTGCCTGTGCCCGGCGAGCCCATGAACATGGCGTGGAGAGGTACCGAAAGGGTAGGCAGACCGTTGTTGCGTCGCATACGGTTGAATTCCACAAGCATACCGTACGAGGATAGCTTTTCCTTTACGCTGCGCAGGCCGGTGAGGCTGTCGAGAGTGGGATCTTCGGTGAAGTCGGACAGATCGGGCTTGGCGGACGTCCCGGCCGGCATGTCCGGTTCATCGGATGTCTGTTCCGTCGCCGCATTCTCTTCCGAGGCGATGAATTCGTCTAAAAGCCTGTCGAAATTATCCTCGGTAATAGCTTCGGCATCCTCCTGGGATTCGTTGCCGCTGTCGCGTTTATGGAAACGGCGTACCGCTTCGTCCAGCGAGTACTCGTCCATGCACTCAACGTCATTGTCCTCCCAGGCGCCGCAGATATCGTCGCAGTCTGTGCTGAACACAAAACCGGCGAATGAATTGTCCATACAAATTGCCTCGGCATAGCAAACGCCTTTTCCCGAGGACGTTATCTGGAGCGGTATTTCCAGTGTGTAGATTTCGTCCTCCTCCCATACTGGGCGGCAGAAGCGGCTTTCTACTGTGCCGTCGGGCATATGCACGCGAATCTCGAATTCGGGAGAGGTTTCCGGACCGCAGGGCAGTGCGAGGCGCAGTATAAAGCGGACGCGAACATAATCGGGAGCGTTGACGCGCAAAGCCTTGTATAGCCTCTCGTTGCCGAGACGGAGAACACACGCTGCTTTGCACGTAAACCATTCGTCGATGAATATTCCATAAATACGCGAGCGCCATACATGAATTATTTTCTCTCCGATAACGGCGTTGCACTCCTCGTCGCACACCTCTATGCGGTATGCTTCGGCCAATGTGGCGGTGGCGAAAGGGAAAGGAAAATCTACGCGGAAGAATCCTGTGCAGCCCGGCTCGGGAACTTCTGCAGCTACTGCCGTGGTGAACAGCAGTTCGCCGGTCCGGTGGCAGCGAAGCGAAACACGGATGTGCCGGCGATTGTCGCCGGACGTCGGTTTGTGAGGATCGGTGATATAGGAAACAAGTACGGCCAGCCCTTGCTGGTAAAGGTCGGCCACGAAATCCGACCGGTCGTCGAAAAGATTCTCGCCGGGGAAGTCTTTGGCAAGATCATCGCCGGGGCAATAGACGTCGGTACGGATGGAAGATAATAGAAAATAAGAATCTAAATGGTTCATATACATATACATTTTATAGTTATACAATTGAATTTAAATAAACCGGAGGCTTGCCTCCGGGACACCTGAACAGAATGTCAAAGTTCACGTGTCCGCGTTTGCGGACGGCACACGGCAGCACACACCGATGGCTGTCGGGGAATGCGTCTGTGTAGGGAAATTCAAATGTGCGTTATGCCACAACATCTACATGCCGCCCGGTGGGGCGACTACAGCAATGAGCTTTTCAATGGGATGAAGTGTCATAACAGTAACTATAAAATGTATTAATAGAATTAGGTAGCAATAGATAACGGTGGTTCCGGCATTATGGTATTCTGCACATCCCCTATAGGGATATTGATTGCAGAATTGGCTTTCTTTCCACGCAACAAATTTAATCACAATTCCCCAACCCTCCAAATTTTATCTGATAAAATTTATATTTTTCTTGCAATTAATTAATAAACAAAGACATATATGTGCTGTTATAATATAAATGTGATGAATTATGGTAACGTTCGTAATTATACTTTGGGCGGTCGGGATGTTGATGCTTCCGTTAGGGCGGATATATATGATATGGCAACAGCACCGGGGGAATCCTAAATTTAAGGATCCCCGGTTTGTTAAGAAATACGATGCAATCCGCCGCATCGGCAGTATCGTCGTAACCGTCGTAGCGCTTCTGATTCTCCTTATTCTCGAGCATCAGGCATAATCCCGTCGCGCCACTTTCTATTCCTCCATGCTGGATTTCAGGAAGTCCCTCAGGCTGAGGGTGTATGTCGCGATGGAGCGCGCCATAACCACACCGGCGCCGGTGGAAACGTTGCTGTAGCCCCACAGCGGTTCGGCAAAGCCGAGATCGCCCAGATCTCCGAGGATACCTGAATCGATCTGCCATACATACATCGAGCGGTCGTAGTAGCTCTGCGATATAGATGCGAGAGAAAACTCCAGGGAAAAATCGTAGTTGCATTCGTTGTATTCCTGCGACGACAGGTAGTAATAGGCATCGTTGAACTGGAGATTCAATGTATAGCTCTTTCCGGCGAACTGCCTGTCGGAAAATACCAGGAGAGCGTCGCTATCCTCGCCGAAGAGTGATTCGAACACTCCGATATGCTCCTTGAATATAGGCTCGACATTCAAATCGAATGTACCTAAGTTTATCCATGAATAGGGTGCGGTCCAGTCTCCCCAGGGAGCCTGCAGGACGCCTCCAAGCTCGAAGTAATTGTTGGCAGTATCTGTATCGTCGATTGTGAGTTTTATGCGCATATTGAACGACATGCTGCCGTACATTGCCAAATGTAATATTCCTCCGGAACTTTTGGAAAGAATTTCGGGAATGAACTCCACGGACGCCACTGGTACCGCTTTCGGAACCGTTACACTTGCCTCGGCGCTGCCGTATTTCCGGCTTTGGGCCACTATCCGGATGTTGTCGCCCTCAGCGGGGATATAAGCGGCGTCCTGCAGTTCGCCGTTGGCGTAGACAGATACCACAGCGTCGTCCACAGAGTGATCATACTGCTCCATCGCGTTGTTGTACATCCATGTGTGCGTAACTTCCACCTCAACGGGTTCGCCGGCGGTGATAAGGGAATTGATGCAAAGAACGGATTCGGTGTCTATAGCCGGGTCGAATTCTTCGTAACATCCCGTCAGCACCAACGGGAGAAGAAGCAAAGATATATGTTTCAGAATTTCCATGTGTACGAAATAGAAGGGATTAAAGGAATCATTTTAAATTTCTTGAATACCGGCCCATGACTATTGGAGCTTCGGCTGATTGCAACGGTGTTCATGTTGCAGTAGGCGTTGTACAGTCCGAAATTCCAGTAGCCGCGTCTGTTGCGGACGGTGCAGGAAAGGTCCAGGTGGTGATAGAACGGCAACTGATAATTGTTTATCCGCGCTTTAAGGGGCGCTTCGTACGAAAACCAGGAGTTATCGTAATTGCGTAGTTCCCAAGTCTGGGTGAGCAGTGTGAAACGGTTGCCGGAATGGCCTGTCCATGCCGCGTTGAGCTGTACTTTTGCGCTTATGTTCCAGTTTAACAGTATATTTATTGTGTGGCGGTGGTCGAATCGGGCGGGAAATGTGTGGCCGCCGTTTTTCTCGGCAAAAGTGCGGTCCGCCCATCCTAAGGAATATGCTATGTGGCCGGTTACTTTGTCGGATAGCTTCTCCACTTTCAGGTCTATGCCTTTTGCGGTACCGCGACCGCTGCAAAGACGTGAGTTCCACATCTCGGTAGGAGGTTGCAGATAGTATTCGTCGCGATAGTCCACGAGGTTGCGCATCCATTTGTAATATGCCTCGGCGGAAACAGTATAGTTGCCGTTGTTGCTCTGCCAGTAGGCGGCTGCGGATATCTTGTCGGCTGTCTGGGGCTTGAATTTACCGGTGATGGGTACCCACTGGTCGGTAGGCAGGGAAAGATATGTCTGGCACAGCTGATGTACATATTGCGTTGTGCGGCTGTATACTGCTTTGAAGGCCCAGTTGTCGTGCGGGCGGTAGCTTGCCGACAGGCGCGGTCCTGCGCCGAGGTGTGTTTTGTCACTTATGTTGAACAGTGAGCCGTGAAAACCGGCATTGATTCTGAATTTATTACCCAGACGCATGTCGTCTTCGATATATATGTTTGCTTCGCTGGCGAGGTACGACCATGTGGAATCGCGGCTCACCAATGTCGCGTCTCCGTTGGTATAGCGGCGAGAGGTCCGCTGGGGCAGGAAGGAGTGCAGCGTGTAACCGGCACCGAAGCGCACGCGGTGTACTTCGGTGGGGCGCCAGTCGAAATCTCCGCGGAATATCCAGTCATTGATGTTGTTGTCGGTTTTTGTAGTCCCTTTCGATTCATCGATTTTATCGTAGTTGTCGAATACGGTATATTCGTGTTTCATGTTCGAAAAGAAGCGTGTGTATGCCGCAGTGAACTCGGCGGAGAGGTCGGGTTGCAGTTTATAGTTGAATCCCGCCTGTGCCACAAGGTTTCCCCAGTGCATGTTGTACATGTAATCCTCGTGCCACACCGTGCTTTCGCTGTCTTTGTACTTGCTGCCGTTCTTCAGAAGATCGTTGCCGAAGTAAACGCTTACGAATCCTGTCGCGCGGTTGTTGAACCTGTGCGTTATCTTGCCGTTCAGGTCCATGAAAGCGTAGTTGAGGGTTACCTTTTCCTCGTCCGACGAACTGTTGACTATCGACAGTGCAGGAGCCGAGAAAACATCCGACCATGAACGGCGCAGGCCTACCGAATACGATGTCTTGCGGCCTATGGCACCTTCGAGATAGAACGAGCCTGAGGTAAGACCGAGTTTGAACGACCCGCTGTGTCCTTCGGTGGGTCCGTTCTTGGTGCGTACGTCCAGGTAAGACGACAAGCGTCCGTCGTATTTGGCCGGTATCGAAGATTTAAAGAAGTCGATATAACGGATGGCATCGACATTGAATGCGGAGAACAGCCCCATGTAATGATTTACCTGATATAGCGGTACATTGTCGAGCATGAACAGGTTCTCATCGGCGTTTCCACCGTGTACGTTCATCGCGGCCATGCCCTCGGCAGCGCTGGTTATGCCCGGCTGCATCTGTAATGCCTTCAGGACGTCGCTCTCGCCGAACAGCGTCGGCGCGGAGGCGATTTCACGCGCGGTGAGTTTGCGGGCGCCGATTTCCGAAGTCTCTACTGTCGGGGCTTCGAGACGCGACACCACGATTATCTCGTTGAGCATCTCGGGCTGTTTCGTTTGCGGCAATTGGGGTATGGCCGTTATCTTCTGTGCTTTCTTTGCCTCGGGTTTCTTTTTGAGGATTATGTTTTTGCCTTTGATTTTGTACTCTATTCCGGAATCCTTGAACATGGCCGAAAGCGCCTGCCGGACAGACTTGTTGGTAACGTTCACAGTAACAAGCATATCCGCGAGAATGTCGGAAGAATATACGAAATTCATGCCTGTCTGCCCGGCGATATCGCGGAATACCTCGGCTGCGGGCCTGTCAACGGCGTTTACAGTTACATTCCGCGCCACTGCCCCCCCGAACACGGTCAGCAGAATTGATATAAGCAATAGTCTTTTCATTGTTCGGTTACCGTCATTTGTGTTCCTAAGATTTCATTTATCTCTGCTATCAGTTCGGCGGGATTGCCCTCGTAGTGCAGCGACAGCACATACCCGTCGGCAGATTCAGGAATGTTGCCAACCTTGACTGCGTATACAGTCTCGATTTTCTCTACAACTTCCTGCAGCGGCGCGTTTTCAAAATCGATTATCCTGATTTGCTTCAACGGACTTGCGGCCTGTACGGGCACAGTGTGTTGAGTTACTTCGTCGGCGCTATACCGGTGATAAATCACGGCCGCGGTGGCCGACAGCAGCACAGCCGCGCTTATGGCGGCAGCTACCCGGAAGCGGCGCCACCACGATGTCTGCGCGATGCCTAACCGACGCCATCCCGTTTCTGCGGAAAAGCGCCCTTTGCGATAGTGGCGCGCGATAAAATCTATTTCTTTATTTTCCATGCGATGAATATGTCTTTTTTACCTTTAAGACACATCCTTCGCAAAAAGGTCCTATGCAAAATGCAAAAAAATTCAAGAAAATTACAGGAACGGCAGGAAAAACGGTTTGTGGCCGTCGGAAAGTGCCTCGCGCAACCGGGCGTAGGCTTTTGTCATCTGATTTTTTACGGTTTTAACAGATATATCCAGTTCTTCGGCAATCTCCTCGTTTGTAAGACCGTCGCGCTTGCTCAGTAGAAACACCTCGCGGCAACGTTCAGGCAACCCGTCTATGGCTTTCCATATCTTTGCGTCGCGGAACGATGTGTCGATGTCGTCCTCGCCCACATCGGGGATATTTTCCTCGCCGAGTGTCTCGTGTCTGTCGCGGAGGTAGCCCAGACACGCATTGCGCACGCTGCGATACATGAAAGCGGTGAAATTGTCGATTTTTCCACCGTTGCAGGCATAAAGCCAGGTTTTCATAAAGGCATCCTGCACAAGGTCTTCGGCGGCGTCTGCGTCGTTCACCAGACGCAGGGCGTACATGCCCAAAGGCAAGTATAGCTTACGGTAGAAAATTTCGAATTCCTTGGTTGTCATTGTTGATGGGAAGAGAGGTAGCCGGCGCAAAATTACACAATCCTCTCCACCTCCGCAAGCGCGAGGTTTTGCGGGACAGAGTTTTTTTGCTATTTTTGCGGCATGAACACAATAACTAACAGGCAGATATGGTCCGGGGACATTCAGCCGATAGAGAATCTATGTTTCGAACATGTGGAAAGCAGCTACCTGAAAGTGGTTGTCATCCGTATAACCATTGTCTATGTTCTTCTGATGGGCACTGCATTGCTTATACCGCTGCTGTGTGACAACTGGTTATTGCTCGCCGGTGTGGAAGGTGCGCTCGCGGCGGCGTTTGCCGTCAATGTGGCTCTCGTCCGCAAAATATATAATTTCAAGGGTTATGCACTGCGCAACAGGGATATATCCTATCGTTCCGGCATCTTTTTCACTACGGTAACCACTATACCTTTCTGCAAAATCCAGCAGGTGAGCATACGCATGAATTTAGTGAGCCGTATATTCGGACTATACTATGTGGATGTGATAAACGGTTCACAGTCGGCCATGAATCAGCTAACCATCCCGGGGCTGACGCACGAAAAGGCTGAGCGCCTGAAATCGTTGCTTATCAATAAAGCCGATTGCGACAATGACTGATTTCTCCACTCCCCGCCGAATGAGCGCCGGCGCTTTTGTGATAATGCTTCTGAAATCGTTCCGGGAGATTATAGGCACTGCATTTGTCGCTGCGGTGTATCTGCTGTACAAAAGGGCTGATGCCGGACTGTCTCTATTCTTTGGGATAGTAATAGCCATCGGGATTATTCTTGCCTGGGCTACCATCCTGGCGTTTATAAGATATTATTTCAGAAAATTCCATATCGAAGGCGACAAGATGATATATACCAGCGGTCTCGCTACAAAGCAGACCACCAGCATCCCGCTTTCGCGGGTTCACACTCTGCGTACAAAAAGCGGTCTGTTCTACAGGCTGTTGGGCATGCGAGGCGTTACTTTTGACACTTTGGCCAGCGACAAGGAGGAGGTTGAGCTGATTCTCGACGAACGCGACTGGCAGATGCTGCTGGACCGCGTGAACAGGGGTGAGAATTTCGCCGATATCACCGACACCTCGCTCCCCCTGCCTCCGCCTGTAGAAGATGATATACGTTCTGTAAGCAATTCAAATATACTGAAAGGTGCGCTGTGCCAGAATCATCTCAAAGGTTTTGCCGTACTTGGAGCAGTTGCGCTGGCGGTGTTCGACAAGGTGAACCAGATCGATGACGATGCGACCACCCGTATAATCGGTTATATCGACACTCACGCCGGCGATATAATGCCCTCGGGATTGGAGTGCATTTGCTTCCTTTTAGCCGTATATCTTGTTGTTATGGTATTGTGGACTGGCAAAATAGCATTGCACTACGGCAATATGACCATACGGACCACCGATAACCGCCTGACGATTGAATCGGGCCTTGTATCGCGGTTTACGTGCCGGCTCGCGCGGGAAAAGACCACGGTGCTGAAAATAAAGCAGAACCCGCTCGAAAAAATTGCCGGCTGCCAGACAATTACGTTGCGTCAGGCAGCCAATGCCACCGATACCAAAAAGGAGGGAGACATACGAATATATGGGTCGGACCTCGGTGCGGAAATGTTTGCGTGGTGGCTCGGCGACATGGACGACAGAAGCGATGTCAACCTAATGTTGGCCAAATCCGGAAAAGGTTTGTTGATGCGCAGATTTGTTCCGCAGCTTATATTGGCTGCTGTGGCCGCAGCGATAATAATCGGCACTACGCAGTTTGTGTTTCCCGCTGTGATAATCTGCACGGTTTATGCCGCCGTTGCTGCGGTGCGTGCGGTCATGGCATGGAAACACAGCAGCATAGAACTAAAGGAATCGTATGTGAGGATTAACGGCGGCAACATCGCCCGGATCCGTGAATATATACGGTACCGCGATATAGAAACGGTCGGCATTGCCAGTACTCCCTTTACTCCGTACACTCGGCGCGTATCGTTGCGTGTGTCAACTAATGCCGGTGCAGCCGCGGTGTACTCCCTGACGCAGGACGAGGCCCTTGCAATCCGCAATTTTATGCTAGGCAAAATGACGGCCGCAAGTATTCACGCATAGGAATGCAGTCCGGACAGGAGGTAGTTGGCGCCGAAATAGGTGAAAATCACCGACAGTACCGCCAAAAGGAGGTACCAGTGAAGCACCTCGGGCCTGCGGAAGAATTTAAGCCGGCGGTTGCCCCAGTGGACAGGAACGGAATATATAAGGAGCATCACAAGGGCGCATGTTTCTTTCGGGTCCCATCCCCAGTATCTGCCCCACGACTGATTTGCCCATATGGCACCCACAAATATGCCTGCGGCCAACAGGAACACTGCCGGAACAAGAATTATGCGGTTGGTACGGCATAATGATTCTGCTGTCGCTTTGTTTTGCGACGACAGCGCTACGGCGGCAAGAATAGACATGAGCATAAAAAAGACATACGATGTCATTACCAGCATTACGTGTACCGACAGCAACGGGCTTGCCAGAACCGGCATAAGCATGCCAATGCGCGGCGACCGCCCACCCATAAGGGCGACGAACAGCGTCATGGCGGCTACGATCACAAACGCGCCTTTCAGCATCCTGTTTCTGCTGACCAAAGAACACAGTAGGGCGAACATCCCCATGAAAAGCATCGTTTCGGGCCCGTTCGACAGAGGCGCATGGCCTCCCGTCCACCATAGCAGTGCCATTATCGAAACGATGTACATCAACAGCACCCCTGTCGCCGCATTGGCCCCTGCAATCATGATCTTTTTTATCCGGATACCTTTTATGGCGACAGCAATATAAAAAAATCCGATAAACAGCGACAGGATAGCGGGCCACAGCAGTCCGGCATATCGGTTGTATATTCTCTCGGCCTGCATCTGTGCCGGCGAAGGCAGATTTTCAGGTCCGGCATATTTTATCTGCTCTGAAATCAGACTGTCTATCGCCGCATCGGCGGCGATATTGCGTCCGGCAAGCAAAAGGCTTTTGATTCCGGGCATCGTGGTCTGCATGAATTTCCATTGTTCGAGGCTCATTTGCGACGGGCGGCGCCCCGTGAGCGATAGCCATTCCATATGGCCGTCGTCGGCACGGTACGGATAAATCCTGAATGCTTCTCCGGTTCCGAGCCAGTGGATAAGGGCTTCTCGCTCGTTTTGCTGCTTTTGTTTTTTAGGATTGCCTTGTGTTTCCGGCAGTGAGGAATTGTAATCACGTTCCCATGTATCGAAGTAGAACAGCCAGCCAGACAGCACCTGCTCGGGCGTGAGTCCGCGATAGCTCCTTCCATATAGTTTCATGGTAACGTCTCTGGCCATTGTCTGTAGCGGGCAGATACGGTCGTTCCAGTAAACATATACTTTGCCCATGTCGGCGGCCAGGGGTCGTTGCATCACAGGGAGTGAAGCAGTATCCGCAGCATTGGCATTAAGTGCGGCGAAGAACATAACCGCCGGTATGGCTTTCGCGCCCGATTTCAGCAGCGAACGCCATAGGGTTCTGCGTTGGAAGAAGAATCCGGTCATCCCGATAAACAGTAGTCCGTATCCGAGGTATGTGATACCAGTCCCCCACGGATCGTAACTGATGGAAAGCCTTGTGGCGCCGGGGCTTATTCCGGACTGATAGAAGCGCCACCCGTCTATCTGCGCCACTTTATTCATGGATACGGCAACACAGCGGCCGCCTATGCGCAGACGGCTGTGAAAATCCATAGGAGTGGTGGTGCCGGGATAAAAATCTATGTCGGCGCCCTCGAGCGATACCTGGAAAGGGAACTTCCCGTCGCCGGGCCCCGACTTCTTTTGGAATTCCGAAGTGGTGTGTCCCTCGGCGATAGACAGTTCGCCCTGGATACCATAGAAATGAGTAACAATTGCCCCGGCCAGAATAATGGCCAAGGCAATATGTATAAGAAGGGTAAAAGGTTGTCGTAACATATCAGATAGCATCTACGAAACGTATAATTGCGTCTCGGTCGGCTTTGGGTAGCTTGCGGAACAGCTCGATGCTGTGGCGGGCGTCGCTCTGCGGCGAATATCCGTGCCACATAATGGCTTCGAGTGCTGTGCGCGCACGGCAGTCGTGCAGGCGGTCGGCTGTGGGGCAGCCCGTTATCTTGCTGTGCAGTCCACGGCCCCACAGAGGTGTGGTGCGGCACCATCCTCCGCGGATATCATTGGCCATAAGCAGCTTGTGCTGTACCATGTCGGTATAGGGCCATATTTTCTGGTGCGGGAAGCGCGGTAGTTCATCGCCCTTGAAGAATCTGGCGGGGTCCACGATATTGTCGGGGCCTGTCGTCCAGCTGGGACGGTGGCAGTAGTCGCAGCCGATTTCGGTGAACAGTTCTTTGCCTCGCAGCACGTCGGGATCGTCGATGTCGCGTACGGCGGGAACAGCCAGGCCACGATGCCATATCATCAGGTCGGTATATTCGTCATCGCTCATCTCCACGTCCAGATTCTTGTCGGTGAGGTATGCGGTGATACGTTCTTCCATAGTACCCTCCCAGTACGAAGAATGTTTCCGTTCGGGATCTATGCGGGCTACGTAGCTGTCGAAGCCGGCCTGAACATCGGGATCGGTAGCCGAATATTTCACGTAGGTTCCTGCGGCGTCGAGGTAGTGATACCTGCGGTCGGAACGTGTTACATTGGTAATGTTCCAGATAGCATTTGCGCCGGCGGCATCCTGCAGCGGACCACGCGAGAGGGCGTAGGTGAATCGGCGGACATATTTGGTGCCGTCGCCCTGCAGGGTGTTGGCATACATCGAGTTCCAGCCTCCACCGCTGTAAAAGGCGGTGTTGAAGCCGTTAGGCAGGAATCCGTCAGCCTCCTCTTTGCGGTATTGGGCAAGAATGTCATCCTCCGGAATGGCATCTATAAGGCCCGTGCCGTAAATACCGATGGTAGATTCAAGCTTCACGGCATAGTCGCCGGGCAGCTGATAGCCGCGGTTAACAACATATATGGCCTCGCGGGGCATGGTAACTTCCGGATACTGGAGCGAATACTGCTCGCCGTCGTCAAACCGGTTGTTCCATTCGTCGGTGGCCTCGATCCATCTGACCTTGATTTTGGACTCGTCTAACGGAGCCTTGAACGGAGCCACGGCGTGGCTCTGCGGCATACCGGCAAGCCACGACACGTAACCCTCGGTAGCGGGATCGTATACCACCAGCAGGCAGCCGTTGCCGATTTCGTTGGTGTTGAAACTTCCTTCGGGCACACGTGTGCCGTGTCCATAGTTGGGATGGCAGTGGATACACGATGTACGGATATACACCGGACCGAGGCCCGAGCGCACGCCGGTCTGGTTTGCCATGAAAGGCTTCTCAAAAATGGCCTCACCGTTCTTGAAAGACTGGTAAAGACCTTGGCGTTCGACAGCCGGTGCCGGCTGTTCGAAGGCATTGCTTGTGCTCAGCAGAGTGGTGCCGAGTTCGCCTCCCGCATAAAACCATTCCGGAAGGGTTTTCTCCTCCGGAACAGGTTCGTCTTTAACCTTGTCGTCCGAACAGGACGACAAGGCGAAAGCCACGCACGAAACGAAAGCAAGCCTGTAGCAGGTAGTTGCTTTTTTCATAATCGGGTAATAACTGAATTGGCGTTTTCAAGAGCCTCGACAAGGGTGTTGCCGGCGGCCTTCATTGCGGTTTCGGCAAGTGCGCCGGTCGCATTTTTTGCGAAAGGCTCGGGAATGGTTTCGATTGCGGCAATGGCATTGTCGATGGCATTCCTTACGGCGGTATCTGCATCGGGGCTTAAGGATTTAACATAGTCGCTGACAGATGCGTCGCCGGAACGGCTGCCCAGGTATGCGTTCTTGATGGAACGGATATTGTCGGCGAAATCCTCGATGGAGTTGAGCGAATAGGGCGATTCGATATAGTTCTTGTCTTCCTGCGAGGAACCGATGTGGGGGCGGCCGATTTTAGTATTGCCTACCTCGTCGGCGATGTCGATGCAGCCCTGTATTATTTCTTCGGCGGCTTCCTGATAGGTTTTGAAGCGCGAGCCGGGCTGCCCGGCGTTCATCATCTCCCATCCGTAGTTTTCGCTGTAGTCGAGTTCGGCATCTTCGAGGATGTCCTGTTTTGCCTTGGACACGTTTTCTGTGCCTGCCCAGCATGCTTCCAGACATACGCACTGCTGGCACAGATCCTCGGCGACGGCAACGAGGTATTCCAATTCCTCGGGAGTATAGTCGGTGGAGTGTACGAGGGCGGTGTTCTCGTCGGCGCTAAGTTCGAAAAGCATGTATTCCACAGCGTGGAAACCGATAAGGCCGTAGCCGCCGTTGTTTTCCAGCGACCACTGGTTGCCGTTGCGGATCTGTACGAGCAGATTGTCCATAGCGGCCTTGTCCAGGGGCCACGAGTCGATATGGGGGTCGATATTATGGTTGGCGGCGGGACCGAAGAGGAATGCCTCGGAAAGTTCCCAGCTCTTCCGGGCCTCTTTCCAAGCCTCGCCGGCTGCCTTGATATCGCCGGAGGCAAGTGTGCCTGCGGCATGTTTCTCCTGGATGGTATTGCACAGGTCGCGCATGCGGATGGCTGCGTCGGCCATTGCCGAGTATGTGGGCCGTACGGTGTGTTCTACATAAGCCTCCGTTGCGGTTTTCAGAGTCTGCTCCTTTTGCGACAGGCCGCCGGCAGCGGGCTCGTCGTTGTCCGAGCAGCTTGAGACAAGCAACGCTGCAATGGCCGCCATAAGTAGTTTTGAAATCTTCATATGTCTTATCTTTAGAATGGTTTATATTAGCTGTTATTTGAACCAGCCCACATAGGCGATACCGATATTGATGGCCGGTTCGTTGTTGTATTTTTTGTTCAGTATGCCGTAGGTGTAGTCGCCTTTAACAATTATCTCCGGTATCGGCATCCAGTTTATGCCGGCCGAAATTTTGTTTCTTTTGCACCATTGCAGCGATGTGCCGCTTTCCATTTTCGCCATAGAATCGTAATAATCGTATCTGCTGAATACATAGAACTTCTGTCCCGACGCTTTCATAGCGGGCATCAGCGAGAAAATATTGTATCCGGCTTCCACTCCGGCCACGATAACGTCCGATGCAACTTCCTGGCGTTTGGATGTGGAGTTCTTGGACATCGCGATATTGAACTTGCTTATGTGTGCGGCGTCGCTGAGGTGGCCCCAGTCGAAATTGCCGCGGGCAAGGAATCCGTGCCCCTCATATTTGAAATCGAACGAGACAACCGATACGGTGCCCCGGATTCCGTTGTTCTTTTCGGAATCGGTGGGGTAGAGTGTGTTGCGGAACGAATTGCCTACATAGCCGCTTATACCCATCCGCAGGCCTTTCACGCTGTAGTTGTCGATTCGGCCTGCGAAGGCATAATTATTGGCGATTTTGAATTCGAACGGCGATGCGGAGCCGTCGTGAATCCAGCTCTGGTTGCCGAAACGCTCCGAATCGAGACCCGGCAGAAACATTGCCATATAGGACCATGCTCCGGCACGGCCCGACAGCGACAGCGATACCTCGTGCCACGTGCACGGGAAGATGGTGTTCTCGCCCTCGGGGCGGTATACGCCGAAGAACTGATTGGGTTCGTGGTGTGCGTTTGTGGCTCCTACCGGCACAACCTGCATGCCCGCGCGCAGTTTCAGCTGAGGCAGGAATACCTTCTGTATATAGAACTGCTCAAGAGCTACCTCCCCGCCGCGTTCTATTTCGCTTTCATATTCGCCGGCTTCCTCCGTTTCTATTTCTATGGCCGATTCGGTGCCACCGTGCTCGAATTCGATTTCCGACGAAAGGGACCAGCCTTTTCCGAAATCATAACCGAGATAGATAACCACATGCGGCAAATCAAAGCGTCCGTGGCTGCCTTTGTACTTGTCCGGTTCGGAATACCTCAGATAATTGTCACTGTAAAAATTACGGGAGAAAGCCACCTCGCCGTAGCCTCCGACATGCAGTCTGTCCAATGCCGACGGCTTGGTCTGAGCCACGCCGGAATTCTGGGAATAGACAGGCGTTGAAGCACACAGCATAATGGGAATAAGCGCCAGATAAAATTTCAGATTCATAGTCTATTTTATTTGGCTGCAAAGTTAGCCCGAAAAGCAGCATCTCTCCAATACCCTCGAAATGTGGTTTTTAAAATACCTTTATTCTCCTGAAATAATATAAATAAACTCCCTACGGTAAGGTATGCCGGTCCTGCGCTACCGCACAAGGAAGGTATGCGGCATTAAAAATCATAGTAGTCTCTTATGCCGGGGATGTCGCGGGCGATAGCCTGCATTAT
Organism: uncultured Porphyromonadaceae bacterium; assembly: GCA_902461565.1. Lineage (GTDB taxonomy): Bacteria > Bacteroidota > Bacteroidia > Bacteroidales > Muribaculaceae > CAG-873. Next base: position 77,463 of record CABPYL010000008.1, read on the forward strand.
TGTCCTGATGCCTTCCGGAGTTTCGGCGTGCAGAATGTCGAGATTCAGAATTTCCTTAAGCTGGTCCAACGCCACATTTTCCGCTTCGCCGGAGATGGCGCTGTCGCCCATCCATAGGCCCGTGAGGGCTAACTTTGCCGAACATACTTCTTTTGTTGTCTCGTCGGTGCGGGTATAAAGAGTTATTGCAAAAGAAGGAGCTTTATGGAAAAGCCTGAGAACCTTGGCCATGATGCGGTCGCGGTAAAGAATTGTCAGTTTACGCGTAAGCCAGTCGGCGTCGGCGAGAGTGCTCACGCACTCGGCATCCGAGAAGTCGCATCCGTACAGCGGGCGTATCTCTTTAATCGGTTCCATATCTGTCGTAATCAGAAATATCTTTTATGAAGCGCTTTCAATAGCCTGTCGTTCAGCTTGATGCCGCAGGCTTCGCCAAGAACGGCATCGCAGTCGCAGTAGGGACAGATGGCAGTGGTGCCTTCGTCGGTATAGTTGTCTATCTCCGATGGTTTGAAAAATGTCTGGCAGCAGATGCAGTAACAGAACAGCGAGTGTTCAATTTCATTGCGGTTATAGATGGTATGACTGTGTAATGCGTCAAATTCGCTTTCAGAAATTTTCATGGATTCAATATTGGTTTTATATAGCGGTAGCGAGACCGGAGGCCATAAATCTGATTAACCCCGGACCACACAGTCCGGGGTTACTTTGCAAAACCCGCTTATGCGGATTTTATTTTACAGGACGTCCTTTTTTGTCGAGGCCGATAGACTGGTAGAACATCTCTCGCGCTTTTTTCTCGGCGCGTTTCTTCTCGTAATGTTTTACGCCGGCTTCAATCGCCTCGCTTACGAAGAAGTCTATCAGATCCGCCTTATTGCTGACTTTGTTTGCCTTGGTGTAGGTAGGCGTTGTAGCCTTATAGCCGCGTTTCTTAATCTCGTTCTGCATGTAGGTCAGTTCGTAGGGAACTGCATAGACGCCGTTGTCGGTAACGCTGCGGTGTACCTTGGGGAAATAAGCGCTTGCTTCTTTCCAGCGTCCGAGGCCGCAAAGGGATGCCAGCTGCAAGGCCTGACGGTACGGATCCAGATTGTTCCCCGAAACCTGCAACAGGCGTTCGTTCAGTTTGAGAAGACGTTCGTAATCCTCCTTGTGTTGTGGATTATCTACATCTCGGTTGAGTATGTCTGCCTCCGCCCATTTTTTTAGTGTCATATTTGGAATACCGTAGTCTGCGCCGATGAACATCAGGCAGTTATTGACAAATCCTTTAAGATTCAGTTTTTCGTTGGGTGTGAGTTCGGGTTTTACAACGTATATACTGTCGCAAAGAATGGCTACCGCTTTTCGCATGTAAGAGTTGTATTTAACGCTTTCCTCGGGGGTGATTTCACTGTAACAGCGTTCAAATGCGACGGGATCATTAATTCCGGTTTCTACAAATTTAGTGAGTTTTACAAGGAATTTTTCTTTGTTCCAGTTTTCATGCGCAACTTCAATCGCATCATATAATCTGTACGGGGGCATCTGTACGCCGTCTGCGCTTTCTTCAATTCCGAAAAAAATATAGCAATGAGGCTCTGGATATTTCACATATTCTCTCAAAGATTGTTCGTCTTCGTTAGCTCTATTGAAAAAAGTTTCTACTTCAGACCAAGGGCCGAAACCATAGGAATTTGACGTAACACTGCCTTTTACTAATTTCTCTGCAACAATCATTACCTGCTCGCCGGCTTCCTTGTTCTGAAAATATATGACAGGTTCGTTGCCTGCAATCTGCATTATATCCACATTTTTTACGTCGGCATCCTCTGTAATCACCAGAGGAAGCGTTTTTGGCTCGCTTTGCCCTTGTTCATAATGTGCATATACCGTTCTAAGTCCTCCGGAGTGTAAAATATTGTAGGCTGGCGCCAATTTTCCGCTTGCCACATACTCGAAAGCTTTGGGGCCGACCTTCGTGATATCGCCTAATTTCAAATCCGTCAGTTTCGTACAGCCGTAAAAACACTCCATAGGAATCTCTGTTACGGATGGTAACTCTGCCGAAACAAGCAGATTGCACTCCTTGAACGCTCCTATTCCGACAGATGAGACGGACGAAGGAATCACGATTGAGGTCAGCAGCGAGCCTTTGAAGGCATTCTGGCCGATGGAAGTAACAGGATACTCCTTGCCGGTCTTGGGATTTGTTACTGTTTCGGGTATGACAACGTCCCCGAAAGCTTTCTTGTAGTCCTTGAGTTCTGCCGTACCGTTTGCGTAAATCTTGTACTTTGCATCTCCTATCTTGATGTCTTCGGCATGGACGCCGAGACAACAGAGAGAAATGATTAAAGATAAAATTACTTTCTTCATTGAGTTTGTTATTGTTTGGTTATTGAAATGTGAATTTACTTGTGTCCGAAAGTATCAGTAGCCGCAGCCTGTTTGTTTCCACAGAGGCGACGGTTCGACGCTGCGCCCCTCAAGGACGGCGGCAATCTGCCCGGCCAGAGCGTATGCGATAGCCACATGGCGGTTGTCGAAGGCCGCGATGCTCCAGTCTACGCGGAGTGTAAAGGAATTGCAGTCACGTCCGCCTCCGGCCCTGACCGTTACATTTTTCACTCCCGCAGGCCGATATCGCTTGTCGAGTTCCGAGTAAAGGCCGAATTCTTTCTGCATCGTTTCGGCCAGTGATTCATACAGCCTTGCAAAGTCATCGTGCCTGATTACCGTAGAGCCTCCGCCGGCTTTTTCCAGCCGCGATGTTACAAAATGCAATTTTTCCGGATGAACCGAGTCGGCCACAATCAGTGCTATGGCCCAGTGGTCATCACCCTGTGTAAGGCGGCGGATGTCGTGCAGATATGCCCTGACGGCGGCATCTTCCTCCTCGTCGTCAAGCAGGTAATAACTCTTGGGTTCGTCGGCGTTCTCCTCGTATTCCTTGCTTATATAGTTGAAGCCGCCGAACAGGGCAAGATAGTATGCGAAGTTGCCTATACTCACTTCGTTCGATGCCGTAGGGGCGATGATGGTTACCCGGTTGCCGCGGTCTATGCAGCAGCCGTAGGCCGTGCGGCCTTCGGCGGGTATTTCCTCGATGACGAGCCGGTCGGCGGGATTCTCGCTTTCGGGAATTGCCGTGGCGAGGTTGCGCAGGCGGAAGTTGTCCGACGAGCGCACTGCATCAATGATATCCTTGGTATCTATCTGCTGCATCACCTGAATATCCACGGGCGACACATAGCGGGGCGCAGTGCGGAATTTGGTGGCCTTGTCCTGCTTGCGCCGGAAGGCGTTGCCCAAGCGCTGACGCATATCGTCCAGCTCGTGTTCGCGCTTGTCCTCGGCTATGGCATCGGAAAAGCCGCCGGCCACCAGACCGGCCGGCACCGCGAAGATGGCGATGTTTACAAGGGCACAGGCAATCTTGAGCATGCGGCCCCAGAAGGTTATCGGCGTGTACGTGGCAAACTCGCCCGGATCGCCTATATAGCCCATCGACGACCACAGCAACGCGTCCCAGTAGTTGCGGAACACCTCGGGCTGCGCGTTATGCTCCACTATGTACAACAGCAGCGACAGCACGAGCGTAGCCGCCACAAGCACCTGCAGCGATACCCACATCTCGTGTCGTGTCGATTTTACCGCTCGCCAGAACAGCTCAAAGGATTTCATTATCAGGCATTAATTATTCCCATATTGTTGAACAAGCCTTTTGGCTTCTTCAACTTCATCATTGTTCTGTTTTACATTAAAGCAGTTGAAAACAGAAGAATTTCCGGAATGTGTTACCACATCTTCCCAATCACCGAGATTGTTCCATTCAAGATTAGGTTTCATGAGCGACAGCGCACGCTTTGCCATCTGCGGCTGATTGCTGTCGAGGGCTTTGTTTATAGTCTGGAGACATTGATTGTTATAATTTTCTACCGCCTCTTTATAGCTTGTGTATTCTTCCGGAATTTCGCCGTAGCGGTCGCTCATTACACGTCCGAGGGCCGGACGGGTGGGCACTTTTATATCGTAGAGGGCCTTTATCTGTGCCTCTATGTCTGCCGTAGCCGCGTCTGCAATCAGTTTGTCGAAATCGCTGATGGCGAATTTTTTGGCCACTCCGGCAATCTGATTACGTTCATATTCGTTGTAGGACGGTACGGATGCCCATAATTGTTTCAGCATGGATGCGAGAGCTTCAAGCCCTTTTGTCTGTTTGTAAAACTTTGCAACACCGTCCTCAAGTATATAATCGGGTTTCTGTTGCAGTATCATATCTACCAGTTCTTCATTTTCTGCCGTCACAGCCGCTGCAATGGTGGAGCGCCCCGGGGTAACTCCGCTTTTAAGCAATTTTTCTGCCAGATTGTTGCGGTCGGTTGATATTGCCACTTCGAGAACATCAGTCATGCTCGGAAGCTGGCTGTATTCATAAGTATTGTATAGGTAAACGATGCGGGCATCGCTCTCGCGCGACGGTTTGGCGAGAAGGGCATATATTTCCTTGTCGTTGACATAGTGCATGCCTTCTTCGGCTCTGTAACTGTTGATAGCTTCAAGTTTCTGAACGGCAGAGCGGGCTTTGTCGAAATCGCCGTCGGCGCAAGCCTCGATATATTCCTGCTTTAATTTTTCCTTTTTGTCGGTGCACGATACCAGGCAGGAGCCAAGGAATATAATTAAGAATATGTATTTAATCGTTTTCATGTCGTGGATTCTCCATCTCTGACAGCTGAAAAGCTTTCATTATCAGGTATTAATTATTTCCATGTTGCTGAATAAGCTTTTTGGCTTCTTCAATTTCATTGCTGTTCTGCTTTACATTAAAGCAGGCGTATCCACTATGACCATGTGAATTCATTATATCATCCCAATTACCGAGATTGTGCCATTCAAGATTAGGCTTCATGAGCGACAACGCGCGCTTTGCCATCTGCGGCTGATTGCTGTCGAGGGCTTTGTTTATAATCTGGAGGCATTGGCCGTTATAATTCTCTATCGCCTCTTTATAGCTTGTATATTCTTCCGGAATCTCACCTTTGTAATCGCCACTCATCACGCGTCCGAGGGCGGGACGGTTGGGCACTTTGATGTCGTAGAGGGCTTTTATCTGAGCCTCTATGTCTGCTGTTGCCGCGTTTGCAATCAGATTGTCGAGATCGCTGATAGCAAATTTCTTGGCTAATCCGGCAATCTGTTCGCGTTCGTATTCGCTGTAAGAAGGCAGGGATACCAATAATTTTCTCAGGATGGTTGCGAGAGCATCCTGGCCTTTTGCCTCTCTGTAATACTCCGCCACACCGTCCTCAAGTATATAATCGGGCTCCTGTTGCAGCATGATATTTACAAGTTCTTCTTTTTCTGCCATCACCGCCGCTGCGATGGTGGTACTACTTGGGGAAACTCCGCTTTTCAGCAATTTTTCTGCCAGATTGTCTCGGTCGGTTGATATTGCCACTTCGAGAACATCAGTCATATCCGGAAGTTCGTCGTATTCGTATGTGTTGTATAGGTAAACGATGCGAGAATCGCTTTCGCGCGACGGTTTGGCGAGCAGTGCATAAATCTCTTTGTCGTTCACATATTGCCAGTGCTCGCACATCGGGCGTATTTTTGCTTCGTGTTCTTCTTGGGCTGCTTCTATTTTTTTATTTTTGAGGTCGCTGTCGAGGTAGTCGTCAAACTTGTCCGGCGAGCTTTTAATTTTGCCGACTTTGGCAACTATCTCTTCATTCGCTTCGTTGTATATCGGTTCCATTCTTTCAACTATGGCACGTGCCGATTCGAAGTCCTTGTCGCTGCAGGCCTTTATATATTCTTTCTGCATGTCGGACAGCTTATCGTAACACTTGTCCAGTTTGGAACAGCCGGCGCATACCATAGGCAATGCAACCAGGAGTATTACAGTCTTGAAAAGTTTCATAATAAGATAGAGTTATCAGTTCTCAATCATCATCCTCGTCAAGGATGCGGTTAATAAAATCGGCGCCGTGGTCCCACAGTTTGCCAAGGCCGAGGAAGCCGCCGGTGTTGGCATTCTGTTTACCTTCTGCATTTGCCTGAGCCACGGCCACGCGGGCATCGGCGTTGATCTGGGCGATGGTAGCCTTGGCCTCGAAAGGTGCTTTTATTTTCTCCACCTGCAGTTTTTCCATTTCCAGCAGCTGGACGTTCATGGCATCGCGGTCTTCTACGGCGCGGGCGCGGGCGATGGCGTCGCGGCGGTCGGAATCCACAGTTTTGCAGTATTCGCTGAAATCCTTGTCGGCCTCGGGCCAGATTTTGGCATTATGGGGTATAAGAGAGTAATATGCGCCGGCTGCGGGATTATACTCGCCGTTGGATGCTGCGATGGCGGTTTTCATATTGGAATACAGCTCGTCCGCTTTGGACTGGAAGAACAGATCGCTCACTTCAGCATTGCGTATGGCGGCATACTCGTGTGTGGATGCCTGTGTCGGAACGCTGGATAGTACCGCCATAGCGAGGGCATAGTTCTGCTCGCTCACGGCCTGGTTGACAATCACGGATATATTGCTCTCGGTATTATACCATGCCATAGCGCTTTCGGCAGCTTTGCGGAAAAGCTCTTTCAGTGCCGGTGTGTCTTTAAGTTCGCTGAAGGCCTGGAGGGTAGCGTTTTCGAGGTTGGTACCCACACCTGTGAGCGACACCGTGGCCGAGCCGTAGATGTCGTTCGATACAAAATTGCCGCAGTACATGGTTAGGTCATATTTCACAACGGTCTTTTGCGGTGCGGTGCTGGTAACGGAGCTTTCCACACGGTGGGCCCTGGTAACGAGTCCGAGAACAGGGTTGACAGACAGACCGCCGATACCGTTGCGGGCAGCGATATTGATGATTCGGGTTGCCAGACGCTCGGATGCGGCCTGCGATACGCCGTCGCCGGTTGCCGGTGGCATTACGCTGAACTTCACTCCGGAGAAATTCAGGATGGAGTCCATATTCACATTAAGCGAGGTGTGCTTCCGCTCAATCGCTTCGGCACGCTCGGTATCGGTCATGGAAGACTGTTTCTCGGCAGGAGCGAATTTCTTTCCTTTCTGTCCTCCGTCCGAACCGCACGACGTCATGACGGCTGCTGCTGCAAGCATTGTTGCCAGGATATATGTAAATTTCATGTTTAAAGGCCTTTGATTGTCAATACAACTTCACCGAGGCCCTGCGCTCTGTTTTCGGATGCGAGGCCAAGGTTCTTTCTAAGATATTTCTGGAGGTCGCGTGTCCAGTCGTATACGCCGTACTGTGTGCCGTCGTCGTTCAGCACCTTTATGCGCACGTTTGTGAAGGTGAGCTGGTTGGCGGAGTTTGTCTGCATTTTGTACGCACCCTTTACCGAGTGTGCCTTGATGTAGTCTACGATTTCGTCGGCATATGTGTCGCCTTCTACGCTCTGGTCTGTCAGCTTCTGGTTGCTGTCTGCATCAACATTGATACGTACGGTTATCTCGCGTCCGCGGGTAAGGATGTCGTTGAAATATTTCTGGATATCGCCCATCAGCTTCGGCATGGTCTTGTCCAGGTCGGCGGCCATGACAGCTGTGCCGTTCTCGCCATGCAGGCCGTCGGCCTGAATGGTGGCTACCACCTTGTTTGTGTAGGCGTCCACGGCATTGATGAGGTAGCGCACATTCTTTTCGGAGGTGTCGCTCTTGGTATAATCTGCGGAAATATCATAGTCGAGTTCAAGAACAATATCGGGTGTGGCTACGGACAGCAGCCGGGTCTTGGCATCGGTGGCAAGGTTGTCGGCAATGTCGGCGGCATTCTGGTTGTCGATGCTTTTCAGTGTCTGTTCGAAGTCGTCCAGGGGATAATCCGCACCGATAAAGCGATCCTGGATGTTGGCGGTAACCGTCTTGAAATTATCGTCGGTTACAAGATATTTCTTATAATCGCGAACCATATATTTTTCGCCGTCGATTGTCTTGTTTTTCAGGCAACCGAACTGTTTCAGCGTCTGGTCGCTGGGCATAATCATTATCTGAGGCTTTGCCTGGACAATGGCGTTCACATCGTTACTCTCGTAGGCTTCCATATCGCCGGAAGCCCCGTCGGCCAGTCCTTTGGATTTTTCGCCGCCGCACGATGCAAGCAGCAGTCCAATGGCAAGCGCTATAATCTGATATTTTTTCATGATGGCTTTAATTACTTTATATTTGTTGTTTTCGTCCTTCCACCGATCTGGCTAAAATCTTATGCTTTCACATTCAATTCCTCAAGGCTGTTATCGTCGTTTACGCGGTATACCTTCATCAGCGCTCCGAACTGGTCGGCATAATTGATGAAGTCGAACCACACGATATTGTCGTCTGCGTCCGAATGTTCTTCAACATCGTCAATACGGTCGAGGATGCCTTCGTCGGCCGACGGGCTGACCCAGTTGTCGATTACGCGTTCAAATAACCACATGCCTTCTTGACGTATTCTGCGTGTTTTGTCGTTTAGTTCTCTTCGTTCTTCCAGCTCTCTGTGATATTCTGCTAAACTGGCTTTGTTGCGTGTGCGGACTTTTTCCTGACGGGAGAGATCGGCACAGAGTTCGTGGTGATCAGAAACGTTCTTTCCTTTAAATGAGAAGAATGTAAATTTCCCGACATTAAAACCTTCCGGGTCGAGCTTGATCAGATATTCAAGCATAAGCCCTTGTCCCTCGAGATCGTCGAGAGTGGCGAATTCGCAATAGTCTCTTGATAAAATAGATGCTGCCTTGGTGTTGTCGCGGCCGGACCTGAAATAATTGAGCGTATAACGGCTGTCATCCGCATTTCCATCTAAAAGTTCACTGAGTATTTTATGTGCGATTTTAGGTGCCTTGGGGTGCATGTGCCAATCGGCGTAAACTACTTTTTTACCGTTATAATAGAAGTTATCTATTTTTTTGCGGAGTTTGTCCCAGTCTTTCAGATTGGTGATGTCTACTTTGTAAGCGCATTTGCTATCCGGCTTTTTGCCAAATTGGACTTCAATTATTGCCTGCGGATGGCTTTGCGAAACAATGGTGGGAACAGATGATACTGAGGATTTTTCAATCCAGCGTATTTCGGTGCGCTGGCCTGCAGGTAGAAACACGCGTACGGTGGCGTCGACTATTCTCGCTTCCTTCTCTTTGCGTTCCTTCTCCAGTCGCTCCTCCTTTAGCTTCTTGTTAATTGCTTTTTTCTCTTCGGGAGATATATAAGGCTCTACTCTGACATTGGGGCACAATTTGGAAAAGACCGCAGTATAGGCTTCCAAAGATGCACGGTCAACGGTTATTTTTGTGAGGTTTCTGGCCGAGGCGAATGTATCGGACTCACATTCCGGGGGCGTGAGGCCTAAAAAGCGGATTGTCTTTAGGTCGTGTCCGAAAGCGTGGGCGCCCAGATGAATATTGCAGGCAGGCAGTGTCAGGGTAGTAAGAGAAGGCGTCCCGTCGAAGCCGTGATCTTTCACCCACAGCCAATTCCCGTTATTGTCGGGCAAAAATTCGAGTTGTTTAAGTGTAGGGCTTGCAAACGCATATTCGCCAATACAATTCACCGCGTGGGAAATAAAAAATTCCTCGCACTTGGAGTTATTGCGCAGGCAGCGGTCGCAGATTACATTGCAATTGGAATCGGACGCAATTGTAATTCTTCTTTCACCGGCAGGGGCAAGGAGGTATCTGCCACGCCAAGTTTCAAAGGTCATGAATACTGCCCATCCGCTTATGTGTGTATCTAATGGTTTCATATTGATTGAGTTTTATTTGAAATGCGTAGGTTTATTTAAAATTCTGAATTCTTATTTACCGGAAGCAATAATTGTTAAGCCTCTGCCGCACAGGGTGCATAATAATCCGGTTTCTTGCAGGTGCGCGTTGTAAAGCTGTTGTTCATATAGCAGTTTTTATGATACTATGGCAGATGCGTCAAAAAAATTCAAAAAACCGGAATCTTTTTGCAGTCTCTTGCCGAGAGATATGGATAGCGTGCTATCGTCCGATGAATATGCGAGTTCAACCAATCGGCATAGTCCCGTTGCTAAACAACCGGGATTTAACGGCAGCATACCTTATCAGCTAAACATTCAATGCGGAGACCGGGAATATGTAGTTTTTTTTCGTTTATCATTGTGTATATGTGAGAAAAAAACGCTTACTTTGTATATAATTAAGCCACTCTCGGCAAGAGATTTGGATGGCTCGTTATTTGAGGGATCGTATTATCAGGCTGTTGGCTTTGTCGACAACGGAAGTTTCGAGGCTGGCGAGGTATATCCGGGTGGTTGCCTCGCTGTCGTGGCCCATACCTTCGGAGATTACCGACAGCGGAATGCCTTTGGCCTTGGCGGCCGATGCCCAGCTGTGCCGTGCCACATAGAGGGTGAGCGGGATTGTAACACCTACCATCGAGGCGATTCGCTTGAGGTTGTGGTTTATGTTGTAGCCGGCGTTGCGGTAGGTGCACCGTTCGTTTGTCCCGGACTTGCGTATTACGGGGAGCAGATAGTCGCTCTTGTTCTCGGGATACCTGTCGAGTATAGTCTGCATCTCCTTTGTCCATTCTATGATAAGTTGCTGTCCGGTTTTGCGCCGGCGATAGGTAACATAGCCGTTTCTTATGTCGGTCTTCTTTAGGAATGCCATGTCTATGAAGCTCATTCCGCGAAGATAGAAACTCATAAGAAACATATCCCGGGCGAAATCGAGCGCTGGGGTCAGGGACAGATCCAGCGCCTTTATTTTTCTGATAACCTCCAGTGGCAACGCGCGTTTCACGGTTTTGTCTACCCCGGTATATACGTGGCGGAACGGATTCCGGTTATCGATTATATTGCCCTCCACAGCCCGGTTGTACACGGCTCGCAGAATGCGGGTGTAGAACGATATGGTGTTGGGAGCCACACCGCGGTTTCTGTGCCACGACTCGTACCCCTCCATAATCTCGGGCGTTATGCAGTCCAGCAATATATCCTCGTCCATTCGGTACTTCCTGAAACTGTTGAGTGCGGATTTGTATGTCTCCGAGGTTCTTGTGCGGCCGTTCTGTTTCAGACGGGCGATAAGGCTTTCCATAAAATTGAACAGGGAGTACTCGTGCGCATAGCGGTGGAACTCGTCGATTATGTCATCGGCGGTGTAGGGTAGGCCCTCGGAATACAGTTTGCGCTCAAGCTTGGCAAGACGCTCGATATCCCAGCGGATACGTTCGCGAATAGAGAGAATCAACGATTTTCGTCCGCTCGTATGGGTGGTTGTAACCATCGAGCGGTTATTGTCCCATTCGTATGAAAAGACCTTATAGCCTGTCATAAGCTGCCGCACTTTTTTCTGGTGGATAATCTGATAGTAGATTGAGCCCTCGCGACCTGCGACAGCAGAGGGCCGGAACTTTACTTTTATCGATGTCATTTTGCTCTGATTTAGATTTATCCACAAGATACATAAAGGGGGGCTTATACGGCTCAAGCCGAAATTCCGGTGCATGGATTTTGGGAAAAGTGTTAAATTTGCAGGATGAAAACCGCAGATACAATATGGATGTGCCTTCCTGAAGGATTGGAAGAGCTGTTTGAGATGGTCAAGTT
>CABPYL010000009.1 GCA_902461565.1 uncultured Porphyromonadaceae bacterium
CCAGAGAAAAACTCAAATTCTCTACTCCTTTGGTTGAGTTTTTCAAACATTTTCCCTAATATTGCATTTGCCCTTGGACTCTGCATATTGGTACCATCTCGGAAACTGAATCACTTTTTTGCGGCGGGGAAGGCGTTTGTTTGTAAATAAGTGCTAACTTTGTATGATAAATTCAAAATTGACCAATGAAGTTACGAACAATCTTTCTTTCAGCCCTTCTCGCAGCATCATGGATATGCGCCGGCGCTGAAAGCCTTCTCAAGATTGCCGGTGCGGAAGCAACATCCATCGGCATCTACATCAAAGATTTAAAAACCGACAAAATTATAGCTGAGGAAAATTCCCGTATTGCCCTTACCCCGGCGTCGGTGATGAAAGCACTCACTACGGCTTCCGCCTTGTCGATTTGCGGAGCCGACACTTGCTTCACAACAGAGGTAGGGCTGAGCGGTACTATAGACAACGGTATATGTACCGGTTCGCTGATTGTGCGAGCAACAGCCGACCCGACTATCGAAAGCGATAATTTTAAGAAAAACAAAGGCTTCTGCGACAGCATTGTCGCGTCTCTGCGCCGCATGGGCGTCCGCAGGATAGAGGGCGGTGTCTGCGTGAAGCAGAATCTCCGCGATGCCGGTCCTAACTGGCACTGGGAAATCGAAGATGTGGCGTGGCCCTACGGGGCGGCTCTGTTCGGCTTCAACTACCGCGACAACACTGTAACTCTGACTCCTGCCACCGGCGAGACTAAGCCCCAGGCCCCCGGACTTGAGGTTTGCGTGGAAAAGGCCAAGGACAACGATATGGTGCGCGGCATAAACAGCAATCGCCTCACTGTATACGCAACCAATCCGTCCGACCAGAAATGGGAATTGAATGTAACCGTTCCCGACCCTTCGGCAGTGTTCTGCACCCAGATGCGCCGTGCTCTCGTGCGTGCCGGCATTGAGGTGGGCGACGACAAAACGGCTACCGATTCGTCGTTCTCAACAGTTTATCGCCACAAATCGCCTGCGCTCGAAGATATTATGCACAGTCTGATGGTGCGCTCCGACAATCTTTTCGCCGAAGGCGTTCTGCGGTTCATATCGCCCGGAAGCAGCCGCGATGCCGCTATCCGGCGAGAGCGTTCCCTATGGGACGAACGCGGTATCTCCACCAAATACACTACTATCAACGATGGCAGTGGTCTTGCGCGCAGCAACCGTCTGTCGCCACTATTCCTCGGCAACGTGCTTGAATGGATGGCCAAATCCACTATGGCCGAAACATATTGCTCTTTCTTTCCACGTGCCGGCAAAGAAGGAACCATGCGCGGCTTCCTTGCGAAATCGCCTCTCGCAGGGCAAATTGCGCTGAAAACAGGAAGCGTCGGCGGTGTGCAATGTTACGCCGGCTACAAACTGGACAAGGAAAACAACCCTACACACGTCATCGTGATTATGGTGAACAGCTTTTTCTGCCCGCGACGCGAAGTACGCATTGCTTCCGAAAAACTTCTTACAGATATCTTCCTTAAAAAATAGACTATTCCGATGAACGATATAACAGAGCTTCTGAAACTTAATCTTGAGATAGAAGGCTTGCTGCGAATTCTTGACAGCCGCGACAGCGACGCCGCCACCGAAAGGCTCGGCACATGCTTCTGCGAGTTCTCCCAGAAGATGAACGATTTTCTTCTTGATTTATCGGCCACGAGGGATAATAATGAGCCTGCCGAGGAAATCGCGGAACCCGAATCTGTAGCCGAGATAACTGAAAAGGAACCCGTTATCACGGCTACCCTCAAAACAGAGTATGCAGCGCAGCCGGAACAGACAAAAAATGAAGCTCCGGTGCTGAACAATGCCTCGCTGCTGAAGAGTTTCACGCTCAACGATCGTTTCCGCTTCCGCCGCGAACTCTTCGCCGGAAACGATGACGATTTCAACGAAACTCTGCAACTGATAGCCGACATGGAATCCTATACCGAGGCAGAAGATTATCTTCTTAACGACATGATGTGGGACCGCGATAATCCCGCAGTGGCCGATTTTCTTGAAATTCTTGCCAACAGCATGCCACGATGAGCACCGGAAAACTGTATATAGTACCCACGCCCGTAGGAAATATGGACGATATGGCACCCCGTGCGATAGAAACGCTGAGGAATGCCTCTCTTGTACTTGCCGAAGATACGCGCATATCCGCGGTGCTTATGAAACGTTTCGGCATAAACACACCAATGAGCAGCCATCACAAGTTCAACGAGCACAAAGATCTGTCGCCAGTACTGGACCGTATTGCCGCCGGCGAAAACATTGCCCTTATATCCGATGCCGGCACGCCGGGTATTTCCGACCCCGGGTTCATGCTTTCGCGCGAATGCCGGCGGCGCGGTCTTCCGGTAGAAACACTTCCAGGACCAACGGCCTTTGTACCGGCTTTGGTAAACTCCGGTCTGCCATGCGACCGCTTTTTCTTCGAAGGCTTCCTTCCCGTAAAGAAAGGTCGCGCCACACGCATGCAATTTCTGGCTGAGCTTCCCGTAACATTCATTATATATGAATCGCCGTTGCGGCTGGCGCGTACCCTTGCAGAACTCGCCCAATATTGCGGCGACGACCGGAGCGCCTCGGTAAGCCGCGAAATATCCAAACTGCACGATACCACCGTACGCGACACCCTTGGAAACCTGCGTGAATTCTTCACCGTGAACACTCCAAAAGGTGAAATTGTTATTGTTGTATCGCCAAAGGAACGTCCCGACGCATCGGAACGTGTCCACAAGAACAAATATCAGGATATTAAAGACGATTAAACTAACATCAACTAATTTAAATGAACATGAAAAAATTTCTCATCTTATGTCTTGCGGCCACCATGCTGTGCACCGCGGGTTGCGGAAACAAAGAGAAAGAGCAGCAGCTTAAAGACGCACAGGCCTTGGCCGAGGCATCGCGGGAAGAGCTTTCCAACGCTGTTGCCGACCGCGACCAGCTTCTGTCGCTTGTTACTGAAATTTCTTCAGGTATGGAAGAGATTAAACATCTGGAGAACATCCTCACCGTTCAGGGCGGAAATGAAACTCCCAGTCAGAGAGAACAGATAAAGGCCGACATCGCCGCCATACAGAAAACACTGCAGGAACGCCGCGAAAAACTTGCCGAGTTGGAAAAGAAATTCAACAACTCCAAACTCAACAACGCAAAACTGCAGAAAACAATCGAAGCGCTTACTGCACAGATTAACTCACAGACCCAGGAAATCGAAACACTGCGGGCCAATCTCGATTCCGCGCAAAGCAAAATCGGAGCACTCGACGCCCAGGTCGACTCCCTGCATGCCACCGTCACCGATGTTACCGCCCAGCGCGATTCCACAAGTGCAGAGAATACGGCTCTCGCCAACGAGCTGAACACCTGCTACTATGCTATCGGCAACAAATCGGAACTGAAAGAAAACAAGATTCTTGAAACCGGATTCCTGCGTAAGAGCAAGATTATGGAAGGTGACTTCGACAAATCTTTCTTCACAAAAGCCGACAAGCGCACCCTTGTAACCATCGACCTCAACTCCAACAAGGCCGAAGTGCTCACCAAACAGCCCAAGGACTCCTATGCAATTGTCGAAGCCAACGGCCACAAGGTGCTCCGTATCACCAACCCGGCACTGTTCTGGTCGCTGTCCAATTATCTTGTTATTAAAATCGACTGACATATAACCTGATTCCATAGACGCCCGGTTGCATCAGCCTGCTGCCGGGCGTTATATGAATAATCATAACCAATCATAAGACACAGATGAATATCAGTAAGGTAAGCGAACGAGTAACGTACTGCGGTGTAAACGACCGCACCACTGCTCTTTTCGAGGGGCTGTGGACTCTCGGCAACGGCGTTACATACAACAGCTATATCGTACGCGGCAGCGACGCCTGCGCGATTATCGACGGGTGCGAGACAGGCCATTCCTCCGTTTATGTTGAAAATATAATGAAGGACCTCGACGGCCGCATACCGCAATATGTTGTGGTGAATCATGTCGAGCCGGACCATTCCGGCGCACTGCCACTGCTGCGCACTGTTTTTCCGGATATAAAATTCGTCGGCAACGCAAAGACACTGGACATGCTCCGCGGTTTCTATGGTTTCTCCGACGGCCTTATCGAAATTCACGACGGCGACACAATCTCGCTTGGCGACCGAACGCTTTCTTTTATCCTCACGCCTATGGTACACTGGCCCGAAACCATGATGACTTTTCTGAAAGAGGAAAGAATACTGTTTTCAGCCGACGCTTTCGGATGCTTCGGAGCACTAAGCGGTGCCGTTACCGACGACGAGATGGACGCAACTCGCTTTTTCCCCGAGGCCTACCGCTACTATGCCTGCATTGTGGCGAAATACGGCATATTCGTACAGAAAGCGATAGAGAAGTGTGCCGCTCTGGACATAAAATATATCTGCTCTACCCACGGCCCTGTATGGCACAGCCACGTTGCCGATATCGTGGATATATACTCTAAAATGGCACAGTGGCACGGCGAGGATGGTGTTGTGATAGCCTACGGTTCCATGTACGGCAACACAGCGGCAATGGCCGAACTGCTTGCCGCGCGTCTTGCCGAAGCCGGAGTACGCGAAATCCGTATGTACGACCTCTCTCACAGCGATATCAGCTTCGTTCTGGCAGATATTATGCGTTTCAAGGCTGTTGTGCTTGCTTCGCCGACATATAACGGTGGAATTTATCCGCCAGTAGAGGCCTTTGCTCTTGCGCTTACCGAACGTGGAATCGAAAATCGCGCCGTAGGGGTTATGGGCTCCTATACGTGGGGAGCCGCAGCCGCCCGTAAACTGACAGAAATGTTCTTGAAGACGAAAGCTACCGTCCTTGAAAGTCAGGTACAGATGAAACAGCACCGCATAGCCGAAGTTTCCGATAACATCTCGGCCCTCGCCGCCCGAATCGTTGAATACCTATGGGAATAATTTCTCGGCGGGATTGGCTTATTATACGATTTCTTTGTAACTTTGTGGCTGTATGGAAAAAGATAATTCAAAACACGAAGATACCAACGCGCAGTTTGCCGGTGCTCTGGCACGCTGCCGCGAGATTTTTGCTGCCAAACTCGGCGACTACGGTCCCTCGTGGCGCATAATGAGGCCCGAGGCCATTACCGACCAGCTTTTTATCAAGGCCAAGCGCATACGCTCGCTACAGACCAAAGGATGCTCTGCCGTGGGCGAAGGCATCCTGCCGGAATTCATCGCGATTGTAAACTACGGAATCGTGGGAGTTATACAGTTACGGCACGGCTATGCCGACACAAAGGACATAAGCGCAGAAGAAGCGCTTAAGCTATACGATGAAGTAGCTAATGAAGCGCGCACACTTATGGTAGCCAAGAATCACGACTACGACGAAGCATGGCGTGGAATGCGAGTGCTGTCGTACGTCGACCTTATCCTCACCAAGATAGAACGCACAAAGGAAATAGAGGACCACTGCGGCGTTACGAAAGTGAGCGAAGGCATAGACGCCAACTACTTCGACATGGTGAACTACGCCGTTTTCGGCGTCATACGCCTCACCGAGAATGACCCCGCAGACAAAGCATAAACTTCTTCAGGTTTCCGTACTGCTGTGCCGCCTTATTGTCGGCGCAACCTTTGCCGTTTCCGGATGGGCCAAGGCAATAGATCCGTTCGGTTTCGTGCTCAAGGTTGGCGATTATCTTACGGCGTGGAATCTCGACGTACCTCACGAGGCAATTGTTGCAGGATGCGTGGCGCTTGCCTGCATTGAATTCTGCACAGGCGTTCTTGTGGCTGTGGGAGCGCTGAAACGTTTTTCCATTATCACAGCCGCAGGGATGATGCTGTTCATGCTGCCGCTCACGCTGTATATCGCAATATTCAATCCCGTTGCCGACTGCGGTTGCTTCGGCGATTTCATTATCATATCCAACTGGGCCACATTCTGGAAAAATGTCGTTCTTTCGGCCATGATAGTGTTCCTGCTCATACACAACCGCAGCGTAGGGGGCCTTTACCCGGCCCCGGTTCAATGGCTTGCCATAACGCTGACATTCGCGTTCCCTCTGTTTTTAGCCCTCGCCGGCTATCAGATTCAGCCACTGGTTGATTTCAGGCCCTATAAAACGGGCACCCGCATTTTTGCCCCGGCGGAACACGGCGGTACCGATTATTACATATACAGTAAGGACGGCAAAGAGGAGCGGTTTTCCCTCGATGCACTGCCCGACTCTACGTGGACCTACGTCAGCGATGACCTCGCCGACGGCAACGACGGCAACACTTTCGATGCCGGTATCACAGTATACGACAGCGACGGAGAGGACATTACGCAGTACATCGTTTCCGACGACGCGCCCCAGCTGTTCCTGATAATTCCGGAACCCGGTATGCACTATCTGTCGTATGCCCACGAGGTTAGCCGGCTGTACGATTACTGCACCGCAAACGGCATAGAGATGATAGCTATTGTGGGCGACGCCGGCAAAAAGCTGGAGCGCCTTGTGGACTGGTGCCGCCCCCAATTCCCGGTATACTCTGCCGACCCAATCGCACTGAAACAGCTTGTGCGCGGTCCAGAGGCACTGGTATATACCGACCGCGGCACAATACTGTGGAAACGCACTCTTTCGTCTATGCCGCAACATATTACCACAGAAGGCACGCCGGAAGCTCTGAAACAACTCCGCTCGCCCGACGACGGGCTCCTTCACTGGACCACCGCCGGCATCTACCTGTGTGCGATGCTCGTTCTGTATCTTCTGAGCCTGTCGCCTAAAATCTTAAAGTTATTTATACGCCGCAATAAATGATTCCGTCATATCGTATTCCAAGCCTGGAGGGAGGCGTTGTTCGGCATACATAATTTCAAGTATCAGAAAGTTGCATATTTTTCGAATATCCTTAACTAATAAATCCTAAATGTTTGTGATTTTAAACATACATTATCATACCATATTTCAATTCTATAAGTTCCTTTCTCCCAATTACCTTTAGTACTATTCCCCCATCCTTTCAGTGTTTCTATATTATTTGAGCCAGCATTTACATATAATGATCGTTGCTGAGAATAACCACTCGGGGAGGAATCTCCTGTACTTAACGAACCGTCAGGCATATACCACTTGATTTTCAGGTCTATTGAACGGCCAGGATTTATACCTGTATAGGTGATTTTGGGTTTCAGATACATTGATTGGCTGCTATATATCGAGCTGCCATAATCGGTTTCTATAGTCCCGTCACTATATGTATTCCCAATTTCAATGTCGGTGATATTTATCGGGAATTTACCCTTTAATTCTGATAACTTTGATTCAGATTTTTGCAAAGAGTCCTTAACTGAATCCAAGTTCGAATTCAAATTTTTAATTTGTGCGTCTTTTTGTTTGATTTCATTTATTTTATTGGATAATGTATCATGCAATAATTCTATCTGGGACTTTTTATATGCGACAGTCGACTCCAGCTTGCTAATGACGTTATCTTTATTAGATATTATTCCTGATAAATTATCATTCAGGAAATACAATCCCACCAAGCTTGCAATTACTGCAATAGAAAGAATGGCAACCCACCGGTATTGTTTCTTCTGCTTTGACAAAAACCTTATTTTATTCTCTAAACCATCCTTATCTTTTTGCAATTGGTTGTTTTCGGAATTAAGGCGTATAACCGTACTTGCAAAACTTGAAGGATAAGTATTATCCATAGTAATAACGACATTGTGATAATGCCGTATTGCATCAGTGATGTTGTCTTTTGAATCTTCATTAAAAGCAAAACTAATCTTGCTCTCCAGTGGTATTGAGAAATCTTCCGGAGGAAGATCTTCCCAATAGGATTGACGGTTATTCAGGTTTTCCCTTATCTCGCGAAATAAATTGTCGACTTCCGCGGCCTCAGAGGAAAACTTGTCGACATTCCTGCGGATTTGTCCATGTTCATCATAGCGGAATAACACTCCCTTGCTTGCAGATGCTTCCAAGACCGACTGAAAATATTCATAAAGCCATTGAAGATTCAGACAAATCTCACCGCAAACAACACAGATTCCGCATAACTCGGATTTGGAGCTTTTGTGAGCATATGCGTAATATATCAGATTGCCATCCCTGTGAATGACAATCTGATCCGAAGCGGAGCAATTATCGAACACTCGCTTTAGATAAGTTGCCGAATAATGGTCAGCCGTATACTGTTGATATGCCCCGTAAATTTTGCTAAATAAAAAGACTTTAAGTATCACTATTCTTTGAAGTAAATGAATTGGTCGTATTGTGAAATTTCGTGAGAATAACCCAATTTTTGCATAACAGGTAACCCTATCAGTATATCTGTTCCGACATTGTCATCAATTACAGCAGGCACATTGTTCAAAGTATGCTCCAAACCATCTTCATCCACAAAAGATACTGATTTAAGCATATATACCGCATATTCGCTTGTCTGACCGTTGGCAACCTTTATAGGAAGGCTGGATTGATAATCACTATCTGAAAGTGTACCGTCCTTTACAAGACTCCCAGCCTCTAAATTTGAAATTTTCAGCGGGACACTGCAACCAGAATCCCAAATTCCTTCAAATTGAGGTCCGCCGTTCAGGCGCACACGCACGACAATAGAATTACTCTTTTCCACATACGGAATAGCGAATGAAAAATTGCGTTTATTCTGTTCTTCAGGAAATTTGGAGGGCCGATAAACCTTATTATTATCACAAGAGCACAATACCATGATTAATGCAATGCTCACAAATATCAGTTTCTTCATTTCTAATTTTATTTAATAAACAATTTATTTTTATTCTACAGGTTCGCCAACTGATGATCCGTGAGATGTATTATTAACCGAATCAACAACATGAGATTTCTCCGCGGAAGGCTCCGCTGATGTAGCCTCTAATTTAAAACTTCTCCTTTCCCTATAGCCATCCCGGCTTAAATCTCCATAAGAAATCACCATGCTATTCTTTCCTGCGGGTATTTTTACTGTAACACGAACCTCTCTCAAATTACCTTTTTTGCCCTCGCAATTAGAATAATTCCAGCCAAAACCATTAGCTAAATTAGCATTGGTAACTGTGGCTATAAGTACTTGTCCATTATGAACATATGCTCCATCCTTTAAGACTTTTCCTGTCGTTTTATCTTTTACCACAACATTATAATTGACTCGTGCAATTTGTGCTGATTTGCCTTTTTGGGTTATATTTATTTGCTTCTCCAAATTCCCTGAACGTATCATGAAAGCACATTCACGCATATTTTGAGAAACATTCGAACTGACATCAACTGACAATGTGCTGTCATCGCTTCTTGCAATTCTCACCCAATCATTTGGGGAATCCGGCGTATTCCACTTTCCATCAGTCGTTACAATAATCTTATATATCCCGCCAATTGCCTCAGCTTCGATACTCGTAGGCGATATTTCGAGTATTGTAGGAACAACTGCCTGTAATGTGTTATTCTCTTCACCTGATATCGTAGAAGTTAGCTGCACAGGACCAACATTCTCACTTGTTTCTTCTTCACTCGTAGTAAATAGCGGGAGATTACGAAAAAAAGCATAAATCATCAGGCTGCTTAAGATTGTAAGAATTAAAGCAATATATAAAAGGCCGATTTTTAGAATATCTGTACCAGCCCGTTTATCAGCTACAGCCGTATCAGGTTTAGCATATTTCTCTAATTCACCACGAACAATTTCTATGGTTTCCCGATAATTATCATTTTGTGTTTTCAAGGTCCGTATTTCACCGTCTTTTTCGTTGATTTGCGAATTTAGGGTCTCCAATTCACCTTGAACCTTGGCCTTTTCTGAACGTGTTGCTTCTGAGATACGATTTTCCAACCCTGCATTTTCTTCTTTTAGTTTTGCAACTTCTTCTTCCAATTTTTGAATATATTTTTCGGAAGATTCGTATTCTTCAGAAATATATAAACGGCCTGTAGTACAAAAATCTTTAAATGAAGACATAGAATTACAGATATCTACATTTACCTTTTTCCCTTTCCAAGAATCATAATCAGCGATTTGATATTTAGGATCCAGAACAGATTTGCCAAATCCGGCGGAGACTTTATCAAAATAAGCATTAATCTGCTTAAGGAAATTAGACAAGAAATCACTTGCCTCATCAAACTGGGCTATAACGTATTGGCCTTCGCCATCTTTCCTTTCCTTGATTATTCTCCCTTTTTCTAACATTTGATTATATGCAGAAGTCAACATCCTGAATATCATTTCAGGATAAAAATATGTGTTCCTGCACATTATTGTCAAAGCAAAATACTGCCCGGGCCTGCTGGATTTACCCCCTATGCAATTGCTGTTTACATACGAGTAAACCGAATAATTATCTCCTTTCGCATCTTTGTAAAACTCAACGTATAAGGATTTCTTGGCCCTAGATATCCTTTTACGGGTCTCACGTCCTCGGAAGTATTTATCAGCAATATCACTACAAACACTCGTCGGGGAATCTGGCAGGACAAATGTACTTTGCCCTTCTGACGAGCCATGAATAAATGCAAAACTATCCATAGTTTACCAAAGTTTGATGATTTCTTTCCATAAGCCAGACGGATAAGAAGGCCCGGAAGCCGTATAGCTTCCATCCTCAGGATAAGTTCCTGTGCAGAACGGCAAGAACGAATAATTTTCTATATCCCAAAACAAAAATTTCTTTTTAAAGAACAGATTAGGATAATTTCGTTTTGCATCAGCAGAAACTGCTGATGGATTCGAGCAACCGTTTGAATTTGCCCATAAACCATTTTGGGGTATATCCACTTTATTATATAAAAGAATGACCCGACTTGGATGATGAAGAACATAACGATTATAAAGTTTAACCATCTTCTTCTCGTATTTGTCCCGTAAAGATTGGCTTTTTCTGAATGATGTTGGAGAATCCAGATCAAGCAGTATGATATAGATCACTTTTCGCTGCTGATTTGGAGTAATCTGAGCAACTTTATCCAAATATGATTTAAATTGAATATTAGGTTCTTTCTCGGCATCCTTTAAACTGAAAAAATCCTCGCCGGGAGCCTCCAGGAAATGAGCTGCAACATCACCGTTCTTATCTATAATATCTGCCATCAGATAATCTACCGTATTGGGCATTCTCATATCAGGATCACTGATAATACTATTAAAATATTCGCAATCATCTTGATACTTTGCAGTATTTAACAATGTAGTATTGGCAGAAATAGTATAACCAAATTCAGAATGATAAAGATAGCTGGCAAGACTTTTCAATACCATGCTCTTGCCACTCGCAGGCGGCCCGCAAAGTACAATAAAAGGTGCCGAATCGCCTGGAATCTGAGGTTTGGCCGATGACGGATTTGAATACCTATTGTGTAATTGTTCATTATCCTGTTTCTGCTCTGTCTTTGTTTTTGATTGAGTATCAGTATCATCAAGGCTGAAATCAAAGTCATCCTCAAAATTTGTTTTTTTTGAATCTTCCATATATATTTCTTTTTATAAAAAACTTATCTTGCCAATATGCGTATGACATACGCAACCATATCAACTATCAAAGCGAACAAAATCCATCCGAGCAGTTTCATATCATTGGGCAGCCTATTATGCAGCATATCATCCCATACACTAAATGTGCTGAACATGCGGGAAGTTGGATAGTTCCTATACCGATATTCTCCTTTGTCAATGTCTGCAGGATTATCAGTCTTACTTTCTTTCATTTGACGTTCAAGCGCAACTTGATCTTCTTTGCCAAGCCTGTGCAAAATATTACTTGTCAGTTGCACTTTCGAGAACTGGTAATATACATCAGGATTCGCAATTTCTGTAATTTGAGGAATATCAACAACATACAAACTATCGTTTATGAATTTCTTTATCAAATCCATGTCTCTGATTTGAGGAATCATCCGTTTGTAATAATCCCTGATAACATTTTCCCTTCTTAACAGTTTCTCAGCAATTCTAATAGAGTATTTATCCTTTAAGGCCATCACTTCCCTAACGCCGGTTTTGCCTCTGTCGCCTTTGTCTTTATCGTCATCAAAAATTGAATTTTTATAAGAGTAGTGATCGTTGAATTTTCCTCCGCTACTCGTAAAATAATCTTCTATATCTTTCAGATAACTAATAGCTCTGTCTCCAAATCCGTATCTGATAGAGGATTCACATTCCCTTTTAAATTCATCCATCAGGTTTTGTACAGATGCCTCGCAAAGTGTTATGTCTGCCGCTTCTTTCTCTTTTATACCGTCTTTATTGTTCCTGACAACTTCTTCGACATAACTTTTATAAGCTCCAAGCTCGGCACTTGCTACTTTCAATCCCTCATTACTCATTAGCATATAATGAACATTTGTAACAAAACTGACACCCCAAAACAGAAGAAATCCCAATAAACCCAATACGAATTTTGATTTACTCGGATTAAAACGATTCTGTAGTTCCCCACTTACCATGCTAAGACAATTTCCCGCAATAATGGCAACAATAAACACGAAAACAAACACTATCCATGTTTGGCTAATCTCAAAAGACATTGCAACTGATTTTGCGGTCAGATATGAGCTATACGCTGCAAACAGACAGTACCCTGCCCAACAAGAGATTTTTTTAATTAGTTTGGTTTTGTTCATAAGATGATTGTTTAGAAAGTTTTTCGTTCAAAGACAAAAGCTTGCATTGATTAGAATCAATGATAAATCATTATCTTTACCTGTTACTTGCAAGTTTTCCCATGCCATAGTTTAAAGCCTTGCCGTTCCCATGACAAGAGAATGATTGATTTTTCGCTAAGGCATAAAAAAAGCGCGGGAACTGTACTTGTTGCTCGTTCCCGCTATCAAAGGCTCTCGCATTGCCTGTTCCGTAGGAAGAGCAATAACAGAAGCCCACGCCGATATGAATATCTCACCCCCGCACATTTACGCACGGAGAATGTAAATAATCACATCCCTGGACATCTACCATTGCTTCGTCTTGACGGAACTTAGAATTTGCGAGATTCTTGATAGCCAAGAACAAAGCGTCATGTAAACGCCTTTTGTATGTCATGGAATCTTTTCCCGCCCACCCCAGGACTTAGGCCTGAACCGGCGTAGGACCAATGCCAGACAAAATGCCCTAACATTGTTTTCGATTCCGCAGCAAAGATACAAAATTTTCTTCAAACAAAATGTTTATTTCGGCTTATGTTGAAAATTTTGTATCTTTGCAATCTCAAAGAACAAAATCTGCAAACACAGCAATAACAATAACTACGTAAACAGCAATAACAATGAGAAAGAACATCGTTGCCGGCAACTGGAAAATGAACACCACCGTTCCCGAAGGTGTTGCCCTTGCCAAAGAAATGAACGAAGCCCTCAAAGGCTTCAAAGCCAACTGCGACGTGATTATCTGCACGCCCTTCACCCACCTCGTGCCTGTAGCCCACGCCATCGACCAGACTGTACTTGGTCTCGGTGCCGAAAACTGCGCCAACCACGACAAAGGTGCGTATACAGGCGAAGTTTCCGCCGCAATGGTAGCCTCCACCGGTGCCAAATACGTTATCCTCGGCCACAGCGAGCGCCGTCAGTACTACGGCGAAACCAACGAGAGCCTTCGCGAGAAAGTAGCTCTTGCACTCGCCAACAACCTCACCCCCATCTTCTGCATTGGCGAAGTACTGGAAGAACGTGAGAACGGCACATACAACGACGTTGTTGCAAAGCAGGTTGAGGAAGGTCTGTTCAACCTCAGCGCCGAAGACTTCGGCAAAATCATCCTGGCTTACGAACCCGTATGGGCAATCGGCACCGGCAAGACCGCTACAGCCGAGCAGGCCGAGGACATGCACGCACACATCCGCGCTACCATTGCCGGCAAATACGGCAAGGAAGTAGCCGATAACTGCTCCATCCTTTACGGCGGCAGCTGCAAGCCCTCCAACGCAGCAGAACTCTTCGCAAAACCCGACGTTGACGGCGGTCTTATCGGCGGAGCTTCCCTCAAGTGCGCCGACTTCATGGGCATTGTAAAGGCATTCTGATTATTCCACCGAACAAGTATCCCGGCCGCCGCGCCCGGCGACCGGGATTTTTCTAATTATCACCATGTACCGCAAAGTATTAACCCTGGCGCTTCTATCGGCCGGCATATTCGACGCCGTAGCCGACAACAAGCCCGAATCCATCGTGGCGGATATCGAGGCCGGCGGCACAATAACCGTAATCCAGCCGGCGCGTCTCGACAGTCTTCTGCGCCGCCCTGCCGCCATCGTGCGCACCGACGACGGCAAGGAAAATTCTATAGCCGACCATACAGCTGCAACTACGCGCTCCACACGCTCTGGCTACCGCGTACAGCTTTTCGAGGACAACAACCCGCGGACCGCCCGAAACGCCGCGCAGGGTTACCACAATCGCGTACAGGCCGAGTTTCCGCAGATTCGATCCTATGTATCTTTCAACTCGCCGTACTGGCGTGTGAAGGCCGGAGACTGCCGCACACGTGCCGAGGCCGAAGCAATGATGGCCGAGCTGAAACAGGCATTCCCGAATCTGGCACCATACATGAGAATCGTGCGCGACAAAATTAACTCTTTCGACTGATAAATGGACCAGCTGAACGAACAGCAGAATATCCGGGAGATTGCCGGACACATACGCGCTATCATTGAACTGATAGGCGAGAACCCCGAGCGCGAAGGCCTTGTGAAAACGCCGGAACGCGCCGCCAAAGCATTGTGGTACGCAACATCGGGATACCGCACCGAACCCGACGGAATTATCCGTCAGGCACTATTCCAGCACGAGGGCTCGCAGATCGTCGCCGTGCAGGACATAGAGTTCTATTCCCTTTGCGAGCATCACATATTGCCTTTTTTCGGAAAGGTTTCAATCGCATACGTTCCCGACGGCAAAATCGTCGGTCTCAGCAAAATCGCCCGCATCGTCAATGTTTATGCCCGCCGTCTGCAAGTGCAGGAACGCTTCACTGCGCAGATTTGCGACGAAATCAAACGTGTTGTCGGCGCAAAGGGTGTTATCGTGATATGCCGTGGCGAACATCTGTGCATGAAAATGCGTGGCGTGGAAAAGCAGGACTCTTTCACAACCACGATCCACTACAACGGAGTTTTCGAGGACAGCGCGCTCCGTGCGGAATATCTGTCAACTCTCCGTTGACACTCTACCTGAAACTTAACCACCCAAATTCCTATCTTTCCCGTTATTAACGGTTGAAATCGGTTAAAATAAATTAAGGTGTTTGCAAAAGAGGGAGTTTCCCGGTAACTTTGTAAGTTATGAAATCGAGATTATTAACTTTTCTATCCCTTTCACTTACTGCCGCGACTGCTATAATCGCCACCGGTTGCCACGATGACAACGGCAAGAACAAGCATGAGCCACTTCCAGGGCTGCGCACGGTTCTGGTATACCAGGTTGCCAACAATAACCTCGGCAGCAGCCAGTACGACCGCGCCGATATCGTCGAAATGATAAACGGAGCAAAAAACGGCGACATTCCAGAAGACAGCCACTTGCTTGTCTATAACGCGGGTTACAACACCGATCCTACGCTTGTGGAGGTAACCTCCACAGGCCTTGATACAATCAAAACATACTCCCGAGACATACTGTCTGTCCGTTCGGAGCGCATGCTCGAAGTGTTGGACGACGCCGAAACTTTCGCCGACACCAAGGAATTCGGCCTTGTGCTGTGGAGCCACGGTTCTGGCTGGCTTCAGGACGGTATTGACGATTCGGCCGACGTAAGTACAAAGTCGTTCGGTTCGGATAACGGCAGCACCATGAACATAACTACACTTGCAAAAGTACTCGAGCAAGGCCCTGAGCTAAGTTTTCTCTATTTCGACTGCTGCTACATGGCTTCTGTTGAAACGTTGTACGAACTGCGCCACACTGCTCCTGTAATTGTTGGAAGCGCCACGGAACTACGGACCGAAGGCATGCCTTACCACGAAAATCTCTCCGCCTTCTTCTCCCGTGTACCGGATATGGTAAAGGCGGCAACAAACACTTTCGAACTTTATAACCAGTGCTCGGGCATGGACCGTACATGCACCATGAGCGTTATCCGTACCTCCGCCCTCGACTCGCTCGCGCGAGCCACTAAAGCCATCTTTACATCGGCCAACGGCAACATACCGGCGTCATATACCCCTCAGCGGTTTATGAACCGCGGTATTTCCAACTGCATGTACTTTGATTTCGCTCAGTATGTGGAAGCACTATGTATGGCTACCGACGGATCCGAGCGTTTCCCGGGAGCTTCCGCTCTGCTGGACGATTTCCACGAAGCCATGAGCCGCTGCGTGATATATGCTGCCGCAACGCCTATGTTATGGAATACTGTGCCGCTGGATTATCACTGCGGCCTTTCCACCTACATCCTCTCCGACCCCGTCTACTCACGAAACTTAAAATATTATACACTCAGCTGGTACAACGACGTTGCCTCCAACTTAAATTTCAAATAAATGTTTCTCCAGATACCAGAATCACCGATAGCGCTGCCCGACAGCATCCCTACCGTAAAGCAGGAAATTTCCATGCTTAAATCACTTCCGCTCGACGAAGTAATATCAAAAATTGTCAACGGGGCGGTAACCCTCGTTATAAATCTTGCTATCGCGATAGCGATATTTTATGGCGGCCGCTTCATTATCCGGAAAATACATAACCTGCTCGAAAGTATATTCAAGCGCCGCAACGTAGACCCCTCGCTTGCAACGTTCCTTCTCCACATGGTGCAGGTTGTGCTGTACTTTATCCTGATTGTAACGATAATCGGTATTCTCGGCATCGAGACCTCCTCGTTCCTGGCTCTGTTCGCCTCCGCCGGCGTTGCAATCGGTATGGCACTCAGCGGCACCCTCCAGAATTTTGCCGCCGGTGTGCTGATATTGCTGCTCAAGCCCTACAAAGTAGGCGACTATATCGAGGTCATGAGCTATTCCGGTACTGTTCAGGAGATTCAGTTGTTCCACACCGTAATAACCACGCCCGACAACAAGTCGATAATCATTCCTAACGGCTCGCTCTCCACTGGCTCGGTGAACAACTATTCGCGTGAGGCATACCGCCGCGTAGACTGGACTGTAGGCATATCATACGGAGACAGCGTTGATGTTGCCCGCGCGCGTATCCTCGAGCTTCTCGCATCCAACACTGCCGTTATCCAGGATATCGACGGCAAAAAGCCGGATGTAAAGGTTTCGGCGCTCGCCGACAGCAGTGTCAACCTCCGCGTAACGGCATGGGTGCTGTCCGCCGACTACTGGGGCGTTTTCTTCGATATCAACGAAAAAATATATAACGAGCTTCCCAAGAGCGGCATAAACTTCCCTTTCCCGCAGCTCGATGTACATGTAAACCCTAAAGTATGACATTATGCGTAACTTTCCCATCATAGCTATGGCAACCATATTTGCCGCCACCGGCTGCGGCAACCGACATAACCCGTCCGCCTATCCTGCCGCACCGCAGGACAGCACCATATACACCTGTTTCGGTATTGAGGTAGCTGATCCATACCGTCCTTTGGAAAACGATACAGCCGCAGCAACACTTGAATGGGTCAAAGCCGAAAATGAAGTTACCAGGGCTTATCTCGACAAGATACCGTTCCGCGGCAAGCTCCACGCTCGTCTCGACGCCCTCAACCGTTACACCCGCAACGGTCTTCCCTGGAAAGGTAACGACGGCAAGTATTACTATTTCGCAAACGACGGGCAACATAACCAGAGTGTTCTGTACCGCATGGATACGCTCGAAAGTCAGCCGGAAGTATTTCTGGACCCCAACAAACTCAGCGACGACGGCACAGTGGCACTGACGGGAGTTTTCCAGAGCACCGACGGCAAGTACACGGCTTATACTATATCGCGTTCCGGCAGCGACTGGACCGAAATATACGTGATGGACACTGCTACAGGCGCTCTGCTTCCCGACCATATCGAGTGGGCCAAATTCACCGACGCGCAGTGGAAAGGCGACGGTTTCTACTACAGTGCCTATCAGGCGCCTGAGGCCGGCAAGGAATTCTCTAATGCCAACGAATTCCATAAGGTATATTACCATAAGCTCGGCACACCGCAAAGTCAGGACAAAATTGCATACGAAGACCCCGAACAGCCTCTGCACTTCCATACTGCGGCAGTTGCAGAGGACGGCAGCGCAATCGCAATTCTTGGCGGTGGCGAAGGCATAGGCGAATCCGTTATTCTTGCCGACCTCCGCACCGACAGCGGATGGAAAACTATGGAAGCCAGCCAGAACTATCTCAACCAGATTGTGGACATAGTAGACGGCACAGCCTATGTGCTCACTTCCAACGGTGCTCCACGCAATCGTTTTGTGGCTGTAAAAGCATCCAGTCCTGCAAAGGATAACTGGAAAGAAATCATCGCAGAAGACCCTGACGGTGGCGTTCTAACATCGGTACAGTTTGCCGGCCCAGACCACTTCATCGCCGTTTTCGACCGAGATGCCTCCAACCACGCCTATCTGTATTCCGCTGACGGCAAGAGAATCCGCGAAATCGAGTTCCCTACCTACGGCACAGCCTCTTTCTCGTCCGGACGTAAGGAAAATGATGTTTTCTATTCTTTTTCGTCCTTTGTATATCCGTCCACGATATACAGCTACGACATCGCGTCCGGCGACAGCAAGCTATATAAAACCACAGAGATAAATAATTTTAACCCCGAAGACTACATCACCGAACAAGTGTTCTACACCTCTGCCGACGGCACTAAGGTTCCCATGTTCACTGTACGGCACAAGGATGTGAAGCCCGACGGCACCAACCCCGTATACCTGTACGGCTACGGCGGCTTCAACATAACGCTCAACCCATCGTTCAACCCCAACCGCCTGCTGTGGCTCGAAAACGGAGGCATCTACGCCCAGGCAAACCTGCGCGGCGGAGCCGAATATGGCGAAGACTGGCACCTCGCAGGCACAAAAATGCAGAAAGAAAATGTTTTCAACGACTTTATCGCCGCAGCCGAATACATGATTCAGAACAACTGGACCAAGCCCGAACTGCTAACCATAGAAGGCGGCAGCAACGGCGGTCTGCTTGTGGGTGCTACAGTAAACAAACGTCCGGACCTTTTCAAGGTTGCCATACCTCGAGTGGGCGTTATGGATATGATGCGCTACCACCTCTTTACAATCGGTTGGAACTGGGCCGCCGACTACGGCACATCCGAGGATTCCGAGGAAATGGCCCGCTATCTGCTCGGCTACTCTCCCCTGCATAACATCCGCAATGACGGTACTCCTTATCCCGCCATTCTTGTAACGACCGCCGACCACGACGACCGTGTTGTGCCCGCACACAGCTTCAAATATGCGGCAGCACTCCAGGCCGCCGACACAGGCGACGCGCCAAAACTTATACGCATCGACAGCAAAGCAGGCCACGGCGCCGGCAAGCCCATCGCTAAGGTTGTGGACGAATATGCCGATATTTATTCCTTCATCTACGAGAATCTCGGCATAACACCCGACACGGCAGAATGACGACAAGGAAAGTAATCCCGCTCTGCCTCTGTCTGAGCGCCATGATGCTCGGAGGTTGCTTTACAGGTGTGGAAAGCACTCCGCGCATCGATGACGCGGCTGTAAAACGCGAACGCGCCGCCGGCATAACGGCAGAGCAGACTTTTCTTTCCGATGTAAAACCGGAGCCACCATCGCAATGGCGCCCCGGCAAGGTTTTCCGCGTTACCGACAACCGCATCAGCCGCATATTCACCTCCGGCGCATCGGGCGCCGACAGCCTTCGCGGAACCGATCTGCTGTTTATCGGAACATCACCGGCCCGGTCTCTTACTGGCGATGACGCTACAGACATACGATTCGCCACCCGCAACGGCCGACAACTGAGTTACCGTCTTGCCGCCACCGATGCAGCACGCCTCGACACTATGCAGACGCTCGAGATTCCATTCACCATAGACCTAAGTCTGGTGGAGAATATCGACAAGGCACTCCGGGGCAAAGAATACTACATACGCACCAACGCATGGTACGGAACCGACGGATTACGTCAGGAAAACGGCCTGCGCCACATTCTTGTGAAGGTGGACAGCGTCGTACCTGGCGATGCCTATTTCCCGGCCCTGGTATGTTTCTCGGTAAGCCATCCGGAGCTGAACCGACGTACCGGCAACCACGAACACGCCGTCTTCATGTCGGTAGGTAATTCCAAATCTGCCACACGAAACTTCGATGTACTTTTTTCGTTCGATAATCCGCGCAAAGCGCATCCTGAAATCAGCGACGACGTGTGGGAGCTTATCATATCCTCGAAAGTACGCGAAGGAATGAGCCGTGAGGAATGCCGCATGGCCCTCGGACAGGCCCCGGAAATACTGCGCACGCCAAGCTACGGCGGCATGCGCGAGGTATGGAGCTATTCCGACGGAATTTTCCTTATCTTCGAGGACGGATACCTCACACGATACCGTCTGTAATACCGGAGGACCGATGAAACTCGTATTTCTTGGCACTGGCACATCCACTGGCGTTCCGCAGTTGCGTTGCAACTGCCCTACCTGCACGTCGTCCGACCCGCACGACAAACGTCTGCGGGCTTCCGTAATGATTCAGACCGAGGAAAAAGCACCGTGGATCCTGATAGACTGCGGACCCGATTTCCGCCAGCAAATGCTGAACAACGGCAGTCCGGACCTGGCCTGCGTTCTGATAACCCACACACACTACGACCACGTAGGGGGTATAGACGACCTACGCCCCTATTGCCCTACCGCCCCCGACGGCCACTTCCCGGTATATTGCCGCAAGGACGTAGCCACCGACCTGCGCAACCGCATACCTTATTGCTTTGCCAGGAAACTGTACCCCGGCGTGCCCACATTCAACATCCACGAAATCGACGCACCGAAGCCTTTTACAATCGAAATACCTGGATTCAAACCTGTGGAAGTGAAACCGCTCCGCATTATGCACGCGGCGCTTCCGATTTTGGGTTTCAGAATCGGGAAACTTGTATATATCACCGACTGCAGCCACATGCCGCAGGAAACGCTCGACGCAATCCGTGGTGCAGACGTGCTCGTCATCAACGCACTGCGCCACACCGAACATCCATCACACATAAACCTTTTACAAGCCCTCAATGTTATAAAAGAGACCGGACCGGTACAGGCTTACCTTACCCATATGTCGCATCAGATGGGTCCGCAGGCAGAAGCCGAGAAACTTCTGCCACCGTGTACAGCCTTTGCCTTCGATGGTCTTACCGTCGAAACAAACGACTAAACAAACATCTATGGCTACAAAAGTTACTTTCCTCGACAATTCGGGATTCCTTCTGGAAACCGAAAAAGAATTTTTGGTGTTCGACCTATACAAAGACCCCGCCCATGCTGTTGAAAAAGCACTTGAGCGCGAACCCGAAAAACCCGTGGTATTCTTCGTATCACACAATCATCCCGACCACTTCAACACCGACATTTTCAATCTCGGGCAGAACCACAGGCGTATATACGTACTGTCCAACGATATTCCCACGCGCGAAATTCACGACGATATGCCTATCGACTGGATGAGCGCAGGCGACATTATCGAGGGAATATTCAATGACATCAAAGTACAGGCGTACCATTCCACCGACGCCGGCGTGAGCTATCTTGTTACACTCGGCGACGGCTCCACAATTTTCCATGCCGGCGACCTCAACTACTGGCACTGGGACCGCGAGTCCAGCGAAAGCGAGATACAGAAAGCCCACAACGCCTACACCGTTATTGTAAACCGCATCGCATCCGAACATAAGGCTATCGACACGGTATTCTTCCCCGTGGATGTACGCATGGGTGCGAACTGTGCCGCCGGCGCCGAACAGTTCCTCGAAGCAATTGAAGTGAAGAACTTCTTCCCGATGCACTTCAAGGGCAGCTACGAACAGGCATGCGATTTCCAGCACTACCGCATACCTACCTACGTGGCCGAGCGAACCGCCATGCACTGTCTTCACAAACCCGGCGAACACATATCCATCTGAGAAAACAGCATACAACACCACGCCGGGCCCCGTGTCCGGCGTGTATATGTTTTTCCATATCCCTCCATCACAACAAAACGTTTCTACATCATGCCACAAACACGTCAGACCGTACTTACAGCGGTTGCCAGCTGCCGTGCTCCGCTGTTGTCGTTCACACCTGTAACAGCAGAAAGCATACCGGCAATCCAAAGAATTCTGCCGAAAAGCGGCTCGCGCAGCTGCGATTATACTGTAGGAGGCATTATAATGTGGGCAAATCTTTTCGACTACCAGTACTGCATTGTTCAGAACACGCTTTTTATAAAGAGTCTCAGCGAGGACGGCAGCGGCCGCACAGCATTCCTTGTTCCGGTAGGAGACATGCCCGTTCAGCGCAAAATCGAGCTTCTGCGAAGCTACTGCCGCTACAACGACATTCCCCTGCTGTTCACTGCCGTTCCCGAAGACATTATCGACAGCCTCCGACCTTTCAGCCCCACCGCCATTACAGAGCTTACCGACTGGGCCGACTATATATACGATGCCTCCGCCCTGGCAAACCTTACGGGAAAAGCGTACAATAAAAAACGTAATCACGTAAACCGTTTCATTGCCGACAATCCGGGCTATATACTGGAGGAGATAACCGAGGATAACCGCAGCGAACTGCAAAGTTTTTTCAATGGTCTCGGAATCGAATCAGCAAAGGCCGATCCGGAAATGGCTGAATTCGAATGGGGTTGCTGCTCAGATGCCATCGACCGCTTCGGGGAATACGGCTTTACGGGCGCTCTGCTCAGACAGGGCGACGGCAGAATAGCCGCATTCACTATGGGAGAAATTACCGGCGACACGCTTGTGCTTCATATCGAAAAAATCGAGCACCTGGTACCCGGCGCCGGCGAGGCAATCAACAAATTTTTTGCAGAAAAGATGCTCGCGCAACATCCGTCGCTGCGGTATATTAACCGCGAGGACGATGCCGGCGATCCCG
This sequence comes from uncultured Porphyromonadaceae bacterium, assembly GCA_902461565.1. Classification (GTDB taxonomy): domain Bacteria; phylum Bacteroidota; class Bacteroidia; order Bacteroidales; family Muribaculaceae; genus CAG-873. The sequence continues at coordinate 23,047 of CABPYL010000009.1, forward strand.
GACTGAGACAGGCAAAACTTTCCTATCACCCCGCTTTTATGCTCAGGAAATTCAACGTTGAATTTGTCTGATTCCAATTATCCGGACCACACAGTTATTTTTGCTGAAAAAAAGTTGTGTTTTTCTTGCAACATTCATACGATTGTTGATAAATTTGCAGTGAAAATACAGGCGGGACAACACCGCCGCACAGAACTTATAGCAATTATAATATGATATTCAATTTTCGAATAGTTTCCGACGAAGAGGACCACTTTAAACGCGAGATCAAAATCGACGCGACGGCCACCTTCCTTGACCTTAAGAAAGCCATTTGCGAATCGGTAGGCTATGACAAAAACCAGATGAGTTCCTTTTTCCTGTGCGACCGTAACTGGGAAAAAGAAAAAGAAATAACGTCTGAAGACATGGACACCGAGCCCGATCAGGAAGTATGGCTGATGGACGAATCTGTCCTTGCCGATTTCATTGATGACGAAGGACAGAAACTGCTCTATGTTTTCGACTATTTCACTGAGCGAGCATTTTTCATAGAAATGACCGAGATTCAGACCGGCAAATCACTCAGGGACCCCTTCTGTTCGCTGTCCATCGGCCAGGCACCACCCGAATTTGTGGACATGGACGATTTCAACGACAAAATCGACACCAAAACCGCAGCAGCAGCCGCTACCGACCTCGACGAGGACTTCTACGGCGAAAGCGAGTTTAACGACGACGAGTTCGATGCCCAGGGCTTCGATGAAATGACCTTCGACGAATAATATTTCGCCCTCACAACGTTTCTTCTTCTCCAAACGGCATTCAATACCCCGACGACGGCGTTTGTAAAGCCTTCGTCGGGTTCTTTTTTATAGCAGCACATTATGTTCGAAGCAATAAACAACTTTCTCACCTCCGGCTGGATATCCACGATATTCGCCTTTGCTGCCATTGCCTCGACCATAATAATAATATTTATCATTCTTTCCGAAAACCGCAACCCAGTGAAATCGCTCGCGTGGGTTACGGTGCTGCTGCTCCTGCCTATAGTGGGGCTGATACTCTATATCTTTTTCGGCCGAAGCATAAAAAACAAGCACATGATATCGCGCCGCAACCGGCGCAAACTACGCCGCAACAAACCGGCTTTCAATACCAATGTGCATCAGCTCGGTCTTTCCGAAGAAACCGCCCTGCAGGTTAACCTCGGACGCTCCATGCAGGGCGCGATGCTCTTTCCATACAATACCGTGCAGGTGTTCCAGGACGGTCGGAGCAAGTTCGATTCCCTTATAGCCGACCTGCGGAACGCCACACACACTATCAATCTCCAGTATTATATATTCGAGGAGGATAACATCGGTCGTGAGATTGCCGATGTGCTGATACAGAAAGTGCGTCAGGGCGTGAAGGTAAGGGTTATCTACGACCACGTCGGCTCCATACACGTGCGCAACAGATTCTTCCGTCGTCTGCGTGAGAACGGCGTAGAGGCATATCCCTTCTTCAGAGTATCCTTTCCGATGCTTGCCACACGCATAAACTGGCGCAACCACCGCAAGATATGTATTATCGACGGCACCGCGGGATACATAGGCGGAATGAACATTGCCGACCGTTATATCGACGGCAAACCCAAGTTCTGCTCATGGCGAGACACCCACGTGCGCGTAACAGGCCCGATAGTTCACGAGCTTAACTATTCCTTTGCCGTGGACTGGAACTTTATGTGCGGCGAGCTTATCGATGCCGATCCGGCTGAGGAGAACGCAAAGCTGATACCCGCGCCCGATGCCGTGCGGAACGTGAGCATGCAGATGCTTACATCCGGGCCCACCTCGCAGTGGAGTAACATCGCCCTGGCATTCTACAAAGCCATCGCAAGCTCGTCGCGTCGCGTATATATCCAGACGCCCTATTTCCTGCCCACAGAATCACTGCTGCGTGTGCTACAGGCGTCGGCACTATCGCATGTGGACGTACGCATAATGCTGCCGCGCCGCAGCGACTCGGCCATGCTGTCGTATGCCTCGGCATCGTACATCTCCGAATGCCTCCGGGCAGGTATCAAGATTTATTTTTACGAGCCTGGGATGCTACATTCCAAAACGATGATCATCGATGACGAATTCGTAAGCATAGGCTCCGCCAATTTCGATTTCCGAAGCTTCGACTGCAATTTCGAAGCAAATCTGTTTTTTTACAGCCGCGAATTCAACGCACGCATGGCCGACCGTTTCCGCGAAGACCTTAAACAGTGCACACGCGTGATTCCCGCCTCCTGGCGCAAACGAAAGATAACCTCACGTGTCGCCGAATCCATTCTGCGGCTGCTCAGTCCAATTCTGTAAACCTATATGTCCATCAACAAAACCGACAACACCGAATCGCGCGAGCGTTTTTGCTCGCTTCTGCGCGCCACAGGCCGCGAAAACATCGAATATGTAATAGAAGACCTCGACAGCTGGGGATTTTTCGAAGCACCGGCATCATCGCAGGGCCACCATGCGTTCCCCGGAGGCCTGCTGGACCACTCACTGAATGTTTACGACGCCGCTATGGCAACACGCGAGGCCATGATTGCCATGCGTCCCGACCTGAAGGACGATCTGAAACCCGAAAGCATTGCAATAACCGCCCTGCTCCACGATGTATGCAAAGCCGACTTCTACCAGCTTGTAAAGAAAAAACGCCGCAACGAAATCGGCATATACGAAGAAGTGGAATCATACGAAATCCACGACGAAAATTTTCCCGTAGGACACGGCGAGAAATCGGTGATTCTGCTCCTGCAGTCCGGTCTCGACCTCAACGATGACGAAATTTATGCCATCCGCTGGCACATGGGACCGTGGAATCTTAACCGCGACGATGAAAGATTTTATCGCCAGGCAGGAAAAATCACTCCTCTGCAAACGCTCATCCACACCGCCGACACACTTGCGTCCGGAATCATTGAACGTCCGGGGAAAACAAGGTGACGATATATATTTTTGAATATCAAAACATTAATTAAAGAGCTAAAAATTTCTTCAAAAAAAGTTGCCGAAAAATTTGGTCAGTCCACGAAAAGTGACTAACTTTGCATCGCAAAAGCAAAAAAGACCACTGCGAAAATAGCTCAGTTGGTAGAGCACGACCTTGCCAAGGTCGGGGTCGCGGGTTCGAGTCCCGTTTTTCGCTCAATTCTCTGCTTTGCTTGCAGCTGAACAACCTGTCCGGGTGGTGAAATTGGTAGACACGCTACTTTGAGGGGGTAGTGGCAGAAATGCTGTGGGAGTTCGAATCTCCTCTCGGACACTTGAAAATCCGCAAATTGTTTCAGTTTGCGGATTTTTATTTTATATATCCGCACAGATATGACAGACAGTCCGATTGTTGGAAGATACGCCCCGTCGCCTTCGGGAAGAATGCACTTAGGAAATATTTTCACGGCACTGATGTCGTGGCTGTCGGTCCGTGCATCCGGCGGCAAGTGGATTCTGCGGATAGAGGACCTTGACCCGCAACGCTCCAAAGCCGAATATGCGCGCCTGATAGAGGACGACCTACTGTGGCTCGGGCTCAACTGGGACGAGGGAGGCATAGACGGCACAGGCAACAACGGACCTTATTGCCAGAGCCGCCGCCATGATATATACCTGCATTTCCTGGAAAATCTGGCCAAACAGGGACTGCTCTACCCATGTTCCTGCCGTCGCGCCGATATAATGGCTACACAGGCACCGCACCAGTCCGACGGACGCATAATATACGCCGGCACATGTCGTCCGGCACCACAGCCGCCATTCCCTGCACCGGAGCTCACAGGACACACGATGCGCCTGTTCGCACCCGACGAGACAATAACCTTTACTGACGTCATATACGGCCCGCAGCAGTCGAATATAGCTAAAGACTGCGGAGACTTCATTGTCCGGCGCGCCGACGGCGCATGGGCGTACCAGCTCGCCGTGGTTGTAGACGACGGACTGATGGGCGTAAACGAGGTTGTACGCGGAAACGACCTTTTGCTGTCTACTGCGCAACAGCTGTATCTTTACCGACTGCTCGGGCTTCCGGCGCCACTCTTCGCCCACCTTCCGCTTCTATGCAGTGCCGACGGACGGCGTCTGTCCAAGCGCGATCGCGCGGCAAATATGGAAGAACTACGCAAAACACACGCACCGGAACAGATAATCGGCTTCCTTGCTCACGCAGGAGGCCTTATACCGGCTCCAGAACCCTGCGCTGCCAAAGACCTTGTTCCGCTGTTCTCCTGGCATTCCATTCCTAAAAGCCCATCCATCATTATATAAAAAATCCATCCCTCATCCGGGATGGATTTTTTATATAGCGGAATTCTTTATCAGTTGACCTTAAAGCGCGTGGAGCCCTCCTTGAAATACGCCACAATCTGACGAGCGGCTGCAAGGCCGGCGTTAAGATTGGCTTCGGCAGTCTGTGCGCCGCTTTTCTTGGGCGTAAAGAAAACACGGTCGGGGAAACGTTCCACAAGCACAGCGGCATTGCCAGGCTTAACGTCGGCAAAATATTTGATATCCGGACGCTCCTCCATCACCTCGAGAAGTTCGGCTTCGTTAATCACTTCCTTGCGGGCGGTGTTGATAAGGATAGCACCCTTGGGGAGCGCACCAATCAGTTCCTTACCGATACTGCCAACAGTTTCGGGCGTAGCCGGGATATGAATGGAAACGATGTCGTTGCCGGCATACAGATCTTTCAGAGATGTGGCTACAGTCACTCCTGCAGCCTCGATAACCTCAGCTGGGCAATAAGGGTCGATCGCACTCACGTGCATACCGAATCCTTTGGCGAGGTTGGCAACATGGCGGCTCACCTGACCGAATGCCTGAAGACCGATTCGTTTGCCGGAAATTTCGAAGCCTGTGGTGCCTGAATATTTATTTCGGGCAGCCATGATGGCCATTCCGATAACAAGTTCGGCGACGGCATTGGAATTCTGTCCGGGTGTGTTCTCTACAACGATACCGGCTTCCGTGGCAGCCTTAAGGTCTATATTGTCGTAACCGGCACCGGCACGTACAATAATCTTCAGCTCCCTGGCAGCATCGATAACAGCTTTGTCAACTATATCGCTGCGCACAATCAAGGCATTGACATCGGCCACAGCCTCTACAAGCTGGTCGTGAGAGGTATACTTCTCCAAAGCGACAAAAGTATAGCCGGCCGCCTCCACAATCTCACGGATTCCTTTAACGGCGGTTGCCGAGAAAGGCTTTTCTGTTGCTACAAGTACTTTCATGACTATCAATGTGTTGCTTCGAAATCACGCATAGCGTCGACAAGCACTTTCACGCTCTGTATGGGCAGAGCGTTATACAGTGAAGCGCGGAAGCCGCCGACAGAGCGATGACCTTTGATACCAACGATACCGCGGGCGGTGCAGAAATCCACAAAAGCGCTTTCAAGCTCTTTGTATTCGGGAGTCATTACAAAGCATACGTTCATAATGGAACGGTCGGCAGGATCGGTTACCGTACCCTGGAACATTTTGCTATCGTCGATAGCGTTATACAACAGGGCAGCCTTCTCAAGGTCGCGGCGCTCGAGTTCGTCGATACCGCCAAGCTGCTTGTAGTAGCGCAGAGTCTGAAGCGCGGAGAAGATAGGGAGTACGGGAGGAGTGTTGAACATAGAGCCCTTCTTCACATGCGTGCGGTAGTCCAGCATGGTTGGAATTGGACGATCCACCTTGCCGAGAGCGTCCTCGCGCACAATAGCTATGGTAACACCTGCGGGAGCGAGGTTCTTCTGTGCGCCGGCATATACGGCGTTGTATTTACTGAAATCGATACGGCGCGAGAAAATATCCGAACTCATATCGGCGATCAGCGGACACGGAGCGTCGGGATCCTTACGGATCTCGGTACCATAAATCGTGTTGTTGCTTGTGTAGTGGAAATAATCCATACCTTCGGGAATTGTATAGCCCTTGGGAATGAAAGTATAGTTGGCATCCTTCGACGAAGCTACCACATCCACCTCGCCGAACAGGCGCGCCTCCTTGATGGCATTGGAAGCCCATGTACCCGTGTCGAGGAAAGCGGCTTTGGTCTTAAGGAAGTTATATGGAATCATGCAGAACTGCATAGAGGCGCCACCTCCGAGCCACAGAACTTCAAAACCGGCAGGTACATCGAGAATTTCTTTCACCAGAGCTGTGGCCTCGTCTATAACGGCCTGGAATTGCTTGCTGCGGTGCGAAATCTCGAGAAGCGAGAGACCCATGTCCGCAAAATTAAGAACGGCGTCGGCCGTATTCTGAATGGTGTATTCGCTCAGAATCGAAGGTCCGGCATAAAAATTATGTTTCTTCATTATCAAAAGATTTGGTTACTGTAACATGCGCAAGGGCGCCATGCTGCAAATATAGCAAACGTTTTCGGAATATGCAATAGCGTGTTTCACAGATGCCGAAAAAGAAGCGTCTCCGTCATCGAGGTTGTCGAGACAGAGACGCTGGATGCAGTGTTTCTCTGTTTAGTTTAAGACTATCACAGGCATGCCGGCAAGAGAAGCATCGGAGAACGCTGCTCGCGCAAACTGACATATTCTCTGGATAGTGGCGGCCTTAGGTTCGGCAATGTCGTTCATTTTGGTTTCTACGGGGACGGAAACACCGTCCGAAGCGGGGGTAAAAAGAGTAGAATTTTTCTCCATAGGCACAAGGCTATCTAAGGTGAGCAATAAATGGATACAATCCGTGGAAATGCTTGCTTTCCATCGGCTTTCAATTCTCTAACGGCGAATTACAAGATTTTATTGCGGCCGACAAAAAATTCTTTAAAAAAATTGCGTTTCGTAAAAAATTTCAATTAAATTTGCGAGACTAATCAACCCTCATTTTTTACATCCTTCTACATCTCCGCCGGTTTAACAACGAGTTAACCATCAACTTATGAACAGACTATTTTTCGACAACCTTGACCTGAGTATACTACACGCCCTTGCCGAGAACGCACGAACGCCCTATCTGGAAATCGCACGCGAGTACGGTGTATCCGGCGCAGCCGTTCACCAGCGCGTGCAGCGCCTGATGGCAAATAAAGTTATAACCGGTTCCCGATGCACAATTGACCCTACTGCTGTCGGATTTAACGTTATCGCTTACCTCGGAATATGCGCTATGCCCGGAACCGATATCGAGATCCTCGCCAACGGGCTGCGGGAGATTCCCGAGATCACAGAATGCCATATCGTTACCGGGCGCTACGACATCATCGCCAAAGTTCACGCCCGAGACAACCGTAGCATGCTTGAGATTATCCGCGACCGCATGCGACCGCTCAACATTGCCTCCACCGAAACGATGGTATCGTTCCGCGAGGCATTCGTCCGCTCCGTACCCATTTCCAACGACTGACAGAGGCAAAAGAACGCAAACCGGCATCCCCGGGTGATTTTTATTTACTTTTATAATAAAGTGGTGCAGTTATATCATTTTTTTTGTATCTTTGCACCTTGAAAGTGTGCGTCCGTTGCGCGCGTAAGCGGGCACCGCATGCACCAGTGTTTTATTGTCAATCAATTATATAACCTAATCAATATCAAAAATCATGGATATCTCGCATATCGAACACATCGGCATCGCCGTTCCCTCGCTGGACGAGGCAATTCCTTTCTACGAAAACATCTTAGGCTTCAAATGCTTTGCCATTGAAGAAGTACCCGATCAGAAAGTGCGCACAGCGTTCTTCAAAGTGGGCCAGACCAAAATCGAGCTTCTCGAAGGTACTGCCGAAGACAGCGCGATAAGCAAATTCATTGCCGCCAACGGTGGCCGCGGTGGAATCCAGCACGTGGCTTTCGCCGTTGAAGACGGTGTTGCCAACGCACTGGCAGAAGTTGAAGCCAAGGGCTGCCGCCTTATCGACAAGGCTCCCCGCAAAGGCGCCGAAGGCCTCAACATCGCTTTCATTCACCCCAAATCTTCCGTAGGCACACTTGTTGAGCTTTGCGAAGACCCCAACAAGAAATAATTATCCATACTCATAGTCGCCGGCGCTCCACACAAGCGCCGGCATCAACTTTATTTTAAATTATGAGCAGCCAACTCGAAAAAGTAAAAGAACTCATCGAGCTCCGCGCCCAAGCGCGCCTCGGCGGCGGCGAAAAAGCCATTCAGAAACAGCACGAACGTGGCAAATACACAGCCCGCGAACGCATCGCCCAGTTGCTGGACGAAGGTTCCTTCGAGGAACTTGACATGTTCATGCGTCACCGCTGCACAAACTTCGGTCAGGAAAAGAAATCCTACTTAGGCGACGGCGTCGTTACCGGTTACGGTACCATTGACGGCCGTCTTGTTTATGTTTTCGCACAGGACTTCACCGTATTCGGCGGTTCCCTCTCCGAAGCAATGGCTCAGAAGATCTGCAAAATCATGGATATGGCCATGAAGATGGGTGCGCCCGTTATCGGTCTTAACGACTCCGGCGGCGCCCGCATTCAGGAAGGCATCAACGCACTTGCAGGATATTCCGAAATTTTCCAGCGCAACATCATGGCTTCCGGCGTTATTCCCCAGATCTCCGCAATTCTCGGTCCCTGCGCCGGCGGTGCCGTATACTCCCCCGCCCTCACCGACTTCACAATCATGGCCAAGGGTATCTCGTACATGTTCCTCACCGGTCCGAAGGTTGTAAAGACCGTTACCGGCGAAGATGTTACCCAGGAAGACCTCGGTGGTGCAGATGTCCACTCCAAGAAGAGCGGCGTATGCCACTTCGCTGCCGAAGACGGCGAGGACGCTCTCAAGATTATCCGCAAACTTTTCAGCTACATTCCCCAGAACAACCTCGAAGAAGCTCCTCTGGTTGAATGCAACGACCCCATCGACCGTCTGGAAGATTCCCTCAACGAAATCATCCCCGATTCACCCAACAAACCGTACGACATGTACGAAGTTATCGGCGCAATCATCGATAATGGCGAATTCCTCGAAGTTCAGCGCGACTACGCCAAGAACATTATCGTCGGCTTCGCCCGCTTCAACGGCCAGTCGGTAGGTATCGTAGCAAACCAGCCCAAATACCTTGCCGGCGTACTGGACTGCAACGCATCCCGCAAGGCAGCCCGCTTCGTACGTTTCTGCGACGCCTTCAACATTCCTCTGGTAACACTGGTAGACGTTCCCGGCTTCCTTCCCGGTACAGGCCAGGAATACAACGGCGTTATTCTCCACGGCGCAAAACTGCTCTACGCTTTCGGCGAGGCAACTGTGCCCAAAGTTACCGTTACCCTGCGCAAGAGCTACGGCGGCAGCCACATTGTGATGAGCTGCAAACAGCTCCGCGGCGACATGAACTACGCATGGCCTACTGCTGAAATCGCCGTTATGGGCGGTGCAGGCGCCGTAGAGGTTCTCTACGCCAAGGAAGCAAAGACGGCCGAGAATCCCGCTCAGTTCCTTGCAGAAAAAGAGGCTGAGTACAACAAACTCTTCTGCAACCCCTACAACGCAGCCCGCTACGGCTACATCGATGATGTTATCGAGCCGCGCAATACCCGCTTCCGCATCATCCGCGCCCTGCAGCAGCTTGCCACCAAGAAGGTTACCAACCCCGCCAAGAAGCACGGCAACATACCCCTCTAAAAATGAGTATGAAAAAAACTGTATTAACAATCATATTCGCTGCGCTCGCCCTCATGGCCTCCGCACAGAGCCGTCAGGCCCTGCGCATAAACGAGGTAATGGTTGTCAACGACAGCAGTATGGTGGACGAATACGGAAACCACGTGGCTTGGATAGAGCTTTTTAACTCCAACTTCGCCCCGCTCCAGATTTCCAGTGTCTACCTTACCAACGACTCCACGCAGCCCCGAAAATATCCCGTGCCCTTAGGCGACGTCAACACAAAGATACCCAAGCGCCAGCATGTTGTATTCTTTGCCGACGGCGAGCCTAACCGCGGAACGTTCCACACAAGCTTCAAGCTTGTTCCCGGCCAGGACAACTGGATCGGTATATACGACGCCGACGGCCTCACCCTTATCGACGAGGTTACCGTTCCCGCATCGCTGCTCCCCAACCAGTCGTGGGCACGCACTGCCGACGGCGAAGGTGAATGGGCTCTCCGTACAGGCGGCGAAGCCGACTACATCACTCCTTCCAGCGCAAACGTAATCAAGGATACCAACCGCAAAATCGAACTGTTCGCCGAACAGGACGAGAACGGTTTCGGCATGACAATCATGGCAATGTGCATCGTGTTCAGCGCCTTGCTTCTTCTCTGCCTCTGCTTCTATGCCATCGGTAAAATCGGTGCGGCAGTATCGCGCCAGAACAAGATGGTGGCGCACGGCGTAAGCAAGAACGAAGTATCCGTAGCCGATGTCAAGCATGACTCCGGCGAAGAAATCGCTGCCATTGTCATGGCCCTCAACGAGCATCTGAACGCACACGATGCCGAAAGCGCCATCCTTACCATCAACAAAGTGAAACGCGCCTACTCGCCCTGGAGTTCGAAGATCTACGGCCTCCGCGAAGTCCCCGGTGTACATCACAACACTAAGTAACCCCCATAGATTTGCAAAAATGAAAGAATACAAATACAAAATCAATGGCAACAATTATACCGTTGCCATAGGCGACATCGACAACAACATCGCCCAGGTAGAGGTGAACGGTGTGCCGTACAAAGTAGAGCTCGACCGTCCCGCGGCCGCTCCCGTAAAAGTTGCTCCCCGTCCTTCCGCCGCTCCGCGCACATCGTCGGGCGAGAAGATCATCGCCAGCAAACCCGCGGCTGCAGGCAAAGGCACAGTTGTGGCTCCCCTGCCGGGTGTGGTAATCTCGGTTAATGTCAAAGTAGGCGACACCGTAAAGGCTGCCGATACTGTCGTAATGCTCGAAGCCATGAAGATGGAGAACTCCATCCGTGCGGGCCGCGACGGCAAAGTAACCGCTATCAACTGCGCTGCCGGCGACTCCGTTCTCGAAGGCGCTCCGCTTGTAACAATCGAATAAGACCCCGAAAATAAATAATTATGTCTTTCGGAGATTTCCTTTATAACAATCTCGTGCAGTTCTGGGAACTGACGGGTTTCGCCAACGCACAGTTCGGCAACTTCGTCATGCTTCTCGTCGGTCTGTTCTTCATCTGGCTTGCCATAAAGAAGAACTTCGAGCCCATGCTGCTTGTGCCTATCGGCTTCGGTATACTCATAGGCAATATTCCCTTCAACGCTTCCGCCGGCCTCGAAATCGGCATTTACGAAGAAGGTTCCGTTCTTAACATCCTCTACAACGGTGTCGCCGCCGGCTGGTATCCCCCGCTTATTTTCTTAGGCATCGGCGCCATGACCGACTTCTCGGCCCTTATCGCCAATCCCAAGCTTATGCTTATCGGCGCAGCCGCACAGTTCGGTATCTTCGGCGCATACATGGTTGCCCTCGCTCTCGGCTTCTCGCCAGACCAGGCTGGTGCAATCGCCATTATCGGCGGTGCCGACGGTCCCACGGCTATCTTCCTTTCATCCAAACTCGCTCCCAACCTCATGGGTGCAATTGCCGTGTCGGCATACTCCTACATGGCCCTGGTGCCTGTGATCCAGCCGCCGCTGATGCGTCTGTTCACAACCAAGAAAGAGCGTCTTATAAAGATGAAACCCGCCCGCGCCGTCTCGCAGAACGAGAAGATCATCTTCCCCATCGTCGGTCTACTCCTCACCTGCTTCGTGGTTCCCTCGGGTATCCCTCTGCTTGGTATGCTGTTCTTCGGCAACCTGCTGCGTGAGTGCGGCGTTACCACACGTCTTGCCAAGACCGCCAGCAACGCCCTCACCGACATCGTTACCATCCTGTTGGGTATGACTGTGGGTGCATCCACTCAGGCCTCCCAGTTCCTTACACCGCAGACCATCTTCATTTTCTTCCTCGGCTTCATGGCATTCATCATAGCTTCGTCGAGCGGCGTGCTCTTCGTCAAGCTGTTCAATCTCATCCTGCCCAAGGACAAGAAAATCAACCCGCTCATCGGCAATGCCGGCGTATCGGCAGTGCCCATGTCGGCACGTATCTCCAACAACCTCGGTCTGGAATACGATCCATCGAACTACCTGCTGATGCACGCTATGGGTCCCAACGTGGCAGGCGTCATCGGTTCGGCTGTCGCAGCAGGCGTCCTCCTCGGATTCCTCGCATAAAACAGCATTCACCCCCAAACAGGTCCGGAACACCCTCCGGGCCTGTTTTTTATGTGTCCAGAGAAATTTTTGAATTTTCCTGTAATTTTTGCCAGAGATTCGCGTCTAATAAGGCAAACCTCTAAATCTCTGTAATATGGAAATACTTGGAATGCCTTGGTATTATTTTATCATTTACGCCGGAATAGGCGCACTCATACTTTGGATTTTCGACAAATTCCAGATTATAAAATCGAAAGCGTTACGCTTCCTGATCGTTTTCTTCGTATATACCCTCATCTGGTGGCTAATCTATGACTTCGCCATCGCCCCGGAATAAAGCGACAGTAACTCAAACTTCTTTCGAGAACTCTGTGTTTTAATCTATAATTATTAATGTAAAAGAATATAGAAATGGCAACAGGGTATTTTCTCACAGTAATTACAGCAATGATAGGCACATTTATAGGTGTCGGCATTGCTGATTCGGAGTGGCTCAAAAAAAGAGTATCTCATCGCTTTCTACGTTACCTTATCGGATTGATTATCGCGATAGCCATCCTCTGCCCCTTTTATTTCGGCGTCTGATTTCGCAATAAAGCGCCAAGTAATGAGCAGAGGCATACCTCACGGCATGCCTCCTAATCTTTCACAGAATTTTCTTATTTCAGCAAGTCGGGACGTAGGCGGCGTGTACGCTCGAGAGCCTGTTCCTGCTGCCACTCGTCTATCTTGGCAGCGTGGCCGCTGAGAAGTATTGGCGGTACGTCCCAGCCGTTGTAGCTCGCGGGACGAGTGTAAACGGGCGGCTCGAGCAGATTATCCTGGAATGAATCAGTAAGGGCGCTCTGTTCGTCGCCGATAGCGCCGGGAATAAGTCGCACAATCGCGTCGGTAATGATTGCAGCAGGCATTTCACCGCCGGTGAGCACATAATCACCTATGGAAATCTCGCGTGTTATCAGATGCTCGCGTATGCGATAGTCGATACCTTTGTAATGACCACAGAGAATGATTATGTTCTCCAGCATGGACATATCGTTGGCCATGCGTTGATTAAAAATCTCGCCATCAGGAGCCGTGAAAATCACCTCGTCATAGTTGCGCTGAGCCTTAAGGGCGCTTATACACCTGTCCACCGGTTCAACCTGGATTACCATACCCGCATCGCCACCGAAAGGATAGTCGTCGACCTTCCGGTAGCGGTTGGTGGTGTAGTCGCGCAGGTTATGGACGTGAATTTCGCACAATCCCTTGTCCTGCGCGCGCTTCACAATGGAACAGCCCAAGGGCGATTCCAGCATCTCGGGCATTACCGTAATGATATCGATGCGCATAACTTATCCGCGGGGCAAAACTTTCACGGTGAGCGCGTCGTATGCACGCTCAACCTTGGCCTGCGCTTCCTCCAGGGTGTCGGCAGTGGCAAGCAACACACCCATGCGTCGATGGCCTTTGATTTCGGGCTTTCCGAATATGCGCATCTGGACACCAGGCTCGGCGAGCACAGCCTCCAGATTCTCCATCACAATCTTGTCGGTGTCGCCCTCTACAACGATAGCCTTGGATGCCGACGGGCCATAGAAACGGATTGCAGGAACGGGCAAACCGAGGAGTGCACGGGCATGCAGGGCAAACTCGCTCATATCCTGCGATATCATTGTAACCATACCTGTATCGTGGGGACGGGGGGAAACCTCGCTGAATATAACATTGTCGCCCTTTATGAACAGTTCAACACCGAAGATACCGTAGCCGCCGAGGGCATCGGTAATAGCCTTGGCATATCCGCGTGCCTGTTCAAGAGCCTTGGCGCTCATGGGCTGGGGCTGCCAGGAAATGCGGTAGTCGCCGTTCACCTGAATATGACCGACGGGGTCGCAGAACGTTGTGCCGCTGACGCTGCGCACCGTAAGAAGCGTAATTTCATAGTCGAAATCCACAAAGCCCTCTACTATCACACGGCCTGCACCTGCGCGGCCACCTTCCTGGGCTTCGTGCCATGCGGCTTCGATGTCCTCGGCACGGCGTATTGTCGACTGTCCGTGACCGGACGAACTCATAACGGGCTTAACGACAACGGGAAGGCCGATTTCGTCTATTGCTTTGCGGAATTCGTCGTAGTCGGATGCAAATCGATAGGGCGACGTTGCAAGGCCAAGTTCTTCAGCGGCCAGACGACGGATACCCTCGCGATTCATAGTAAGGCGCGCAGCGCGTGCCGTAGGGGTCACGTGATATCCTTTTTTCTCAAGCTCCACAAGCATAGGCGTGGCTATAGCCTCTATCTCAGGGATAATATGGTCAGGTTTCTCAAGCTCAACAATTTCCGCGAGTTTATCGCCATCGAGCATATTGAAAACATAACTGCGGTGAGCCACCTGCATAGCAGGAGCATTGGGATATTTGTCGCATGCCACAACCTCTACGCCAAAGCGCTGAAGCTCTATTGCAACTTCTTTACCTAACTCGCCGCTGCCAAGCAAAAGTGCCTTGCGGCCTACAGGGGTCATTACTGATCCTATTGATGCCATATCGGTTTATATTTTAATGTATATTCAGAAAATTCAAAGCATTCTGCGATGTCGCTGCGGCCACAACGGGCACAGACCGATCGAGTGCCTGCGCTATGCGGTCCACTATCAGGGGAATATATGCGCTCTCGTTACGCTGCCCGCGGTGCGGGACAGGCGCAAGATAGGGCGAATCTGTTTCTGTGAGGATGCGGTCGAGACCAATTGCCGGAAGAACGGATGCAAGACGCGAATTCTTGAACGTTACTATTCCGTTGATGCCGAAAAAATGATCGCCGTGGCGGCGTATGCGCTCCACATCGTCGACAGTGCCGCCGAAGCTGTGGAATACGGCACGGGCGGCAGGATATGCTTCCATAACTTCCAGCACCCGATCAAGGCCTTCGCGGCAATGTATCAGCAATGGCAAACCAAGTTCGCAGGAAGCGCGTACTTGTTCCTCGAAAACCGTCATCTGTTCTTTTTCGAAAGTCCGGTCCCAGTAAAGATCGATTCCAACCTCGCCTACGGCAACATATTCACCACTATTGGTACGCAGCAGATCCAAAAAATAGTCGAGTTCGTCGCGCCAGTTTTCCCGCACCTCGGTAGGATGCAGCCCCATCGCCACGTATGTGTTTTCGGGGAAAAGACGGTGCAGCTCTATCATTGGTCCGATTGTAGAGCGGTCTACATTAGGAAACACAAGCCTGTCTACCCCGGCGGCAAGAGCGCGCCGCAGCGTGGCGCTCTGTCCCTCCATGCTCCCTTCCGGCTGTCCTTCTATCGAAAATTCGGGCAGATATATGTGAGTATGGGTATCTACCATATCAATGCTGACGGGTGGATGCCTGACGGGCGAGGCTTTCGAAGAAATTTCGGGCTTCCACATCCATGTCTACCTTGGCAAGATACTCAATCGCACGGTCGCTGTATCCGGCGGCAAGACTGTTGCAACGCTCGTCTAACTGCAGGTGTTCGTAAACGCGACGTACCTGTCGTATCAGTTCTGCGTCTTCTAAATCCTCCGCCAGAATAGCGGGCAGTTCATCAGAAGCCTCGGAAAGGCCGGTTATCAGGAGCCATGTTTTCTTGCGGTTGATGATATCGCCGCCGATTTCCTTTCCGAAAACAGCGGGATCGCCGAAAGTATCGAGCCAGTCGTCGCGCAGCTGGAAAGCGAGGCCCAGTGCCTCACCGTAGCGCGAGATGGCATCGCACGTTTCCTGCGATGCTCCTGCCATAATGGCACCTAAACGGCACGCGCCGGCAAGGAGAACAGATGTTTTAAGGCGAATCATCTCCATGTATTCCTTAACGGTAACATTGTTACGCGTTTCAAACTCCATATCAAGCTGCTGGCCTTCGTACACCTCCATTGCGGTGCTGTTGAAACATTCACTCAGCGCCGCAAGACGGTCTCCGGCCCCATTGCACAGATACTGACCAGCAAGAGTGAGCATGGCGTCGCCGGAAAGGATGGCGACATTGTCGTTCCATTTGCAGTGCACAGTCGGTCGACCGCGACGTACCTCCGCGCGGTCCATCACATCGTCGTGCAGCAGTGTGAAATTATGATACAGCTCTATGGCAAGGGCCTGATTGATCGCATCCGCTGCCGGCTTGTGCGACAACGCTTCGTAAACGGCGAGCGTAAGCGTGGGGCGCAAACGTTTGCCTCCGCTGGCAAGAGTATACTCTATCGGTTCGAAAAGCCGGGGCGCCGTTTTGGGATATTCGATGTTTTTCACAGCATCTTCTATGATGCCCGTAAATTTGTCAGAATCAAAAGCCATATCAATGTGTTTTATACCGCAAATTTAGCGAATTTTATCGTACAAAGCAAACGACGCGCGCCATCTTAATTCAACTGAACCGGATTCACCACGTCTTCATCGGTAATGGCGATATCCAGTACCTGACGCACATTCTCCACATAGTGAAACTTTATGCCCTCCACGTAGGCGGCCGGAATGTCATCTATATCGCGGCGGTTAGCCTCGGAAATTATAATATCTGTGATGCCGGCGCGCTTGGCCGCAAGTATTTTCTCGCGTATGCCGCCCACAGGCAACACTTTGCCGCGAAGGGTCATCTCGCCGGTCATGGCAATGCGCGGCGCAACACGTTTCTGCCTGAAAGTGCTGACAATCGACGTTACAATCGTTATGCCTGCCGACGGGCCATCCTTGGGCACCGCTCCCTCGGGGAAGTGAATATGCAGAGAATAGTGTTCGAACAGATCGGCGGATATACCCAAGTCGGCGGCATGGGCGCGCACCCACTGGTAAGCGATGGTGGCCGATTCCTTCATCACATCGCCCAGCTTACCGGTAAGAGTAAGCGCCGGCGTCTTGGCAGGCATAACCGAAGACTCGGCCATGAGTATCTCACCGCCGACCTCGGTCCATGCCAGGCCGGTAACAACTCCTGCAAACTCGTTGCCCTCGTACAGGTCGTGGATATGCGGCGCCAGGCCAAGCAACTTATACAGATGCTCCGGCAACACCTCGGTGGGGAACTCCTCGCCACGCATCTTTGCAAGCACGAACTTGCGGGCGACCGCACTGAGTTTCTTTTCGAGCCCGCGTACGCCGCTCTCGGATGTATAGCTACGGATAATCTCGGTAAGAGCTTCGTCGGAAATTTTCAGCTCGTCGGCCTTGATATTGTTCTGCGCGCAGATCCGCGGCAACAGGTGGCGTCGCGCAATCTCTATTTTTTCCTCAACCAGATAACCGGCAATATCGATTATTTCCATACGGTCCAGCAACGGGCGTGCTATCGTCTGGAGGGTGTTGGCGGTGGCGATGAACAGAACATTGGAGAGGTCGTAGTCTACGTCGATGTAATTGTCGTGGAAATGGCAGTTTTGCTCAGGATCGAGCACCTCCAGAAGCGCTGCAGCTGGGTCGCCCTTATAATCTGCGCCTATTTTGTCAAGCTCGTCGAGCAGAAGCACGGGGTTATTCACCTTGGCGCGCTTCATGGCGTCGATAATACGGCCCGGCATGGCGCCGATATATGTACGCCGATGGCCACGTATCTCGGCCTCGTCGTGCAGGCCACCGAACGACACTCGCTCGTACTTTCTGCCGAGGGCACGCGCCACCGAACGGCCTATAGACGTTTTGCCCACGCCTGGAGCGCCCACAAGACAGATTATGGGCGAGCGACCGCCGGGATTGTTCATAATCAGTGCCATCTGCTCAAGGATTCTCTCTTTTACCTTCTCAAGGCCGTAGTGATCGTTCTCAAGAATCTCCTGGGCCTTGGCAAAATCTGTATTCACCTCAGTACGGGCTTTCCAGGGAATGTTTAGAAGCGTATCAAGATAGGAATATAGAACGGAATAGTCGGGCGACGACGGATTGTAGCGACGCAACTTGTCGGCCTCTTTTCTAAAAAGTGTAAGAACATCCGACGGCATATCGAGTTTTTCGGCTTTGGCAAGCAGTTCGTCCACCTCGTCGTTATCGCCGTACAGCGTCTCGCGTATGGATTCCATCTCCTGCTGTAGGAAAGCGTTCTTCTGATTCTCGGAAAGCGACCTTTTGGTGCGTCGGATAATTTCCTCCTTCAGGTTCTTCTTCTCGCTCATTACGTACAGTTCGGAAAGAAGAGCCATAGCGCGGTCCTGCAGACGCGATTTGCTCAGCATCGCCTCTTTTTCGGGAATCTCGATGGGCACGTTGGTACACAGAAAGTTAATAAGAGCCTCGTTGTCTGTAATCTGACCGACGGCACCCATCACTTCCTTAGGTTTGGATGCATATATTACATCATTTGCCACCTTGCGCAACTCGTCGCACGTAGCGATAAGCATCTGATCGGCGGGATCATACACATCTTCAAGCAGTTTCACACGCGCGCACAGCTGATTCCGGCGTCCCGAATTTCCCTTTCCAAGTACCCGGAAGCGTCCGCGGCTACGCACAAGGGCACACTTTACGCCGTCCGGACGGTCGAACAGACTTATCACATCGGCCACCACACCATATTTATACAGGCCTGTGGTGAGCGATGGCTCATTCTCATCGGAGTTGATCTGGCAGATTATGCCTATCGGCATCGCATTCTTGTTCGCCTCAATGGCAAGTTCGAGCGACGACGGGCGCCCCAGTTCGAAACTCACTGTGGTATCGGGGAACATCACAAGGTTACGTGTGGGAAGTATGGGAAGCGCATTAAGATCCGGCTCGTTTACAAAACGGCTGAAATCTATCTCAAAACTCTGAATACCCACTTCTATGCCGTCCGGTGCCGGCATCATATCATTATCTTTGGAATTGTCCATCTTATTTTCTTTGCATTCTCTGTGTTACGCAGCAAAATGAGTGCCAAAATTAGTAAAAATCGCGCAAACGGCCCAATTACACATCATAAATATGTTTAACATACCCCTAAAACAAACCCGGACACAAAAAAGGTGGCGGGAAAGTGTATTTTTATGTTGTCAAACATAATAATGGCATGCCGTTTCACGAAAAAATTTTTATAAATTGCGACCCGAAACCGAAAGCCCCCCTTTCACGTTTCAAACTCGATAATGAATTAAACCCGATAGCATGAAAACTTATCAGACCAAAGAAATCAAAAACATCTCCCTGCTCGGCAGCAAGGGCTCCGGTAAAACCACACTCGCAGAAGCTATGCTCTACGAATGTGGTGTTATAAAACGTCGCGGCACCATAGACGCCAAGAACACCGTATCCGACTATTTCCCCGTTGAAAAAGAATACGGCTACTCCGTTTTCTCCACTGTGTTCTATGCAGAATTCCTCAATAAGAAACTGAACGTTATCGACTGCCCCGGCGCCGAGGACTTTGTAGGCAGCGCAATCACGGCACTCAACGTTACCGATACTGGCATAATCCTTGTCAACGCACAATATGGCGTTGAAGTAGGCACGCAGAATATTTTCCGTACATGCTCCTCTCTAAACAAACCCGTCATCTTCGCCATCAACCAGCTCGACGGCGAAAAAGCCGACTACGATAATGTGCTCGAGCAGATGCGCGAATCTTTCGGTTCCAAAGTCATTCCCATCCAATATCCCCTGGCAAGCGGTCCCGGCTTCAACTCGATGATAGACGTGCTTCTGATGAAAAAATACTCGTGGGGCCCAGAAGGCGGCACTCCCACAATCGAAGATATTCCCGCCGACCAGATGGACCGCGCCAAGGAACTGCACCGCGCACTCGTAGAAGCCGCTGCTGAAAACGACGAATCGTTAATGGAGAAATTCTTCGAAGAAGAACATCTTTCCGAAGACGAGCTGCGCCTTGGCATCCGCAAAGGCCTTATCGACCGCTCCATCTGCCCCGTATTCTGCGTCAGCGCCGAAAAGGATATGGGCGTGCGCCGAATGATGGAATTCCTGGGCAACGTCGTTCCGTTCGTAGACGATATGCCCGCACCAGTAGACACCGTCGGCAACGAAGTGAAGCCCGACTCCGACGGCCCGCTCAGCCTGTTCGTGTTCAAGACCACCGTAGAACCGCACATCGGCGAAGTAAGCTACTTCAAAGTGATGTCAGGCACACTGAAAGCCGGTGCCGACGTAGAAAACATTACCCGCGGCGGCAAAGAACGCCTCGCGCAGATATTCTGTGTATGCGGCCAGATCCGTACCGCTGTCGACGAGCTCAAGGCCGGTGATATCGGCGCCGCTGTCAAACTGAAAGATGTCCGCACAGGCAACACCCTCGACGAAAAGGGTTGCGATATCGCTTTCGATTTCATCAAATATCCCGCTCCAAAATATCAGCGCGCCATCCGTCCCGTAACCGAGAGCGACGCCGAGAAACTCGCCGCTATCCTTACCCGCATGCACGAGGAAGATCCCACATGGATTGTAGAGCAGAGCAAGGAACTAAAACAGACTATTCTCAAAGGTCAGGGAGAATTCCACCTCCGCACCCTCAAATGGCGCGTGGAAAACAATGACAAACTGCCTATCGTATTCGACGAGCCCAAGATTCCTTACCGCGAGACTATCACAAAGGCCGCACGTGCCGACTATCGCCACAAAAAACAGTCCGGAGGTTCCGGCCAGTTCGGCGAAGTGCATCTGATTATCGAGCCTTACACCGAAGGTATGCCCGCTCCTACAAGCTACAAGTTCGGTAACCAGGAATACGTTATGAAGGTACGCGACACACAGGAAATACCTCTGGAATGGGGCGGCAAACTCGTTGTTTGCGACTGCATCGTAGGCGGCGCTATCGATACCCGTTTTATCCCCGCTATCGTAAAAGGTCTTATGGACCGCATGGAGCAGGGTCCGCTCACCGGAAGCTACTCCCGCGACGTACGCGTATGTATCTACGACGGCAAGATGCACCCCGTAGACTCCAACGAAATCTCTTTCCGACTGGCAGGCCGTAACGCTTTCAGCGAAGCCTTCCGCAACGCCAATCCCAAGGTTCTCGAACCTGTATATGATGTCGAGGTACTCGTTCCCTCCGACGTTATGGGCGACGTTATGAGCGACCTGCAGGGACGCCGCGGCATCCTTATGGGTATGGAACACGACAACGGCTTTGAGAAAATCTGTGCAAAAGTTCCTCTGAAGGAAATGTCCAACTACTCCACCGCCCTCAGCTCCATCACTGGCGGACGTTCGTCATTCTCTATGAAGTTTGCGTCCTATGAACTCGTTCCCTCCGACGTTCAGGAAAAACTCCTCAAAGAGTACGCCGAAAAGAACACCGAAGAATAACAATCCCCAACAATACCGGAGGCTGCGCATGGCGCAGCCTCCTTTTTAATGCCTTTACAAAATTACCTGCGCACAAGTAATTATTTTTTATCTTCAGGTGTCTGGGTTTGTTCCTCGATGAGTTTTGAGATTAGTACGGCCTGATATGCACCCTGCATATATGCGCGGATGAGGCCGCGGCGCCCGTCACGGAATCCTTGCTTGAACAGGTAGGATTTGAGGAAGAACCACACGGGACGATACATCAGGGCTCCTATGCCCCAGCCTTTGGAGCGGCGCCGCTCAAGCTCGCGATCGGTGTAGCGGTTCAGTTTTTCCACCCGTTCCTGCATGGTGCTGTCGGCAAGATGGAGAAAATGCACGCCGGCAAGGCACGCGGGTATTTTTTCGGTGCGACCATCGATCTGCACCTGGCTGTGTATTGTCGGAGGCCATGAGGCCTTGTCTTTGCGAAAGAAACGGACGTGATAGTCGGGCGGCGTCTTGCTGAACTTGCCCATGAAGCGGTTTATCATCGGCACATTCAACGCCTCGGGACAATCACCGCGTCGTACACGGATATACAGATACTCGCTCAGTTCGGGAGGGACAATCTCGTCGGCGTCGACAACCAACACCCAGGGATTGGAAGCCGCCTGTATGGCAAAGTCGCGTGCAGGTTCTACGATGGTTATATCACCCTTGGGAAATGTTACTATCCTGCAGCCGTGAGCACGCGCAATATCCAGAGTGCGGTCGGTACTTTCCATATCGCACACCACAATTTCGTCGAAAGGCTTGAGGGCCGTCAGCACCTCATCAAGATATTTTTCGGCGTTGTATGTATTCACCACAGCCGAAATACGCTCGTTTGTGTCCATAGTCATTCGTTGTGTTACAGATAAAGTGTTCAGTCGTCCAGCGAGGCGCCTTCGGCCACGGAAAGCATTTCATCATAAGCGGCCCACTCGGGGTCGTTCTCGGCATATATTTCCAAAGGCAGCAGGGGCAACTTTGCAAGGGCACGGTTAAGATAGGACCCGAAAACATCGGTACTGAAGGTGTAGAACACCCAGTCGCGCTGCCCGGCACCGGTAAAAATACCGGTCATCAGTGCGGTTGTCTTGCCTTTAAGTTCGGCCTGCATTGCATCTGTAGCCTGTTCGAGCAGTTCGGCAGTATCATCGTCAGGAAAACCGAGTTCTCCGGCACTTTTATATTTCATGGACACTTCCACACGGATACAGTTCTTGGGTTTTGCGCGGTAGGCATCCACGTCAAAACGGCCTGTAACGATAATTGTCTGTCCCTGTTCGTTTACTGCGGGAACCGTAAACCAGTTGTTTTTGCTTGCCATGATAGAAAGTCGATGTGCCGGTGTATGCGGCGGATTATAAAAGAAAGCATGGTCGGAGTATAAGCCGGGTTATGTAGCGCGGTCACTTTCCCGAAGGAGTTAACCGGCGCCGTCCGTCATTTATCTGACGCAGCCTACCCCCCGGCAATGGACGAGCAGCCCTTGAATGCCGGTATACTTGGCTTTGCAACCCATAAGGCGTGCGGCGCGCCATGTTGCCACGGCGTCCGGTGAGCTCTTACCTCGCCTTTTCACCCTTACCTCCAAAGGAAACGGAGGCGGTTATTTTCTGTCACACTACTCTACCGTTACCGATAGCTTCCCGTTAGGAAATATGGTGCTCTGTGTTGCCCGGACTTTCCTCCCGTCCCGAAAGACGAGCGACGGACCCTCCGGCCATGCTTATATTATGTTTCAGACGCCTCTGTAGCAACGCACCAGGCCGCGTTCGGCATGGCGGATAAAGTCTACAATAATATCGCGCTCCGGCGTCGACGGGAATGTCTGTTCAACATATGCGGCAGCTTCTGTAATTGTGCGGCCGCTATTGTATATAATGCGGTAGATGTCGGCGATTTGGTCGATAGTCTGAGCCGAGAAACCGCGACGGCGTAGTCCCACTACATTTATTCCGGTATAGGCGAGCGGTTCACGTCCTACCATTGAATATGGCGGCACATCCTTGTTCACCAATGCACCGCCCTGCATCATCACATGGGCGCCGATATGGCAGAACTGATGTATGAGGCTGCCACCGCCTATTATCGCGAAATCGTCGATCTGCACCTCGCCCGCAATCTGGCTGGCGTTGCTCACAATCACATTATCGCCCACAACACAGTCGTGCGCGATGTGGCTATAAGCCATAATAAGGCAGTTGTTGCCAACAACCGTCTTGCCCTTCGCGGCAGTACCACGGTTGACGGTAACGCACTCGCGCAGCACAGTATTGTCGCCAATGACCGCTACGGTGTCCTCTCCGCGGAATTTAAGGTCCTGTGGGATGGCGGAAATCACAGCGCCAGGGAAAATGGTAACATTTTTGCCGATACGTGCACCGGAAAGAATGGTTACATTACTTCCTATGCGGCAGCCCTCGCCTATCTCCACATTAGCGTCGATAGTGGTGAAAGGGCCTATCTCCACGTCTGCGGCAATTTTAGCCGACGGATTTATTGATACAAATGGCTGTGCCATATTTTATTTGTTCTTTACAATTTGAGCCATGAACTCGCATTCACACACAATTTTCTCGCCAACGAAAGCACGACCTTTCATAACGGCCATACCACGGCGCATGGGTGTGATGAAGGATACATGGAATATTAATGTGTCGCCGGGCACCACTTTCTGACGGAACTTCACATTGTCTATCTTCATGAAGTATGTGCTGTAGCGCTCCGGATCGGGAACCGTGCTGAGCACGAGCAGGCCGCCGGTCTGAGCCATAGCTTCTACAAGCAGCACGCCGGGCATCACGGGTTCCTGAGGGAAGTGGCCGAGGAAGAAAGGCTCGTTGGTGGTAACGTTCTTCACGCCCACGATGTAGTTGTCCGACTTGTCGATAATCTTGTCCACAAGCAGCATGGGATAGCGATGGGGCAAGTGAGCGCGGATGTCGTTGTTGTCCATCAGGGGAACCACGTTGGGGTTGTAGTACGGCGGCTGCACATCCTGACGCTTGATATCAGCACGAAGCGCCTTGGTGAGCTTGCTGTTTATTGTGTGGCCCGGCTTTGTTGCAATAACACGGCCTTTGAGGGGACGGCCTATAAGGGCGATATCGCCGATAAGGTCCATCAGTTTGTGGCGTGCCGGCTCGTTAGGAGCATGCAGGGGGATTGTGTTGAGGAAGCCTAGGTCGTTTGCGTCGTGATGCGGAACACCCATCAGGTCGGCCAGCTTGTCAAGATCTTCCTGCGGTTTGGCATTCTCGTAAATCACTATGGCGTTCTCAAGATCGCCGCCGCGGATAAGACCGGCGTGTAGAAGATTCTCGATGTCGCGGACAAATACGAATGTGCGTGCCCATGCCACTTCGTTCTCGAAATCGGCAATATGGTCGAGTGTGGCATACTGATTGGCGAGGACAGCGGAATCGAAGTTAACCTTGACGTCAACGCTGAATTCATCGTCGGGCAGAAGCATGAGTTTGGAACCAGTCTCGGGGTCGACTACCTCAACCTTATGTTTGACATAGTAGAAATCCTTGTCGGAATTCTGTTCCTCGATACCAACGGATTTGATACCTTCGAAGAAAGGTTTGGCGCTGCCGTCGAGGATAGGAATCTCGGGACCGTCGACGCGGATAAGGCAGTTATCGATACCGGAGGCATACAGGGCAGCCATAGCATGTTCGATGGTACTGACAGTAACGTCGCCCTTGCCGATTACAGTGCCGCGCTGCGTACCCACGATATTTTCGGCTACAGCGTCGATAACAGGCTCGCCTTCAACGTCGGTGCGTTGAATCTTGTAACCGTGTCCGTCCGGCGCCGGACAGAATGTCGCTGCGATGCGTGCACCGGTATGCAGCCCTTTGCCTTCGAGGGTGAATTCGCCCTTCAGTGTTGTCTGCTTCATTGCTCAGAAGTGTGATTTATATCGTTATTGTTTGTTTTTCTTTTGTTCTTTTTCGAGAGCGTCGACTGTCCGCAAAACCTGCGGCAGACGCTTTACAGCCGCCGACTGACGCATGAAATCCATCGCCGGCACGGCAGGAGTGCCGAGATAGCTTCCCGCATTCTTGATACTCGAAGGGACGCCGGCTTGTGCACCAATCTGCACGCCGTCGGCAATAGTGATATGTCCTGCAAGGCCTACCTGACCGCCGAACATACAGTTGGCGCCCACATGCGTAGAACCGGCAATGCCTACCTGCGATGCCATCACTGTATCATGGCCTACGGTAACATTGTGAGCTATCTGGATAAGATTATCCAGCTTAACGCCGTGGGAGATAAGCGTAAAGCCCATAGTAGACCGATCGATGGTGGTGTTGGCCCCCACCTCTACATCGTCCTCGAGCACAACTATACCTATCTGCTCTATTTTGTGGTACACGCCGTCCTTGTCGGGAGCGAAACCGAAACCGTCGGCACCGATGACGGCACCGGCATGAATCACACAACGGCGGCCGATACGGCAGCCGTAGTATATTTTGGCACCTGGATAAACAACTGTATCATCGCCAATCTCAACACCGTCGCCAATATAGGCCTGTGGATAAATTTTGACGTTCCTGCCTATGCGGGCACCGTCGGCGATATAAGCGAAAGCTCCCACATAACATCCCTCGCCGATGGTGGCGGTTGAAGCGATATGACAGCCATCCTCAACACCTGTATGTTTGGGCTTGATGTATTGCCCTACCAGCGAGAGGAGCTCGGCCAATGCTCCGTAGGGATCATCTACCTTGATAAGCGTGGCGGCAACAGGATGCTCGGGTTCAAAATCGCGCCGCACCAGCACAATGCTTGCGGCAGTATTATATATATAGTGTGTATATTTGGGATTTGCCAGGAAGGTGATGGTGCCTGCGGTAGCATCCTCTATCTTTGCAAAGGAACTGACGGTTACATCACCGCGACCTATTATCTCGCCTCCCAAATGACTGGCTATTAGTTCTGCTGTAAACTCCATAATATAGTTGATGAGCTCTTTCAAGCTGCAAATTTCGTTAAATTTTTCCATATATGCCAACTCTACCCTATTAAAATGTGCTTAAAATGACCGGCGACGGCTCGAAAACAGGTAAAAACATCTAAAAAGGACATAATCTTCCGCTTTTTCACCACAGACTACAACTTATCCAACACCGATACGACCTATAATGCCGTTTTGTCAATTTGTAAACTTATAAAAGATTTTTTACCCGATAATTGGTCAAAAAAGCGCCATTTTTACGAATAATTAATAGATAATTTTGCTGTTACAGACAAAATTTGTAATTTTGCTGTTGTATAACACTGTCGTACGGCAGATATCTACGATTGCAAATGATAAAGTCCACACTGGAGAAAGTAATAAACGAGGATATGGCCGAGATATGGTCGATTCTCAAACCCGACGAAAAAAGAGTGGTGGCCGACAACCTTCAGATTCATTCTTTCAAAAAGAACCAGCTTATCTATGCCGAAGGCGAGGATCCTGAATTCCTTTGGTGCCTTCTCAAAGGCAAGGTAAAAAAGACCAAAGAAGGCGTTGGTGGCCGAGTTCAGATTCTGCGCCTTATGCGTCCGGTTCAATATTTTGGCTACCGAGCTTATTTCGCCAACGAAAAATACGTATCCAGCGCACTGGCTTTCGAGCCCTCCACTGTAGGCTCAATTCCTTTAGAACTCGTTACCAAATTGATACGTCAGAACTCCGACCTTGCTATGTTCTTCATCCACGAGTTGGCAAGCAACCTCGGAGGTTCAGACACACGCATCGTAAACCTTACGCAGAAACATATACGCGGTCGCCTCGCTGAAGCTCTGATAGTACTGCTGGACAACTACGGTTACGAGGACGACAACTCAACCCTGAAAATATATATGTCGCGAGAGGATCTCGCCAACCTCTCCAATATGACAACTTCCAACGCAATCCGCACTCTTTCGTCTTTCGTTACAGAAAAACTGCTTATTGTAGACGGCCGCCGTATCAAGATTATAAACGAAGCCCAGCTACGCAAAATCAGCAAATTCGGATAAACATTTCTGCATAAAGAACACAAAAGCCATCCTTACAGGGTGGCTTTTTACATATATTACATTACAGTATATTCTTGACGGACAATGATATGACACCATAAAACAAAAAAAATTATCCGTCATCCCGACGAATAATCTTTTCACCTTAAATCTAATACCATGAAAAACTGATGCAAAGTTATGCACTTTATGTTATTCAGCATAATTTTGAAGCATAAAAATACACCACATTAACCATGTTTAACATTTCTTTGTCAAATAGGGCTTAAATATGACCAAAATACAAACATTCGCACACAATACAAAACAAAATTTGGACAAAAGCATCCATTCGGTGCTATTGATGCAGCAAAACGGAAAAACAGTCCGATTCAATTATAATAATGCAACAAAACACATCACCAACGCCACACAGATTGGACATCATGGCATTAGAAATGGAATATAACAGAAATCTGAAGCCGTTCATGGTTCTTGTTATCTGCGCGTTTGTATTTGTGGCGATAATTTACTAAATTTGTACGAATTTTTTGTATCAAATCTGTAAACTGAATTTCAGTGGAAACAAAATACATTTTCGTCACTGGAGGTGTGGTATCTTCGTTGGGCAAAGGAATTATTTCCTCGTCTATCGCCTGCCTCCTGAAAGCACGTGGTTTCAGGGTAACAATTCAGAAGTTCGACCCATACCTCAACATCGACCCCGGCACACTTAACCCCTACGAGCACGGCGAGTGCTATGTTACCGAAGACGGCCGCGAAACCGACCTGGACCTCGGCCACTACGAGCGTTTCACAAACGTTCGCACATCAAAAGCCAACAACGTTACAACGGGCCGTATCTATCAGTCCGTAATCAACAAAGAACGCCGAGGCGACTATCTTGGCAAGACAGTACAGATTGTACCCCATATCACCGACGAAATCAAACGCCGCGTAAAATTCCTCGGAACCACGGGCGACTACGACTTTGTAATAACCGAAATCGGAGGTGTTGTGGGCGACATAGAATCGTTGCCCTTCCTCGAGGCAGTGCGACAGCTGCGGTGGGAACTAGGCCGCAACAGTCTGAGTGTACATCTCACCTATGTGCCATACATCGCCGCTGCCAAAGAGCTTAAAACCAAGCCTACACAGCATAGCGTAAAAGCACTTCAGGAACTCGGCATACAGCCCGACGTACTTGTACTACGCTCCGAGAAAGACATCACAACAGAAGCAAGACGAAAAATTGCCCTTTTCTGTAATGTCGCTCCGGATGCTGTGGTACAGTCCAAAGACGTCAACTCCATTTACAAGGTGCCCCTGACAATGCACGCCCAGCACCTCGATGAGATTGTGCTGCGCCTCACCGACACCCAACCCATCCACGAACCCCGAATGGAGCCCTGGATGAATTTCATCCATAAGTTCGACAACGCTACCGAGACAGTATGTATCGGTCTGGTAGGAAAATACGTCGAACTTCAGGACGCATACAAATCCATCAGCGAGGCCCTGCTGCACACCGCCACATACGCCGACCGCAAACTGGATCTTGTCTACATCCACTCCGAAAAAATAAACGAAGAAAATGTAGACAGCCGTCTCGCCGATCTCGACGGCGTAATAATCGCACCCGGATTCGGTCAGCGCGGTATCGCCGGCAAATTCGTTGCCCTTAAATGGTGCCGAGAACACAACGTGCCCACATTCGGCATCTGCCTTGGCATGCAGTGCATGGTTATAGAATATGCCCGCAATGTTCTCGGACTTGAGGATGCCAACTCCACCGAAATGGATCCCTACACGCCTCACAGCGTTATCGACCTTATGGAGGAGCAGAAAAACATATCCAACCTCGGCGGGACAATGCGTCTGGGCGCTTACGACTGCCATCTGCGCGAAGGCTCGCTTGCAGCCAAGGCATACGGCACACTCGACATACGCGAACGCCACCGCCACCGCTTTGAATTCAACGAGCACTACCGCAAAGCCTTCGAGGATGCCGGCATGCAGTGCGTAGGCGAGAACCCGGGTTCACACCTCGTAGAAGTTGTTGAAGTACCTTCGTTGCGCTGGTATGTGGGCACTCAGTATCACCCCGAATATTCCAGCACAGTGCTCTCCCCCAGTCCTATTTTCGCATCCTTCATGAACGCGGCCATCGAGTATCACAGCGAGAAAGCCGCCAAACAAGCATAAGTAATTTATACAATGGATAAAAACACAGTTACAGGCCTTATTCTTATGGCTGTGGTGATGTTCGGTTTCATGTGGCTGAGCATGCCCGACAAGAACGAGACACAGGCCGGCAAACCGCAGACAGAACAGACAAAGACAGGCGACACGCAAAAAGAAACTTCCACAGTGCCCACCGCTGCCGACAGCGTGGCCCTTGCCGAAGCAGTACGGGCCGCAGGCCAGCAGACCGGAGGAATATTCACCTTTACCAAAGACGGTCTTGTCCTGCAATTCGACAGCATAACCGGCCTCAGCGGCACTTACACCGAAGGCTCTGCCAAAGCGACTCTCTCCGAGATTTTCGCAGGTAAATCCACCCTGACAGCCTCGCAGAGCAAGCGTGCTATGGAAGCTATCAAAAAGGTGGTGGACAATGCCGCACGCTACGAAGGCTTCGCCCGCTATCTCGGCGGCGAGGAAACCGAACAGGTGCTTGAGAACGACCTTGTAAAAATCACCCTTGCCAGCCGCGGAGCTATAGTTAAGCAGGTAGAACTGAAGAAATACAAGACCGAGCGCGGCCCGGAACCGGAGAATATCCTTCTGTTCCGAGGCGATAACGACGGCTACGGCTTCCGTTTCTTCACTGCCGAGCAGCGCATAGACACGCGCGATTTCAACTTCAAGACACGTGTGGATGCCGACAGCAGCGTTTTCATGTATATGGAACCTGCACCGGGCGCATACTGGGGTATACGCTACCGCCTGAATCCCGAAGGCTACAATGTTTCCATGAATATTGAACAGAAAGGCATGGAAGCCATTCTGCCTCCCAACACATCAAGCATGGAATTCAGCTGGCACCAGCGTATGGCGCGCAACGAGGTGGGCCGCACTTTCGAAGAACGCAACAGCGCCATATACTATAAATACGTAGGCGAAGGTGTGGACGATATCGATGCCAACAAAGACGACAGCGAGTCGCTCAACGGCCGCTTGCGCTGGATAGCATTCAAGAACCAGTTCTTCTCCAGCGTCATTATCGCCCGCAACGACTTCAGTTCCGCCGAAGTGGAACAGAAGAATATCAAATCCGAGAACTTCCTCAAGGATATGAACATGACGGCATCCGTACCTTATACCAACGCCGACGGAAACGCCGCAAGTTTCGATTTTTACTTCGGCCCCAACGACTACCCATTGCTGAGCAGCCTCGACGAAACCCTCGGTTACGAGGACGACGGCCTCTCGCTGACACGCCTGATACCTCTCGGCTGGACCCTATTCCGTTGGATCAACACAATCATCGTTATTCCGGTGTTCACATTCCTCGGCTCTTTCATCAGCAACTACGGCATAATTATCCTGCTGCTCACAATCTTTATAAAGCTGATAATATTCCCCTTCTCGTTCAAGAGCTTCAAGAGCCAGGCAAAGATGCGCGTGCTTGCTCCCGAAATTAAGGAAATCAACGAAAAATATCCCGACCAGGCCGACGCGATGAAGCGCCAGCAGGAAACGATGGCCCTTTACAGCCGCGTAGGCGCAAGCCCCTTCGCCGGCTGCCTGCCCATGCTGCTCCAGATGCCGGTACTTATTGCCATGTTCTCCTTCCTCCCATCGGCAATCGAGCTGCGCGGCCAGTCGTTCCTGTGGGCACACGATCTCTCGGCGCCTGACTATATCTTCGCCCTGCCGTTCAACATACCCTTCTACGGAGACCACGTGAGCCTGTTCTGCCTCCTTATGACGATTATAAACGTTATATACATGAAGGTGAGCATGCAGAGCCAACCGCAGAACAGCAATATGCCTGGCATGAAAATCATGACCTACATGATGCCGGTAATGTTCTTGTTCTTCTTCAACGATTACGCCTCCGGCCTGAGCTACTACTACCTGCTGTCTCTCCTTATCACCATTGTGCAGACCTATATTTTCCGTAAGTGCATCGACGAGAATAAAGTTCGCGAACAGCTTCTTGCCAATGCCCGCAAGCCCAAGAAAAAGAGCGGCTTCATGGCTCGTCTGGAAGCAGCGCAGCGCGAAGCTCTTGCTGCACAGCGCGCACAGCAGCAACAGAACAAGCGCCGTAAATAATCTTGCTGTCCGAAA
Source organism: uncultured Porphyromonadaceae bacterium (assembly GCA_902461565.1). Lineage (GTDB taxonomy): Bacteria > Bacteroidota > Bacteroidia > Bacteroidales > Muribaculaceae > CAG-873. The sequence continues at coordinate 54,728 of CABPYL010000009.1, forward strand.
ATATATCAGGTACCGCCACCGACACATCGATGGCGGTACTTTTTATCACAGCCCAGGGCTATGTCAGCCTGAAAAATATGTAACCCGCAGCACTGATTTACTGTGCAGCGACATACCTCCGTAAGTCTACCTCGCCGACAGTAGAAACACGACCAGTATTTTTTGCACTACTTACATAACTGTTAATTAAATTTAACCTCAAATTTTAGAGCCGCCAGAGTCAAATACCATTTTTTTTGATTAACTTTGTGGCTTAAAACCAGAATTTTATTTAGACAGATAACCAAACAAAAACGTTATGAGTAAAGAGAAAAAATTCTTGACTTGCGACGGTAACCAGGCAGCAGCCCATGTCAGCTATATGTTTACAGAAGTTGCCGCCATTTACCCCATCACCCCGTCGTCGACTATGGCAGAATACGTTGACGAATGGTCGGCAGCAGGTCGTAAGAACATTTTCGGCGAGACAGTACTCGTTCAGGAAATGCAATCGGAAGGCGGTGCTGCAGGTGCCGTGCACGGCTCACTTCAGGCCGGTGCCCTCACCACCACCTACACCGCATCGCAGGGCCTCCTGCTGATGATTCCGAACATGTACAAGATTGCAGGCGAACTTCTTCCCACAGTATTCCATGTTTCGGCCCGCACAATCGCATCGCACGCCCTCTCCATCTTCGGCGACCACCAGGACGTGATGTCCGTACGCCAGACAGGCTTCGCCATGCTTGCCGAAGGCTCTGTACAGGAAGTTATGGACCTCGCCGGTGTGGCACACCTGGCGACAATCAAGGCCCGCGTGCCTTTCGTAAACTTCTTCGACGGTTTCCGCACATCGCACGAAATCCAGAAAATCGAAGCAATGGACCAGGAAGACCTCGCTCCGCTTATCGATCAGGAAGCCCTGGCCCAGTTCCGTAAAGACGCCCTCACACCCGACGCTCCCGTAGCCCGCGGCCTCGCCGAGAACGGCGACGTTTTCTTCCAGCACCGCGAAGCTTGCAACGAACACTATAACGCCGTTCCCGAAATTGTTGAAAGCTACATGGCCGAAATCGGCAAGATTACCGGCCGTGAATACCACCTGTTCAACTACTACGGCGCACCGGATGCCGAACGCGTAATCATCGCAATGGGTTCGGTAACACAGGCAATCCAGGAAGCTATCGACAGCCTCATCGCCAAAGGCGAGAAAGTAGGCCTTGTATCGGTTCATCTGTACCGTCCTTTCTCCGCCAAGCACCTGCTCGCAGCTGTTCCAGCAACTGCAAAACGCATTGCCGTGCTCGACCGTACCAAAGAACCCGGCGCTAACGGCGAGCCCCTGTACCTCGATGTAAAAGAAGTATTCTATGGACGCGAGAACGCCCCCATCATCGTTGGTGGCCGCTACGGTCTGGCATCGAAGGACACAACGCCCTCCCAGATTCTCAGCGTATTCGAAAACCTCGCTCTGCCCATGCCCAAGGACCACTTCACCATCGGCATTGTAGACGACGTTACCTTTACTTCGCTGCCCCTGCTGCCCGAAGTTGCCCTCGGCGACGCCGGCACATTCGAAGCCAAATTCTACGGTCTCGGCGCCGACGGTACTGTAGGTGCCAACAAGAACTCCGTAAAAATTATCGGCGACAACACCGACAAATACTGCCAGGCATATTTCGCATACGACTCCAAGAAGTCCGGAGGCTTCACCTGCTCGCACCTGCGTTTCGGCGACAAACCCATCCGTTCCACTTATCTTGTGAACACCCCCAACTTCGTCGCATGCCATGTACAGGCCTACCTGCACATGTACGATGTTACCCGCGGCTTGCGCGACGGAGGCACATTCCTTCTCAACACCATCTGGGAAGGCGACGAGCTTGCCAAGAACCTGCCCAACAATGTAAAGCGTTACTTTGCCGAGCACAACATCACCGTTTATTACATCAACGCCACTAAGATAGCCCAGGAAATCGGCCTAGGTAACCGCACCAACACCATTCTGCAGAGTGCCTTCTTCCGTATCACCGAAGTTATCCCCGTCGACCTTGCCATAGAGCAGATGAAGAAATTCATCGTAAAGAGCTACGGTAAAAAAGGACAGGACGTTGTAGACAAGAACAACCAGGCTGTTGACCGCGGCGGTGAATACCACACACTCACTGTAGACCCCGCATGGGCTACCCTCCCCGAGGACTCTAACGCTGCCAACAACGATCCCGAGTTCATCAACAAACTCGTCCGTCCCATCAACGCGCAGGACGGCGACCTCCTCAAGGTTTCCGATTTCAAGGATATTCCCGACGGCACCTGGGAACAGGGCACCGCTGCCTACGAAAAACGCGGCGTAGCCGCTTTCGTTCCCGAGTGGGACAAAGACAACTGCATCCAGTGCAACAAGTGCGCCTATGTATGCCCCCACGCTGCAATCCGCCCATTCGTCCTCACCGACGCCGAGGCTCAGGCAGCTCCCTTCGGCACAGAAGGTACCATTCCGGCACTCGGTCCCTCGTTCAAGGGTATGCACTTCATCCAGGCCGTAGACGTCCTCGACTGCCTCGGCTGCAGCAACTGCGTTGACGTATGCCCCGGCAAGAAGGGCGTGAAAGCCCTCGCCATGAAGCCTCTGGAGACTCAGCTCAACATTCAGAAAGACTGGGACTACTGCGTAACAAGCGTAGAATCCAAACAGAACCTTGTAGATATCAAGGCCAACGTAAAGAACAGCCAGTTCGCCACCCCGCTCTTCGAGTTCTCCGGCGCTTGCTCGGGCTGCGGCGAGACACCTTACGTAAAACTCATCAGCCAGCTCTACGGCGACCACGAAATGGTAGCCAATGCAACCGGTTGCTCGTCCATCTACTCCGGTTCCGTTCCCTCCACTCCTTATACCACCAACGCCAAGGGCTACGGTCCTGCATGGGCAAACTCGCTGTTCGAGGACTTCGCTGAATTCGGCCTTGGCATGAAGATTGCCACCAACAAGATGCGCGAGCGTGTAGCCGAGGTGATGAATCAGATTATCGCCTGCGACTGCTGCAACGAGGAAATGAAGGAACTGGCCAAGAAATGGCTCGCTACTCCCAACGATGCCGCAGCAACACGCGAAGTGGCAGAAAAACTCGTTCCTCTGTGCGAGAAGTGCAACTGCGAGACATGCGGTAAGCTACTCACCCTCAAGGGCTACATCGCTGCCCGTTCGCAGTGGATCATCGCCGGCGACGGTGCCGCATACGATATCGGCTTCGGCGGTCTCGACCACGTTCTTGCTACTGGCGAGAACGTAAACGTACTCGTTGTCGACACCGAGGTATACTCCAACACCGGCGGCCAGTCGTCCAAGGCAACACCGCTCGGTGCCATCGCCAAGTTTGCATCCGCAGGCAAGCGTATCCGCAAGAAAGACCTCGGTCTTATCGCAACAACCTACGGCTACGTATATGTGGCACAGGTGGCTATGGGCGCCGACCAGGCTCAGACACTCAAGGCTATCCGCGAGGCTGAGGCATACGACGGTCCTTCGCTGATTATCGCATACGCTCCGTGTATCAACCACGGCATCAAGGCAGGCATGGGCCACTCGCAGTCTGAGGAAGCCAAGGCCGTCGCTTGCGGCTACTGGCATCTGTGGCGCTACAACCCCGCTGCAGAAGAAGCCGGACAGAATCCCTTCACACTGGACAGCAAAGCACCCAACTGGGACGAGTTCGAAAACTTCCTGCTTGGCGAAGTACGCTATGCAACCGTGCAGAAACAGTATCCCGCCGAAGCTGCCGAACTGTTCGCTGCCGCAAAGGCAAACGCACAGTGGCGCTACAACAACTATGTACGCCTCTCGCAGCAGTCGTGGGGAACAGATCCCATCATCGAACCCATCGAAAAGAAAAACGAACAGCTCTAAAATAAGCTGACATCAATAAAAAGACAGGGACGCCCGCGCGCCCCTGTCTTTTTTATTTCATACAACCGCCAAGTTTGTAGTGAAAATATGAATTTTCAACGTGGAGCTATATATATCAGCAAAAAAATAGTAATTTTGTAACATGGAAAAGGTTTATAAATCAAAAGTCGCCAAATGGTATCTATGGACGTGCATAGGGGTTACTGCTGCATTTGCCGGTACTTTGTTCTTATGCTATCGATCCACATGGATACTCTTTATAGATGTAGTACTTATAGGTATATGTGCTGCCTTTATGCTTGATATGTTATTCCACACAGATTATACAATCAAAGGAGATACGTTATACATACGCTGCGGAGTATTGTTCCACATGACATTGCCGATAAGCAAAATAAGTGAAATCACCCATAAATCGACAATATTATCATCTCCGGCGTTGTCCGCAAAGCGGATAGGCATAAGATATGGTCTTAAAAACTGGGTATATATTTCCCCGCAAAACCAGGAAGATTTTATATCGGACATCAAATCAATAAACCCGGGAATCACTATAGACTAAAAAAAAGCATGCCCTGAAGATGTTTCATTAAATAATATTACATCCTATAATTTTCGTGGTATAGGCACTTATTTAAGATTATTTTATTAATTTTGAAGCCACGAAAGATAATTTTCGGCCAGCAAAACGCACAACAAACCTTAAAAGCTATATTTTAACACATTTAAACCTTAGACAATGACCAATCCGGTATTTTGGCTCGTGCCGATTTCGGCAATCGTCGCGTTGTTTCTCGCATGGTATTTTTATCGCCAGATGATGAAAGAAAGCGAGGGCACAGACACAATGAAACGTATCGCATCGCACGTACGCAAGGGTGCGATGTCCTATCTGAAACAACAATACAAAATCGTAGGCATAGTTTTTCTGTGCCTTGTTGTGCTTTTCTCAATCATGGCCTACGGATTCCAGCTGCAGAATCCCTGGGTACCTGTGGCATTCCTCACCGGCGGCTTCTTCTCCGGTCTCTCCGGTTTCTTAGGCATGAAAACCGCCACATACGCCTCGGCCCGCACTGCCAACGCAGCCCGCAACTCGCTTAACGCCGGCCTGCGCGTAGCTTTCCGTTCCGGCGCAGTGATGGGTCTGGTGGTAGTAGGTCTCGGCCTCATCGATATCTCCTTCTGGTATCTCCTGCTCGACTGGCTTGTAGACCTGCCCGGCACAGCAAAACTCGCTATGATTACCACCACCATGCTCACCTTCGGCATGGGCGCCTCCACCCAGGCGCTGTTCGCACGTGTTGGCGGCGGTATCTACACCAAGGCTGCCGACGTCGGCGCCGACCTTGTGGGCAAAGTTGAAGCAGGAATTCCCGAGGACGACCCCCGCAACCCCGCCACCATCGCCGACAACGTGGGCGACAACGTGGGCGACGTAGCAGGCATGGGCGCCGACCTTTACGAATCGTACTGTGGCTCCATTCTGGCTACCTCGGCCCTCGGCGCCGCCGCCTACCTGCTGGAAGGCGATACCGTAATGCAGTACAAGGCTGTGATTGCCCCCATGCTTATCGCCGCCGTTGGCATCCTGCTGTCTATCATAGGCATATTCTCGGTACGCACCAAAGAGGATGCCTCCATGAAGAATCTGTTGGGCGCTCTGTCGCTTGGCACAAACCTAAGCTCGGTTCTGATTGTGGCAGCCACATTCCTTATTCTGTGGCTCCTTGGTATCAACAACTGGTGGATGATAGGCTGCTCGGTTGTAACTGGCCTTATAGTAGGCATCGTAATCGGCCGCTCAACAGAATATTACACCTCACAGTCTTATAAACCTACCAAAAAACTTGCCGAAAGCGGCACCACCGGTCCGGCTACTGTCATCATCTCCGGTGTAGGCCTCGGTATGGTTTCCACCGCCATTCCCGTTATCGCTGTTGTGGCCGGTATCATCCTCAGCTACTGGTTCGCTTCGGGCTTCGACTTCAGCAACGTTGCTATGGGTCTTTACGGCATCGGTATCGCCGCCGTAGGCATGCTGTCGACCCTCGGCATCACACTCGCCACCGACGCATACGGCCCTATCGCCGACAATGCCGGCGGCAACGCCGAAATGAGCGGCCTCGGCGAAGAAGTGCGACGCCGCACCGACGCCCTCGACTCCCTCGGCAACACCACCGCCGCCACCGGCAAAGGCTTCGCCATCGGTTCGGCTGCCCTTACAGGCCTTGCCCTGCTTGCATCGTACATCGAAGAAATCCGCATCGGTCTGGAACGCCTCGGCGAAACTACAATACAGCTTGGCGACCGCGCAGTTGATATACACCAGATGTCTTTCTTAGACTTCATGACTCTCTACGAAGTGAATCTGATGAGTCCCAAAGTTCTTTCCGGTATGTTTATCGGCGCGATGATGGCCTTCCTGTTCTGCGGTCTTACAATGAATGCCGTAGGTCGCGCCGCATCGCACATGGTAGACGAGGTACGCCGCCAGTTCCGCGAGATAAAGGGTATCCTCGAAGGTAAAGCCGAACCCGATTACGCACGCTGCGTACAGATTTCCACCAAAGGCGCCCAGCGCGAAATGATATTCCCCTCGGTTCTGGCAATCATAGCCCCCATCGTTACCGGTCTCATTTTCGGTGTCCCCGGTGTTCTTGGTCTGCTTGTCGGTGGCCTCTCGGCCGGCTTCGTTCTGGCTATCTTCATGGCCAACTCGGGCGGTGCATGGGATAACGCGAAGAAATACATCGAAGAAGGACATTTCGGCGGCAAAGGCAGCGAGGTACACAAAGCAACCGTTGTAGGCGATACCGTAGGCGATCCCTTCAAAGACACCTCCGGTCCGTCGCTCAACATCCTCATCAAACTCATGTCGATGGTATCTATCGTAATGGCCGGTCTCACCGTAAGCTGGAGCCTGTTCTGATAAAGACATTCCCCCGATTTATATTAAGCTGCGCTGTGGCGCAGCTTTTTTTTATTCTTCATTTTTCTGCACCACACAATATTGTGTCAGAATTTTGTTATCTTTGTAATATGAAAAAGATTTGGATAGCACTGGGCATAGTTGCGGCGGTGGTGCTTGCTGGCGGCATCGCTGTAAAGATGCTTTATATTGGCACATACGAATACGAGCCCGCGCGTGTGAACATCCCCGCCGGCGCATCGGACGACAGCATCGGCAAAATTATGACCGACGCGCTCGGCAAAGACTTCGGAAGCAAGGTAGAGCGAGTGTGGAAATTGCGTGGCGGCACAGCTTTCGGCAGTCATGGCTCTTACCTGATAGAACCAGGCACATCGGCTCTGCGCGCCGGCAACAATATAGCCAAGGGGCGCCAGACACCCGTGCGCTTCACCTTTAACAACATACACACAATGGGCGAACTTGCAGCACGCGTGGCCGCGCAGATGGAAACAGATTCCGCCGCTTTCCGCGCCGCAGCAGATTCCATACTTTCCGCCGAAGGTCTAACCACCGCCCAACAGCCGGCGGCTTTCATTCCGGACACCCATGAATTCTACTGGACCGCTTCGGCTCCCTACATCGTGAACCGTCTATTTGCCGAACGAAAGAAATTCTGGAACGAAGAACGTCGCGCCAAAGCAGAGGCTCTTGGACTGACACCCGAAGATGTACACACACTTGCTTCTATCGTAGAGGGCGAGACAAACAAAGCGGACGAACGCGGTATGGTGGCGCGCCTGTATCTTAACCGTCTGCAAAAAGATATGCCACTGCAGGCCGACCCTACGGTAAAATTCGCCTTAGGCGACCGCACTTTGCGCCGCATCACCGGGAAACACCTGAAGGTGGAATCGCCCTACAACACCTACATCAACCGCGGTCTGCCTCCAGGCCCGATTGCCATTCCGGAAAGCGCGACACTCGAGGCCGTGCTCGCGGCTCCGCAGCACAACTACCTGTATATGTGCGCGAAATCCGATTTTTCGGGCTATCACGACTTTGCTGCCGACTATGGCCGACACCGCATCAACGCCGCGCGATATCACCGCAAACTCGCAGAAAGAGGCATCGAATAATTTGAAAATGACTCAGAAAATTGCTATCTTTGTAAAACTCACAACAAGACAATGAAAAGCAATAAGTTACGCAAATACATACTCTGTTTTGCCTTATGCTCGCTGCTGTCGGCGTCCGCCGCTCCAATCGACCAGGCAAAACGGTACTACCGCAACGGCCAGTACAATAAAGCGCTGAAAGAGCTGCGCGTACTTGCGAAGCGTACCCCGCGCGACGGCACAGTTAACTACTACCTTGGCGCCACTTTGCTCGCCCTTGGCCAGAACGATGAAGCCGTTACCCCTTTGGAGAAGGCTGTGGACCGAGGCGTTACCGACGCATCGCGCCTGTTGGCGGTAAACGCCCTGGAACAATACCGCGCCGACGACGCGGCCGATTATCTTGCCACATGGGAAGAAAAGCTGAAAAAGAACAAGAAAGATATACCGGAACAGTTCAACGAGCTCAACCGCAGGGCAATATCGCTGCGAAACATGCTTGAGCGAGTGGAAAAAATCGAAGTTCTGGACACTATAACAGCAGATAAAAACGCCTTTTTCTCGGCAATAAGGCTGAGTGCCGGTGCAGGAAGCATCCTTCCGCCCGAAAGCATACGCAGCATGGGTGCCGGAACACCTGGGGCAGCGCTGTCCACAGCCTATCTGCCACAGAGCCGCAACCGCATAATATGGTCTGAGACAGACACCGCCGGCGTTTATGAACTATATGGTGCTGATATCCTTGACAACGGTGATATTGAGATGATTCAGCCGTTGGGCACACATCTGGGTCAAGGCGGCGACGCCCGTTTCCCCTTTCTCATGGCCGACGGCATAACGCTGTACTTTGCCAACAACGGCGAGAACTCGCTGGGCGGCTATGATATTTTCATGACACGTCAGAACGAGGATGGCGAATTCCTGTCGCCGCAGAACATGGGCATGCCGTACAATTCGACGGCGAACGACTACCTGCTCGCCATCGACGAATCTTCAGAACTCGGCTGGCTTGTTTCCGACCGCAATGCTCCAGAAGGCAAGGTTACGATATATGTTTTCTCGCCGTCGCACGTACGCCGCAACGTGGAGGCCGGAGATGAAAACCTGCTGTCGCTCGCGCGTCTGGACAACATAGCCCTGACGCAGAATACAGATACGGACTACAAAAGCCTACTGCAGGAACGCCTGCCTGCCGAAATCAAGACCGACACCGACGGGAACGTAGCAATCCTGCTCGATTTAGGCAATGGAAAAGTTTACACAAGTCTGAGCGACTTCCACAGCAACGCAGCCCGCGCAGAGATGATAAAACTACTCGCCGCACAATTGGAGCTTGACAAGCATATCGCCTCAGAAGAAAAAATGCGCGATACATATCGCACCAATCCCGGCGAAAGCATTGCCGGACGTATTCTTGAGTCCGAACGCCAGACCGACGCCATGCGCAAAAAAATACAGACCTTACGCAACCGCACCGTGCGTCTTGAAACAAAGCGGTAACACCGGCCGCATGTCTATCAGATTATAAACCAACAACACATAAATCATGGAAATAACCGTAATTCTGCTCATAGCCCTGTGCGTGGTTCTCTTAGCAGTGTTTTTCTACTACTGTCCGTTCTTCCTGTGGATATCGGCCCGTGTAAGCGGCGTTCGCATATCGCTGTTACAGCTTGTGCTGATGCGCATACGTCAGGTTCCTGCAAGCGTGATTGTCCGCGCACTCATCGAGGCCCACAAAGCCGGTCTGAAAGACGTAACCCGCGACGACCTCGAAGCCCACTATCTTGCCGGCGGTAACGTTGAACGCGTTGTTCACGCCCTCGTATCCGCATCCAAAGCCAATATCGACCTCGGTTTCAAGATGGCCACAGCAATCGACCTTGCCGGCCGCGATGTGTTCCAGGCCGTGCAGATGAGCGTAAACCCCAAGGTTATCGACACTCCCCCTGTAACTGCCGTCGCAAAAGACGGTATCCAGCTTATAGCCAAGGCCCGCGTTACCGTGCGCGCCAATATCCGCCAGCTTGTCGGCGGCGCAGGCGAGGATACAGTGCTTGCCCGTGTAGGCGAAGGTATCGTTTCGTCAATCGGCTCCTCCGAGAGCCACAAACAGGTGCTGGAGAATCCCGACTCCATTTCCAAACTCGTGCTCCGCAAAGGGCTTGACTCCGGCACGGCCTTCGAGATTCTGTCCATCGACATCGCCGATATCGACATAGGCCGTAACATCGGCGCCACACTGCAGATCGACCAGGCCCAGGCCGACAAGAATATAGCCCAGGCAAAGGCCGAGGAACGCAGGGCAATGGCTATCGCCCGCGAGCAGGAAATGAAAGCACTTGCGCAGGAAGCGCGCGCAAAGGTCATCGAAGCCGAATGTGAGTTGCCAAAGGCTATGGCCCAGGCATTCCTGAGCGGAAACCTCGGCGTCATGGACTACTACCGCATGAAAAATATGGAGGCCGACACAAACATGCGTCAGTCGCTCGGCCAAAGTTCAACCTCTCTGCCCGAAATAAAAGAATGACCGCTCTCCTTATCTCTCTCGCCGTCCTCGTCGGAGGATACTTTATCTACGGCCTTATCGTAGAAAAAATATTCGGTGTGGATTCTTCGCGCCTGATGCCTGCCACAACCAAATACGACGGCATAGACTATGTGGAAATGCCAACGTGGAAAGTTTTCCTTATCCAGTTCCTCAACATAGCGGGCCTCGGTCCCATCTTCGGAGCCATAATGGGCGTAATGTTCGGTCCGGCGGCATTCCTTTGGATAGTACTCGGCACGATATTCGGAGGCGCTGTCCACGATTTCATCTCGGCGATGATGTCGGTGCGCAGCGGCGGCGACTCGCTTCCCGAACTTGTCGGCCGCGAACTCGGGCCTGTTATCAAGCAGGTTATCCGTGTTGTATCCACAGTTCTTCTGATACTTGTGGGCGCTGTTTTCATCCTCACACCAGCCGGACTGCTCGCTGGCATGACACCGGACTGGATGAATGTCAACTTCTGGATTGCGGCAATCTTCATCTACTATCTCCTCGCCACCCTTCTGCCAATCGACAAACTTATCGGACGAATCTATCCCCTGTTTGGCGGCGCGCTGCTGTTCATGGCTCTTGGCCTGCTGTATGTGCTTATCTTCAAAGGTATGCCTATTCCCGACGGCTTCGCTGACGGTCTTTTCAATCGCCACCCCGCCGTCGACACACATCCGCTGTTCCCTATGATGTTCGTAAGCATTGCGTGCGGCGCCATTTCCGGCTTTCATGCCACACAGTCGCCAATGATGGTGCGCTGCCTAAAGAACGAAAAACTCGCCAGGCCTGTATTCTACGGCGCAATGGTGGCCGAGGGTATTGTGGCATTGATATGGGCAGCAGCCGCCATCACCTTCACCGGCGGTTACAGCCAGCTCGCAGATTACATGACCACCCACACAACCGGCGATATGGTGCATAATATCTCCGTTGAATGGTTAGGCACTTTCGGAGGCATTTTAGCGCTCCTTGGTGTTATCGCAGCACCTATAACCACAGGAGATACAGCTCTACGCTCGGCACGCCTCACCGTGGCCGACTTCCTGCGTATCAGTCAGAAAAAATTCGTCAAACGAATGCTGGTGTCGCTGCCGCTTTTTGCGGCAACATTCACCCTGATGATGATAGATTTCGACGTGCTGTGGCGCTACTTCGCATGGACAAACCAGACACTCGCGGCATTCACGCTGTGGGCTGCCACCGTTTACCTTGCGCGCCACCGCCGCTTCTTCTACATCTGCCTTATTCCCGCTCTGTATATGACAATGGTAGTGATAACCTACATCCTGGTGGCACCCACTCCCGAGGGTTTCGGCATACCGTTCAATTATGCCGTACTCACCGCAGCGGCAGTAGACTTTATATGCCTGACAATGTTTATCCGCTACCTGATTCTAAGCCGCAGCGGACGACTTGTCCACGATGTTGCATACTAAATCTGTTTTATGGACTTCAAGAAGATAATTTCTTCAACACGTAACTATAATTTTCACAGCCACACGCAATTCTGCGACGGCCACGCGCCAATAGCAACGATGGCTGCCGCCGCAGTAGCCTGCGGAATGCGCCACTACGGTTTTACGCCTCACAGCCCACTGCCAATCGAATCGCCATGCAACATGCCGACCGATACAGTGGCCGATTTCGTTGCAGAGGTACGCAGGCTGCAGCGTGATCCCGCACTCTCCGCCTGCCGCTTCTACATTGGCATGGAAATCGACTATTTGGGACCACAGTTCGGTCCAGCGAGCGATTATTTCAAACACCTGCCGTTAGATTACCGCATAGGTTCTGTACATTTTATACCATCGCAGGACGGCGAATACCTCGATATCGACGGGAGCCCCGACCGCTTCAAACAACGCATGTCCGATAAATTCCACGGCGATATCGAATATGTAGTAGACACTTTCTACCGACAGTCTATGGACATGGTACACGCCGGTGGCTTCGACATACTGGGGCACTTCGACAAAATTAGCCACAACGCTTCGGAATATGCTCCGGGTATTGCCGACAGCAGTTTTTACGCGCAGTGCATCGAGCCGCTGTTAACCTATATCTGTGAGCATCGGCTTACTATAGAGCTAAACACCAAAGCTCGCACGCAGTACGGTTATTTTTTCCCCGGCGAAAGCTATCTGCCACGCCTTATGGAAAGCGGCGTAACTATTACCGTTAACAGCGACGCCCACTACCCCGACCGCATAACAGCATCGCGCGACGAAGCCTTCGCTATTTTAGACAGCATTTACCCCAACTATGAACGCAGAGACTCTTGAGTTGCTCGCGCCGGCACGCGACGCCGCTACCGGCCGCACTGCAATCCTTGCGGGAGCCGATGCCGTATATATCGGAGCGCCTGCTTTCGGTGCTCGCGCCTCAGCAGCCAACAGCGTGGACAATATTGCCGGACTTGTGCGTTTTGCCCACATGTTCCGTGCCCGCGTGTATGTTACCATGAACACTATCCTGTTCGACAATGAACTTGAAGAAGCGCGCAACCTTGTATGGCAGCTGTATGCCGCCGGTGTAGATGCGCTGATAGTACAGGACATGGCCTATCTGGAGATGACCATCCCGCCAATTGCGTTACATGCCAGCACACAGTGCGACATCCGTACCCCCGAAAAAGCTGCAAAGCTTGCACATGCAGGTTTTTCTCAGCTCGTGCTTCCGCGCGAGTTCACCCTGGAGGAAATTTCGGCGGCGAGACATGCGGCAGGCGTTCCGGTAGAGGTATTCGTACACGGTGCTCTGTGTGTAAGCTACAGCGGCGACTGCCAGGCAGGCTTCGCTGCCATGAACCGCAGTGCCAACCGCGGAGTATGCCCGCAGATGTGCCGGCTGCCATATACGCTTGTCGACAAGGACGGCAAAATTCTGGCGCCGGAAAAACATTATCTTTCGCTGCGCGACCTCAACCAGTACGCAAACCTTGAAAAATTGATTGAAGCCGGTGCGTCGTCGTTCAAAATCGAGGGTAGGCTGAAGGATGCCCGCTATGTAGCAAACGTTACGGCGGCATATTCCTCACGCCTCAACGAGATTGTCGCGGCGTCGCAGGGACGATACAGGCGTAGCTCGTATGGCTATGCAGAATGCGGTTTCAGGCCCGACCTGAGGCGCACCTTCAACCGCGGCTACACAACATACTTCCTGATGTCGAAGCCTGAGAAGATGGCGTCGCTCGACACTCCAAAATGGGCCGGAATGCCTGTTGGAACCGTTGCGTCGCCGCTCGACCGCCGCACGGCATCGTTCCGAATCAAGTCCTCCGAAAAACTTTCCAACGGCGACGGTCTCGGCTTTTTCGGCGCCGACGGACGCTTCTGCGGTTTCAGGCTCAACCGTGTAGAAGGCGATATCCTCTACCCTGCCCGTCCTGTGCCTGACATTCCGCGCGGAACCATGCTTTACAGAAACAACGATAAAACATTCTTTGATATTCTCGACCGCCCCGACGCGTCATGTACCCGTCATATTCCGGTGGATATCGAACTGCGGACCGTAGATGCAAACCGCATTGCACTTGCAGCACACGATGTACGCGGCTGCTCGGCAGAAATAATTGTCGATGTTCCGGAGGTCGTCGCCCGCACTCCCCAGCAGGAACAACGCCGCAAGATATTGGAAAAAACGGGCGACACCATATACAGTCTCCGAAACTTCGACGACCGTTTAGGCGACCGCTTTGTGGCGGCATCGGTTCTTACCGCCGCACGGCGCCGCCTGCTTGAGACATTAGACGCTGTCGCCGAGGCAACGTACGTATATGACAGACGAAAGGCCGCGACTCTCGCATCCGACGAGTACGCCGGACAGACATCCACAACCTACCACGACAATATCGCCAACAGATTAGCCGAGAAGCACTATGGCTCAAACGGTGCTCGTGTAACAGAAAAAGCCATAGAGGTGCGAAAGCCGGCCGGAGAGGTTCAGGTTATGTCCACACGCTATTGCATACGCCGCGAACTTGGTGCATGTCTTCGCACCGCAGAGGGTTCCAGATACCCCACACCGCTATTCCTGCGTAACGATTCCGGCCTGTACAGGCTCGATTTCGACTGCCGGAAATGCGGCATGAGAGTTGTCAAGTGCATCTGAACGCAATATTTTTCCGGACATATCCGTTATACAGATATGTCCGGAAAAACACACAAACCACAGATCGTGGCAGACATCCGCAGGCCCTCCACCGCCGAACTGAACCCCGCCGACTATGCGGGGCGACTATCGGTTTCTGTGGTAGTGTATTACGCCGACGTTGCAGAACTATCGCGCTGCCTTGACTGCTTCAAGACACCTGTGGTCTCCGACATTGTCATCTGGGACAACAGTTCCATACCCGACACAAGGACATATCTGCGGAAACATTATCCAAACGTAAAATATATCGCGAGCGAGAATATCGGCTATGGACCGGGCCACAACCGCGCCTACGCCGCTGTCGACGGCAATGCGCCCTACCATTTGGTTGTGAATTCAGATATTGAGTTCGATCCGGCAATTCTTACGGAACTTGTGGCGGTGATGGACAAGAATCCCTCCATAAACCTGATACATCCCATGCTTGTAGGTCTGAAGGGCTACCGGCAATACTCGGTGCGCAAGCTGCCCACTCCTGCCGACCTGCTGATGCGGCGCTTCATCCCCGACACATGGTTCCGTCGTCAACGCAAGGATTATCTGTTATGCGACCTCGATACAAGCCGGGCATGGCATCTGCCTTACGTGCAGGGCAGTTTCATGCTTCTGAGATGCAGCAAATTCGAGGAAGCGGGTCTGTTTGACGAGCGTTTCTTCATGTATCCCGAGGATATCGACCTGTCGCGCCGCCTGTTCCCACACGGAGGAATCGTATATTATCCTTTTGTGAAAGCCATGCACGTACACCGCCACCAGAGCTATTCATCGGGGCGTCTGTTGCGCGTTCACATCCGCAACATGATAAAGTATTTCAACAAATGGGGCTGGTTCTTCGATTCCGAAAGACGCGTTATCAACCGGAGTATTGACGAAGAAGTGCGCGCTTTCCGCAAAACACCCGGCTTCCGCCCGGCAACATACCACCACTGGTGATCAGTCTAAAAACATATCCCGGATAATGGCGTCGGCAAGCAGCCACGACTCCTCGGGAATATAAAAAGCATCGTTCGTACTGCGCAGATGTCCGCTGTCGATCCATCCGGCAGCGTTTTTTGTTATCTGTCTGAGCGCATCGGTAGCCATAAACTTTTTTTCGAGACCTTCGGCTGTACGCATGCGAATCATTATGGTATCGTTAATCACATCGGTACCGCTCTCGTAATCGTCCTGCGCGATATCGCCGTTTTCGGCAATGTATCCCTTTATATCGGACGGATTGAAACGGCGTAGTCCCGAAGCTGTGAAGCTGTGGGCGCCGGGACCGAGACCAAGATAGGGCACTCCGCGCCAGTAGGCCGAGTTGTGGCGCGACCGACAGCCCGGAAGTGCGAAATTTGAAATTTCGTAATGTTCGAAACCACGTGCGGCAAGTTCACGGCAAAGAATACCATACATTTCCTCGATAAGTTCCTCCGAAGCCTGTTCTATGAGTCCCTGTTCCAGCCGACGCGTAAGCAGAGTTCCGGGTTCGAAGCTGAGGCAATAAGCCGAAATGTGCGTAACACCTGCATCAGCCAGCTTCCTGACAGACAGCGTCCACGTCGCTGCAGTCTGCCCCGGCAGACCATAGATGAGATCGGCGCTTATGTTTGTTATACCTGCCCTGCGGAGGATTTCTATAGCTTCGAGCGCACGTGCAGCCGAATGGCGCCTGTTCACTGCCCTCAGTTCGGCATCGTTGAGCGACTGCACGCCAATGCTCACACGGTTCACTCCGGCATCTTTCCATGCCCTGACACGCGCGGCATCAACATCCTCGGGATTAACCTCGATTGTAAATTCCTCTGTCTCAGGCCTGCAAAGCAACTGTGCCAATTCCTTGAACACATCTGCAGGCAAAATTGATGGCGTTCCGCCCCCAAAATAGAGCGTATTCACAGGTTCACCGGCCAATTCGCCGCAGCGCAGGGAATATTCGGAGGCTACAGCACCTGCATAGGCTTCGGCCAAGGACGGGCGTGCAACCGAATAGAAGTCGCAGTAGGCACATTTGGCGTGGCAAAAAGGTACGTGCAGATAAATTCCTGCCATATAGCTACTTTTTCATACGTCCGCACAACGATGCGAAATTGCAATATTCGCACACATCAAGGTCGTCGGTCTGATAAAACGGAACATCATTTGCATCGAAAATCTCGTGAAACAGCCTGTGCAGTTCCGGCCGGAACCGGTCGCGGATATCCTTGTAATCAGTAACCGGAACCTTGCTTATACGCACGTCCGGAATAACATCTTTCTTCACAAGCTCGCGCATGGGATGGATGAAAGGCCGGATACTGACATCCGCATCTACCATCGACAGATAAGCCTCGCAGTATGTCAACACCTGGAACAGGCCCCGTTTTGCGGACATCCCGCGTGCAAACAGTGATTCTATAAATTCCGAAGAAGTATCCTCCTCGCCGGTCTTGAAATCGATAAAACGCAATTCTTTGGCCGAAGTGCGGTCAACACGGTCGATAGACATAGTGAAGTTTACCGCCAGATCATCGTCTATTTCCCATAGACCGTATTTCTCCGATTTCACGCAAAATTCGTTGTCCACAAACACAAAATCGGGATTGCAGTATTTATTGCGCTCGGCTACGAGATTACTGCGTACAATATGTGCGATGGCCTCCAGGGCAATGCTTTCCTCGGAATCGAGTTTCGGCTGCGCCCCAACATGCCGGCGTACGGTGAGGAGCTGGTCGGTTATAATCTCCTCGATCATTGTGTTGTCGGCAGCCAGCCACCTGTCGTAGTCGGCAGCCGTTATCACACAATCTTTCATAGGGGCAAACACCTTCTCGATTGTGTTGTGCACCACCGTGCCATAGTTGGCGCTGGTGAGATAGTCCACCATATCATCGTTGCCTCGCAGACCGCGCACATACTGAAGATAGAACGAGAACGGGCACGCCATATATTGCTTCAGCGCTGCAGCCGACATGCGCAAGTCGCCTCCGGATTTGAAACGCTCCAGTTCAGCCAGCACCGACGGCGTCTTTGTTACTTCGAAAACATTTTTGGCTACCGCCGTAGAACCCACAATCATCTGACGCTGCCGAATCTTCAGCTCAGGCATCAGATATTTCATCTGGCGCAGATAGCGCGACGGCTCACCTTTGCCCTTGCCGTCGGCACGGGCATCGTAGAATATCGCCACATTCTTCGCACGCGCAATCAAACGGAAAAAAGCGTAGGAATAA
Source organism: uncultured Porphyromonadaceae bacterium (assembly GCA_902461565.1). Taxonomy (GTDB): domain Bacteria; phylum Bacteroidota; class Bacteroidia; order Bacteroidales; family Muribaculaceae; genus CAG-873. The sequence goes on from CABPYL010000009.1 coordinate 72,525, forward strand.
GTCCATTCCTGGCTCTCGAAATCCGGAAGGGCATAGCCCTTGCGCAGATTGTTTGGAATCATTGTGCGGGCATACTGCTTGCGCGGGAACACGCCGTCGTTCATGGAAAGGATTATCACGTTGTCGAAATCGAGCGCGCGCGTTTCCAGAACCCCCATAACCTGCATACCCTGCAAGGGTTTGCCGTTGAGCGACAGGGCGCGGGCTCCTAAAACGCGCTCGAACAGTTGCAGGAAAGTATGGTTGGCCATCGATACGTCGTGTTCCTTTACAAGTGCCGATATATTCTGCAGCTCGGAACGGAAATATGTGATGGCATCAAGTTCGAACGACGGACGCGGACCACCGGCGAGCGACAGTTCCTGCTCGAGCCAGTTAAGCAGCGCCACAAGATATTCCTCTACATGCACGACATTATTTTGCTCGTGAAGCGGCGTGAAAACCTTCTTCAATCCCGGTGCTATGGATGCGACTTCGGTAGCAGGCAGATTGTATATGCGCTGGTCTGTGATATAGTCGCTCACCGTCCTTGCAGCATCGGCGGCGACAGCCTGGATATGCGGATGCTGGAGCACCTCTATCACATCCTTGAAATAGAAGGTATATATGCCGTTGCGCATGCGGGCGCGCATGTGCATGGATATTATCGAATGCAGAAGCGTGGCAAACGTTGTTGTGCGGTAGGCAAGTCCCATAGTGATGTTCACCGCGGGAACTGATGACGGTATGGCCATGAGCAGAGGCAGCAACAGACCCTGATCGGGAAGGACAATGGCGGTGGCAAGCTGTTTCGACGGGTCGATTGTACCGTCCTTCACCCATCCGTCCAAAACGATGCCTGCCGCCTTTGCCTGCGCCACATTCGAAGGCACAGCGGTAACGGTAACGTCGGGCATTCCGGCAGGTGCGTTAAGTTCGAACCCCTCTGGCATTCGGAAATGCTTTGCAAGCCTTGACAAACGCTGAAGCGACGCCGGCAACTCTATATTCGCGGGAAAGAGCTTGAACGCCGCCATGTCCCAGAAGAAACATGCGCGGCTACTTCTGTTTAGGCGTTCAAGGATAAGTGTTTCAGCATGCGTAAGGTCATTGAAACCCACGAAGGCATAGCGCGTGCCGTCGTCGTCGCCCTCGCACATGGCACGCACACCGTCTACAGCAGCCTTGTATTCTTCGCCTTCCGACGCGATGCCGTTCTTATCCGACAACCGATGGAATTCGTTATAGATATCCGCCATAATCTCCCACAGATACAGAAATTTGGCGCTTACGCTCTGTTCAGGGGCATCCGTAGAAAGATGCGTCCAGAATTCCGTAACACTTGTGGTGAGGCGGCTCTCGCCCCATATCTGACGTATAACTTCCTTCTGCTCGTCGTTAAGATAATCGGCAAGTATTTCTTTTGTGTCTTTCAGATTTTTGAAAAGCTCGTCGGCGCGCACAAACGATTTGTCTATTTCATTGAAATCGTTCAGCATCATGTCGCCCCAGAACACAAACGCATCGAATTCGCGCGTTGCACCTGCTCGTCCGCGGCTGCGCAGTACATTTCGGTAGGCATCGTACAGCAGGAACAATAGTTTCATGTCCGTTCCGTACGCCTTTGGCGAGAACCGGCCGAGAAAAGAGCGCATGGTCATGAAGCGCGGCAGCATCGCGACACCTTGCATTCTGTCGCGCACATATTTTTTGAGAAAGAGAACGGCTCGCTTGTTGGGAAGCACAAAGGCAATGTCGGCGGGGTCGCAACCGGCACCGCCGCCCATACAGAATTGCGCCACCCGTGAAAGGAAATAGTGGTCGTTGTTCATTTTCGACGGATATACATGATGGTGCGCACGGCAAGATCAAACATGATAATCTTGGCGTTTGCATTGGCGGCTATATCGCGGCGCGAACGATCGAAAAGCTCGATAAGGTCTTCCACGTTCTTCTCGTTGATGAACGGATGGAACTTCTGCACAAATGCGCGCTCGGCATCGCTCATCGCAAGCAACGCATCCACATGCAGGTGGCTTATAAAGCTCTCGCGGATCATGCGGCAGCAATAGTCGATGAACTGCATCACGGGCTCTCGGCCCATACCGGCCACCTCTACGCTCCACTGGCGCAGTTCGCCCACCTTGCGGGCGTATGCAAGGCGCATAAGCCGCACGAACAAGTCGAAATAAGTGTCGGTCTGCTCGCTTGTCGCGGCAAGCCGGAGTGCAAGGTTCATGTCGCCTTCGGCAATGCGGGCGGCATCGGCAGCCTTGGCGGCCGCAACACCGCGGCCTACGAGATAAAGAGCCACCTCGGCGTCGGTATATCGCGGCACTGTGATCCGCTGCGTACGCGAGTATATTGTCGGCAGCACATTACGCGGGTTATCGCTGCACATTATAAAGATGGTGTCGTTTACCGGTTCCTCCACAAGTTTGAGCAACTTGTTGGCTGTGTCTTCGTTCATTCGCTCGGGCATCCACATCAGCACAATCTTATAGCGGGCGCTGCGGGTCATAAACGAGAGGCGTCGCAGCAACTCGGTGCCCTCGTCAACATATATCTGCGGTCGGGCGTTGATGTTGCCAAGTTTCTGGAGCCATTGGTCGAAGTCCATGAAAGGCGATTCGGCCATCAGTTCCTTGAAATCATCGAAAAAATCGTCGCTCAGCGCCGGCGAACCACTTTTTTTCTTGATTACCGGGAACGAGAAAATTGTATCTATATGACTGAAATTATCATACTGCTGGCACGAACGGCATACTCCGCAAGGCTCGCCGTCGGGCGTACGGTTACGGCAATTTACATATTGCGCTATAGCACGCGCAAGGGCGAATTTTCCACTGCCCGAAGGACCTTCGAGCATCAGGGCATGTGGAATACGGTCGCTGTCGACCATCTGCCTAAGACGGGCCTTTACATGCTCCTGACCGGGAATATCGGAAAATTTCATTTCTTACGCTGTGCGATGGTACCGTGCTCGGCAACGTACTCGCGCACCTCCTGGAACAGCCGGGTCGCAAACACGAAGCTGTTGAGAGCCTCGTTGTCGGTGTTATATATCTGGGTCATGTCGCCCACCCACTCACGGTAGCCCTTGTTGATGAATATGATGTTCTCGCCGATACCGAGCACACTGTTCATATCGTGCGTATTAATCACGGTGGTGATTCCGTATTCGTGTGTGATGTCGCTCAGCAGTTCGTCGATAAGGATGGATGTCTTGGGATCGAGGCCGCTGTTGGGTTCATCGCAGAACAGATAGCGGGGGTTCAGGGCAATCGCGCGTGCAATTGCAACACGCTTCTGCATGCCGCCGGAAATCTCGGAGGGATATTTGTTCTCGGCACCCAACAGGTTCACACGCTCCAGGCAGAACATGGCACGCTCTTTCATCTCGGCGCGGCTCTGTCGGGTAAACATTATAAGAGGGAACATTACGTTGCCGAGAACTGTCTCGCTGTCGAACAGCGCCGAACCCTGGAAAAGCATGCCTATTTCCTTGCGTAGCGACGCAACTTCCTCGCGATTCATGGACAGAAGATTGCGGCCGTCGAAAAGTATCTCGCCGGAGTCGGGCGTAAGCAGCCCAACGAGCGACTTCATAAGCACCGTCTTGCCTGAACCGCTCTGGCCTATGATAAGGTTTGTCTTGCCGGTATAGAATGTCGCGTCCACACTGTGGAGCACCGTACGGTCGTCGAACGACTTTGTAAGGTTCTTAACTTCGATCATTGCAGCAGGAGTTTGGTAAGGATAACATCAAACAGCAGGATAAAGATGCTGCTGCATACAACACCGTCGGTACTTGCCTTTCCGACCTCGAGAGCGCCGCCCTTGACATAGTAGCCATAGAAAGAAGCGGTGGAGGCGATGATAAAGGCGAATACAAGCGACTTTATAAGACCGTACCATACATACCATTCATTGAAATATGCAGTAACGCCGTACACAAACTTTGTGGTAGTGATGATGTCCGTGAACAGTGCGACACCATAGCCGCCGACCATACTCATAAACATGCAGAACACAACCAGCACGGGCATGAATGCCACAAAAGCCACGATTTTGGGAAGTGCAAGGAAATTAGCGGAATTGATACCCATAATCTCGAGGGCATCGATCTGTTCGGTAACGCGCATGGTGCCTATCTCCGACGCGATATTGGAGCCGACCTTGCCGGCAAGAATAAGACACAGGATTGAGTTGGAGAACTCCAGAAGGACAATATCGCGTGTAGCCAGACCGACAGAATAGGCCGGAATCAGCGGCGAAGTAGTGTTCAGCTCCATCTGGATGCAGATAACTGCACCGATGAACAGCGATATAATCAGTACCAGCGGTATGGAATCAATGCCGAGTTTGTGAATTTCCTGAAACGTACGCTTGCCGAACTGCGACCAGCGGTCGGGCACGGCGAATACACGTTTCAGAAACAGGCAGTAACGGCCAAAGGTGGCCAGGGAATCTGTTAGGGTCATGCTGTCAACTTTAGTGCGGCCTTCGGTGCATTTTTTGCACGCCGCGATGCAAAATTAGCAAAAATTTTCCGTTCACTGCATGCAATACGGCAATATGAACCAATTTTTTGTCGAATAAGCACATCCCCCGCATTATGAATTCTTAATTTTCAATTCTTAATTCCTCTCCACCCTCCGCTAAAAACGAAAAAGCCACCCCATATGCGGGATGGCCTTTCAGTTTTTTCTGCGCGCTGATTATTTGCGGATGCCAAGTTCTTTCTGGGCGATGATGGCGCGGTAACGGTTGATGTCTTTGCGGGCTACATAGTCGAGCAGACGGCGACGCTTACCTACCAGCATTTTCAGAGCGCGTTCTGTCGTATGATCTTTGTGATTTGACTTCAGGTGCTGAGTCAAATGAGCGATACGGACCGAGAATAATGCAATCTGTGCTTCAGGCGAGCCAGTGTCAGTCTTGCTCTTACCGTACTTCTCGAAGATCTGAGCTTTTTCTTCAGAATTTAAGTGCATTCTTTGAAAATTTAGGTGTTAATAAAAGATTTATATGGACTGCACATAGCAATCCGGGCGCAAAATTAGCCAAAATCCGTGAGCTGGCAAATTGCATTAACATTATTTAATGTTTAAGGCCGCTGTAATTGCGGCTGTAGCGCAGCATCTGGTCGGCATAGCCCTCGGTGTAGTCCAGTTTCACGTCGGTAATGCGGCCGTTCTTGTCGCGCACGGCCGTATAAACAGGATTTACAAAGCCCTTGTAGGGAGCTATGTCCAACTTGGCATAACGGTCGAGAACTTCCTTGTGCAGTTCAGGATCTACCTTAACTGCATATTTTTCTATCAGCTCTACGGCAGCAGGATAGTCGCCGGTGGAGCGGATACGCTGAATCTCGGCAAGAAGTTCGCCGAACAGACCGCGCAGAGCCTCGTAGTCGTTGATTTTAATATATGTCTTGCCATCCTGCTTCACAATTTCAATAACATTGTCGGCTTTGCCATGCTCGTACGCCCACTCGGCTATGAGCTTGCGGTTGCGCATGTGTGCTTCCTCGACGTCCTTGCCGGGTTCGATGCGCATCAACTGCGTCATCATGCCGTTGAGGATATACTTGTAGTATTCGGCCTTATAGGCGTCGGGGTTGTCGAGTAATCCGATTTCAAGCAGTTTGGGATCTGCGAGGTAGTAGAGAGCGAACAGGTCGGCACGTGCTTCCTCGATGGTTGAACCGTGCTCCTTGATTGCGTCGGGGTCTACGCCGGGCAGCAGTTTGCCGGAGCCGTGGCCAAGACATTCATGGAGGTCGGTATGCAGGTTGTCGGTGATGAACAGATACTGGTCGAGCAGGTCGCGGGTAGGCTGATCGATAACGAATTCCTCGTTGAAACCGTTGCCGTGCGAGGCGGCGTCATAGGCCTGGGTGATGTTCTCGAGCGTTACCGATTTGGAGCCATGTGCCGCGCGAATCCAGTTGGCGTTAGGCAGGTTGATGCCTATGGGCGTTGCAGGATAGGCATCGCCGGCGAGAATGGCGGCTGTGATAACCTTTGCAGATACGCCCTTCACCGTCTCTTTCTTGAAAGCCGAATCGACGGGAGAGTTGTTCTCGAACCACTGAGCGTTGGACGAAAGAGTTTCTGTACGCTCGCTGGCCGGAATATTCTTGAAGTTTACGATTGATTCCCACGAGCCTGTCATACCAAGGGGATCGCCGTAGCTCTCGATAAAGCCGTTGATGAAGTCCACCTGGCTGTCGGTGTCCTCGGCCCAGAGGATGGAATAGTCGTCGAAGGTCTTGAGGTCTCCGGTGGTATAATATTCAATCAGTTTGGCGATGATGGCGCGCTGGGCGTCGTTCTCGGCATATGCGGCTGCACTGTCGAGGTTGGCCACAATATGGCTGATGGCGTCGGAGTACAGGCCGCCGATGCGGTACTGCTCCTCTACAATCTTACCGTCCACCTTTTTGAGACGAGTGTTAAGGCCGTAAGAAACAGGTGTGAGGTCCTTCGGGTCCTTGATACCCTTGAAGTACTCCTCTACTTCGGCCTGGGTAAGCCCCGGCTCGTAGAAGTTGCATGCGCTTGTGGCCACAAGGTCGGCGCCGGCAGCCTGGTTCACACGCTTGGCGGCGATGGAGGGATTGAAGATAACCTCTACAAGCTCGGCGGAGTTGGCTGGAGCTGCGCCCTCTGGCAGCGCTGCAATCTGCTGCTCGAGGAAATCACGGCTGAAAGCAGGCACGAACTTGTCGGTGGAATAGTGGTGATGAATGCCGTTGCCAAACCACACCTGCTTGATATAGGTGTCGAAACCTTTGAAGTCGGCACTGTTGCGGTCTCCCTGATAGTTTGTGTACACGGCCTCGAGAAGGTCGCGGATAGCCAGGTTATTGGCATAGTTCTGATCCCACAGAATATCGCGGCCCCACAGAGCCGCCTCCTGGAGATAGTATACAAGGATTTTCTGGTTCAGCGAAAGGCTGTCGAAATCGGGCACTTTGTAACGGAGCACCTCGATATCGGCGAAGCGGTCGACAGTATAGTCGAAATCGCCGTCGGTGTCGCGCTGGGCTGTCTTAGAGCAGGATGCTGCCATCAAAAGAGAACACATTGCTGCTGCGATGATTGATTTTTTCATTAAAGTAAATTGAGAGTTTAAAGCGCAAAGTTACAAAATTCATCTGAAACCCACATAATATCATTCAATATCATTCCATCATTCCATTTCATCGAAAATGCAGACAGATGTGCAAACAGATGTGTTTTTTACCATATTGAACTGAAATACTAAAAATTTTAGATTATTAATTAAACCTAAGATTTATTCAATTATTTTTTATAATTTTGCAACGTTCAATAGAAGAATGCAACTATGGAATAGAAAGAGTTCAAGATTAGTATCTATCCTAGATTTGTAAATAGGTTAAATCCTTTTTTACAGTTATTCTTTTTATAGAGAATCTCGAGTAATTCCCCTCTTTCAAATCAGATAACAAAAGTCGACACATAAAATTGATAGGCAGAGTATAATTATGAAAAAACTCTTTAATTTTTTAGTATCATTGTGCATAAGCGCCTATTCTTTTGCTCTTTCTACATGGGATGGTGCTTCTGCAAGCACAACTTGGTATACCCAAGGCTCCGGCGCAACTTATCATATTAAAACTGCCGAGGATCTAGCTGGTCTATCAAAGTGTTTTTCACAAGGCTATTATTTGCATGGAAATTTTGAAGGCTGTACAATATATTTAGATGACGATATTGATTTAGCCGGACATGAATGGACCCCTATTGGTAATTTAGACCTTAACAATTACTATTATGTGTTCGCAGGTACTTTCGATGGACAAGGACACACGATAAAAGGATTAAAGGTTACTATGACTAATTCGAATCCATATATTAAGTTTGCTGGTCTCTTTGGGTATGCGTATTCTTCGTCTTTTTCCGTGCAAAACTTAAAAGTCGAAGGCTCCATTACTCTCTCCAATATATGTAATGATTCGTATACATCTTTATACGTCGGAGGTATAGTAGGGTATGGAGAGTCAGCATGTGGATTGAATAATTGTGCAGCAGATGTTGACATAGAAATACTGCAAACTACAGGTTCTTCTTTAAATATTTATTGTGGTGGTATTGTTGGCAATCTATCTGATTCCGGAAATTCGAGTTTATTGACTCAATCATACTCAAAAGGTAATATTCATGTGGTACTGAACAATTCAAATAGAGCATATGTGGGTGGTATTGTGGGAGGACTATCTGCCCAAAATGCTACCATAAACCAGTGTGCATCGGACATAAACATTGTGATTGAAAACGGAGGTATGACTGGCGTCGGTGGTTTAGTTGGCCAAATAAATTTACGTGATATTAAAAATTCTATATTCTCTGGCAGCATACTGTTACAATATCCATCTTATGGATTGGTTGGCGGAATTGGAGGTATGAATAGTGGATCGGTTTCCTACGAAAGCTGCCTCGTTACAGGTGCTATTTCAAAGTATTATGGAACTGGATGGTTATCTGCCATTTGTGGGACCACTGGAAGCGGAGAGTCTGTTACAAATTGCTATTACATATCAGGTCTCCCCAATAGCTCAGATTACGGTATTCCATTAAGTGAGACTGAACTTAAAAGTGGTAATGCAATAGATGGTTTTGATACTGATGTCTGGGTCTTCTCAAATGGATCATACCCATATTTAGGATTTACAAAACCGACTTATATATTGAATCTGGCTCTGGAAGGAGGCTACGTTGGGATAAAACTCAATGAAGGTACATCACAAAGATTTCTGCTAAGTCAGGATTCCGATGCAGAGCTGTACCAAGTTCTATGGAATGGTGAAGACATTACTTATCTGGTGGATGCCAACGCGAATCTAACTACGCCTGAGATTTATGAAAATTCAATCCTTTCTGTAGTATATCGCACTTCTGGAATAATTGAAAATAAAATTGTGGAAAAGGTTACAACCTTTAAGATCCAAGGAAATACATTAATCTTGAATAATCCAAATGGGATCAAGGATCTGCGAATTTATAATAAAGCCGGAATGCTTATACAAACTGCTACTGACGCCGGATTTAACATGACTATAGAGGAACTTAAACATGATGTTTACATCATTAAAGTGAATAATGAGTCCTTTAAGGTTATAATTTGACGGTAGAATATTAAAAATTGGAGAATCTTACGGCAGGCAATCTCAGAATTGTCTGCCGTAAACTGTTAAATAGACCATAAACATATGAAACATACATAACTGAGCTTTCACTAAGAGGAATGCACCGATCGGCAAATCGATTTCAGCGCGGCGACTTTCCGGTGCTAGCCTGTGTATTCCCGCCGGGAAATTTCATATACTTTGAGGCACGCCCCGAAAACACCTGAAGGCTTATTTCGGGGTTATATGCGGCTTTCAGCCGCCTTGGCTTACCTCCGGCAAGCCCATTCGTTTTCCACTTTTATTTACGCCATTGCAGTAACTTAAATCTCATTTGGGTGCCGGGGTTGGGTTTTATGGTAAAAAATGAGTAACTTTGCAGTCCGAATTAGCGAAACTTAAAAATAATATAAACCAAAACGATATATGGCACTTCAATGCGGCATTGTCGGACTGCCTAACGTAGGCAAATCCACCCTTTTCAACTGTCTCTCCAACGCAAAAGCCCAGTCGGCCAACTTTCCTTTCTGCACCATAGAGCCCAATGTGGGCGTTATCACGGTGCCCGACGAGCGTCTGAACAAACTTGTCGAGATGTGCCATCCGCGCTCTATCGTTCCCGCCACTGTCGAGATTGTGGACATCGCCGGTCTTGTGAAAGGTGCCTCCAAGGGCGAGGGCCTCGGCAACAAGTTTCTGGCGAATATCCGCGAAACCGATGCGATAATACATGTGCTCCGCTGCTTCGACGACGACAACATCACTCACGTGGACGGTTCTGTAGACCCCGTACGCGACAAGGAGATTATCGACTACGAGCTGCAGCTGAAGGACCTCGAGACCGTTGAATCACGCATGGCGCGCACACTCAAACAGGCGCAGGCCGGCGATAAGGCTGCAAAATTGCAGTACGATGTTCTCAGCCGCCTGCAGGAGGCGCTGTCCAAAGGGCAGCCGGCACGTTCGGTGTCGTTTGACTCGGTAGACGAGCAGAAATTTGCCCGCGAGCTGTTCCTGCTCACGGCCAAGCCGGTGCTATACGTGTGCAACGTAGACGATGCCTCGGCTGTTTCCGGCAACAAGTATGTGGACGCCGTTGCGGAAGCCATCAAGAACGAGGGCGCGCAGTTGCTGATTGTGGCCGCCGCCACTGAAAGCGACATCGCCGAACTTGATACTTTCGAGGAGCGTCAGGAATTCCTTGCCGAAATAGGCCTGGAAGAATCGGGAGTATCGCGCCTCATCCGTGCCGCCTATTCGCTGCTCGACCTCCAGACATTCTTCACCGCAGGCGAGGACGAAGTACGCGCATGGACATTCCGCCGCGGCAGCAAGGCTCCGAAATGTGCCGGCATAATACACACCGACTTCGAGAAGGGCTTTATACGTGCCGAAGTGATAAAATACGACGACTACGTGAACCTCGGCGGCGAAGTAGCCGTGCGCGAAGCCGGCAAGATGGCTGTGGAGGGCAAGGAGTACGTTGTTTGCGACGGCGACATAATGCACTTCCGCTTCAACGTCTGAAGCCCGCGCCCGAGTGCTTGCTACCTCGTTAAAAACAAGAAAAAATGAAAGAAGATACAATCTACAAAACATCCGGAGGCATCTCGCCCCTGTTCCTGCTGCTGACAGTGCTGTTCTGCGTCTGTCTTATAGTCAGCAATCTTATGGAAATCAAAACGGTAGACCTCGGTTTCACCACCATAACCGCCGGGGTTATAGTTTTTCCGATATCCTATATCCTCAACGACTGCATTGTGGAAGTCTATGGCTTCCGCAAGGCACGTCTTGTAATATGGCTCGGATTCGGTGCCAATCTGTTGGTGTCGTTGCTGCTGCAGCTTGGCATCCTGCTTCCGGGCACGCCGGAATGGCAGGGTCAGGCAGCGATGGAGCTGATTTTCGGCGCCGTGCCGCGCATCCTTCTGGCAAGTTTCACGGCATTTGTGTGCGGTTCGATGGTGAACGCCTATGTAATGAGCCGCATGAAGCTGAATTCCGGAGACCGAGGCTTCTCGGCGCGCGCGATAGTGTCCACGCTGTTCGGAGAGAGCGTCGATTCCGCCGTATTCTTCCCCGTGGCATTCGCCGGTAACCTGCCCTGGAGCCTTATTCTCACACTTATGATAACCCAGGTTATCCTAAAGACCCTGTACGAAATCATCGTGCTGCCTGTTACGCTCGCAGCGGTGAAGAAACTGCGTGGCATCGAACGCACCGACCCCGAACAGGACCGTGGCATATCCTACAAATGGTGGAAAGTAAATGAAATATAACGGTAAGAGCATACAATGGGTATGGTTCGACCTGGATGATACCCTTATAGATTTCACAAGCAATTCCAAGGCGGCGCTTGCAAAACTTTATGTGGAAGCTCGGCTGGACAGGTGGTTTGCCGACGCGGCCACCTGGACTGAACGCTACGAGGGGCATAACCATCCGCTGTGGGACAGCCTTGCGCGCGGCGAGATAACAACAGCTTTCCTGCGCATGGAGCGCTTCCGCCGTCCACTTACCGATGCCGGATGCAGCGACGTCGAGGCCCGCAGGCTATCCACCGACCTTGACCCGCTGTACCTGGACTTGCTGGCGCAGGAACGCGGTCTTGTGCCCGGCGCAAAGGAAATGCTGAGAAAGGTTCGCGAGGCAGGAGTGCATACAGGCATCCTGAGCAACGGATTCAAGGATGTGCAGCACCGCAAGATTGAACACGCCGGTCTGTCGGAACTGATAGATCTCACCGTACTGTCCGACGACATCGACGTGCAGAAACCCGACACGCGCCTCTACATCCACGCGATGGAGCGCGCCGGAATCACGGACCACTCGGCGCATCTGATGATAGGCGACAATCCGGACACCGATATCGCCGGCGCCCTCCGCGCCGGCTGGCAGGCCATACTGCTGCAACCGCAGCACCCGGACAAATCTCCGAAGCCCGTTCCCGCCGGCGCCGCCTCCGCAGCCACTCTCGCAGACGCAACGGAAATGCTGGGAATGTGATAGATAAATGCACAGAGACTGTATTGCGGAACCTGGAAATGGCCGGAGGCCAGAGATTTAATTAACCGGTGGCACAAGTGCCCGCGGTAATTAGATTTATGGCCTCAGGGCATTTTAAAGTATTTTATATGTTAGTTTCAAAATTATTTGTACTTTTGTACGATAATAACTAAAAAACCACATACTATGAAACTACGACTCCTCGCATTCGCATCTCTCCTGGCGGCTCTGCTGTGTTCCTGCGGCAGCTCGCAGCCCTCGCCTCTGATTGCCCAGGCCGACCGCCTCAACGGCGATTTCGCCACTTTGGCAGAAGAAAGCCCGATGTTCCTCGATTCCATCCATGTGAGCTACGCTGACGCCACTCTCGGCGTTAAAATCGCTTTAGCCGATCCCGCATACATCACCGACGAATTCACTGAACCTTTAGTGCAATTTGCAACGGCGCTGTACATGAAGAGCCATACCGGCGCCAACCTCGATGAAATTGCCAACACTCTTACCAAAGAGGAAGGCAAACTTGCCATAACGATACAGGACCGCGCCGGTGCGACAGCTACCTACGACATACCTGCCGCACGAATCCGTCAGCTTATCAAGCTGAAACCTATGGAGCTGAACTACAACGCTGCACGCGCCGCAACACTTGACATAATGGAGAAACGCGCGGCATCCCTGTGCGAGAACGCAAACGCCGAATCCTGCGACTTCGCCGTTGCAAACGGTTTCGCACAGTACACATTCACCTTCCCCAACGCCAACAACTACGCACGCCTGAAACAGGCGCAACTTACGGGCCGCTACGTTGGCATCCTCAAACCGATATACGATAACTTCGGCGCGTGCCGTCCGTTCGTGGAAGACCTGCTGAAATCATTCAGCATCGACGGCTACCGCATCGTTTTCGAAAACAAAAAGGACAAATATGTGCTTAAGGCCTCCATACCCTGGCGCACATTCGACTTAAACGTAAATACCCCTGAAAAATGAATCTCGTCGACCGATTCCTCCAGTACGTAAAGTTCGACACTCAGAGCGACGAACTTACGAACATGACTCCCTCCACCCCCGGGCAGATGATTTTTGCAGAACATCTGCGCGACGAACTTCAGGCAATGGGCCTGAAAGACATATCTCTTGACGATAACGGCTATCTAATGGCCACAGTACCGTCTAACCTTCCCGCCGGGCAGAAAGCCCCGGTTGTAGGCTTTATAGCCCACCTCGACACAAGCCCCGACATGTCGGGTCGCCATGTGTCGCCTAAGATTATAGAGAAATACGAAGGCGGCGATATTGTGCTGAACAAAGCCGAGAACATAGTTCTGTCGCCAGCAGAATTCCCCGAGCTTGAGAAATATATAGGCCAGCAGCTTATCGTTACCGACGGCACCACACTGCTCGGCGCCGATGACAAAGCAGGCGTTGCAGAGATTATCAGTGCTGCCGACTATCTGCTGAAGCATCCCGAAATAAAGCACGGCGACATTCGCATAGCATTCAACCCCGACGAAGAAATCGGCCAGGGTGCGCACAAATTCGACGTGGAGCGCTTCGGCGCCGACTGGGCCTACACGATGGACGGCGGCGAAGTGGGCGAACTGGAATACGAAAACTTCAACGCCGCCGTAGCCCGTGTTACTTTCGCAGGCCGCAATGTGCATCCCGGCTATGCAAAGCACAAGATGATAAACTCCATGCGCATCGCAAACCAGTTTGTCATCATGCTGCCGCGTTGGGAGACTCCCGAACATACCGAGGACTACGAAGGCTTCTACCACCTTGTATCGATGGAAGGCACCGTAGAGAAAACCGTGCTTACCTACATTATCCGCGACCATGACCGCGACCGTTTCGAACGCCGCAAAAAGGAACTGGAACACCTCGCACGCAAGATAAACAACGAATTCCCCAACTGCTGCTCGATAGAAATCAAGGACCAGTACTATAACATGCGCGAGAAAATCGAACCGGTGAAATACATTGTCGACATCGCCGAGGAAGCCATGCGCCTTGCCGGCGTAACGCCCAAAGTTCAGCCCATACGCGGTGGTACAGACGGTGCGCAGCTGTCGTTCAAAGGTCTGCCCTGCCCCAACATCTTTGCGGGAGGTCTCAATTTCCACGGCCGCTACGAATATGTTCCCGTTCCATCGATGGAAAAAGCAATGCAGGTAATCATCGAGATTGCCCGCCTTGTGGCACAGCGCAGCAAATAACACATGAACAGGCTGTTGGCAGTCGTTACCGGGCCCACTGCTTCGGGCAAGACCGCACTGGCCATAGAACTTGCTCAGCGCTACTCCACCGAAATAATATCGGCGGATTCACGACAGATTTTCAAAGACCTGCCCATAGGCACGGCTGCGCCCACACCAGAGGAGCGCAGTCGTGCCGTTCATCATCTTATAGGCACTCACAGCATCGACAGCTACTACAGCGCCGCATGCTTCGAGCGCGACGCGCTCGAAATCCTGCCAAGGATATGGAGCAAAAGCCCGATAGCGATAGTCTGTGGAGGCTCCCAGATGTATGTGGACGCGTTAGTGAACGGCATAGACGAAATGCCGACGGTAAGCGATACCACCCGCGCATACGTACTCGGACTGCTCGAACACCACGGACTGGAAGGCGTGCTGGCGCAGCTCGAGATTTGCGATCCCGACTATTTCCGCGAAGTAGACCGTGCCAATACGCGCCGCGTGGTGCACGCCGTGGAAGTGAGCCTGGAAGCAGGAGCGCCGTATTCATCGTTCCGCACCGGCCGGACACGCAGACGCGACTTCGAAATACTCAAGATGGCTATAGATATACCGCGTGAGGTGCTTTTCGGACGGATAAACGCCCGCGTGTGCGCAATGATGGAAGCGGGCCTGGAGGATGAGGCCAGACAAGCTTTCGCCAAGGGCGATTTTAACTCGCTCAACACTGTGGGATATAAGGAAATGCGCGCCATGTTCAACGGCGAGATGAACCGCGATACCGCTGTGGCCCGCATAGCCAAGAACACGCGGGTATATGCAAAAAAACAGCTTACATGGCTCAGGCGCGACCCGTCGGTACGATGGATTTCATCTACCGCCGAAGCCGTCGCCCTCGTTGATGCAAAACTGCTTGAAATGGGTATAAATCAGAAATTATAACCAAGAATAACCGATACCGAGCTCCGGTAAATCCTTATTTTCTTATCTTTGTCGCCAAACTTGGCGAGAGGCGTAAAACTGATATCACCGCCAATACCGAAATAGTAACTATCGGCAAAAGTGGTGCTCAGCTTAATGTTCCACCCGCCGTCCACATGCTTCCAGCCGTGGTCGAACAGACTTATTTTCTGATTCGGCACATGTACGGGAGCTCCGAAGTTGGGATCGAGCTTCTGACGTGCCGCAACATTCACATTCAGATACGGACCGGTGCTCACGGCAATGCTCATATTGTCGTTAACATCGAAAGTGTAACCCAGATCCACCGGGATATGGATTGTATATACGCGCGCCGAACCTTCGTACAGCTCGTGGTCGAACAAAGTGAGATTTTTCGAAGGCATCGAAGCATATCGGAACATCACGCCCGGTTCTATAAAGAAACTACGTTTAAGCGGTATGTTCGCCACGCCGCCAAGAGTAAAGCCGGAGCCGGTGCTGTAGGCATTGTTCGCGTTTATCGGGAAAGTAACGTCATACGACAGCCGCGCGCCAAACTGCATCTGCCCAAGCGCCGCCGCCGGCAACAGGGCAAATACAAGAACAATGAAAAAACAGATATTTTTACTTGACATATTTTTTCTCCTTATAGATATTATACATCCTGCGCGGCCGATTGTTCACCGCCACAGCGGTCAAATCCATGCGGAAAATTTGATTATATATTGCCGATTGGCTATCTTCCCATCTTTGACAGTTGAAGATGCTTATACAAAGACATACAGCGAGTTAGATAG
>CABPYL010000010.1 GCA_902461565.1 uncultured Porphyromonadaceae bacterium
TTCCACAAGACATTAACAAAAGACTACTGACCGATATTAGGATTAGCTTTACCATCATTGCCATAATTCGGGTTCCCGGTTATTATAAAATTTATTCGAATATTCTTATTCTGAATTTTTATAGAGTTATAAAGAAAACTACTTTCTCATTCATTTCAAACTTATCTTGTAGAATATTTTTTCGTCAACATTATGGTAGATGTTAGGATTTTTTTGGACTACGATGTAATAATATCCTCTGTTATCAGCAAAAAATGAAGGTAGATCATAAAAAATCGCCAAATCATATTCAAAAGTCTTGTCTTCAATTTCCGCGAGTATGCTTACTTTGCCATCTATGAATGAATACCATCTGCACCAAAGATGTTGGTCGCAATCATAATCAGGACTGGCGTAATATATTTGTTCATTATCAACATCGCCTAAACCAAACATTGCCGTAGTGTCAGGAGTATTCCCATTTATATAATAGGCATTTGATAGTACAACATTATTTTCTTGCAATATATATGATTCAGGATTAAGTTTTAAACAACATATACTTAAGTCATGTTCATCAAAAATATAATTCCTTCTTCCTATATCAGAATCAAGGAAGTGTCTCACTATTTCAGGGTATTCTTTTTCAGTTTTCCACTTAAAAATACTCTGGCGCTTGGATTGATAAGTATTTCGGAATTCTATTTCTGCAATCTTCTCCATAATCAGATTATCGGTGGTCTGGAAATTTTGAGAGAATCCCCAGATATTTGAAAACAATATTATGCCAATAATAATTATAATGCTCATCTGCTTTTTAATACTAAATCTTTATTTATTCCATTAATAAAAGAAGAACCGTATCTTGTCTTTCCTTTTTTTGTTTTATACTCATAGAATGAGCTTCCTCCTAACAATAGATCAAAATTCTGTACTGCATTTTGTGATTCTTTCATATCATACTTGATAGTATTATTCGAAATTAGATAGTCTGAAGATAATACAAAGCAGCCTACAGTCCATTGTATTGGATTAGGAGCGCCATAATGAAACCGGACACCTCGACCTACTACATTTCCTCCAAGACCTGGTTGTTGCCATTGTGAGCCATATTCAGGTGATATGATTGGATATATTCCATCTGGTACCCTTTTTCTTGAATTTACTTGTGAACTTGGCATTCCTCCAGGTGTAACATAATAACCGGTTCCGTTGGTATCGGCTCCGGAAACATGATATATTCCTAATGTATAACCACTTGTAATCTCAAGATTTAAAGCATCAACACGTTCTCCCCAATTTCCGTCTGAGAAAATATAGGTTTTTGTCACTTCATTGATAGTTACATTGAAAACGTCATCCCCTTCTGTGATAATAGGTGTGTTAAAAATCCATTTATTTTGGTTAAACGATATATTCAATGTATCACATCCGGTTGGGTCTATCCTATTAACTGGATTTCCTCCACAAAAACTATACGGACTCAGAGAATAGTAGTTTTCTGCGTGAGGGTCGATTGTAGTAAACATCGCCTTGGCATTCTCACTAATACTGTCATGATAGAGTATGTTGCCATCTGCGTCATACAATGTTGCAAAGCCCTTATTAAGATTGAAGTCTGCATAAAATGTATCTCCATCAGGTGATTGGATTCCTATACGATATATACTTGGAATAGGCTCGCTCTTTGCCTCAAGCATCTTTGAATTGTCTCCAAACATGGCATAGGGACTTTGAGCAAATGTTCCTGTACATACCCTCATAAGTAAGATTATCATTGTGATAATCTTACTTGTTTTAATCGGAATTACATTTTTCATATTTCTTACGTTCTCGGTGGTGAGTGTTTGCTATCGTTCCGGAAATAATCCGTGATTCACCGATTCAAATAAAAAATCTGGAAACCACGGTCATCATATAGATGACAAACAGTTACATCGTTCTCATTCTTGAAGATGAAGACCATATCAATATTGAGACTGTCAGCCTTACCCAATTCATAACCGTAGTGTTTCTTTATAAAAGTGCGGATAAGATTCTCATCAAAACAATCATCAAAATAGATTTCCATTATGCCCGGAGTTGTGCGTCCTCTCTTATAGTTTCTTATAAGCGAATAGTTGGAAATATCATTCCTTCTGAGTATTTTCTGAATTACTTCGTATTCTTCCCAAAAAGTTATTATTAACTTTAATCTGGAAAAAGGAATCTGTTTCAATCTATTAAGTACAAAATCGATTCTTTTATTGAATGGTATCCATTGTTGGTCATATTCTGCCCAGGCAATATTCCTCCGTACTTTCCTATATATAACTTTTTGTACGGAACTATAATCCAATATCTTATTATTCATATTATTTCTTGAATATATTTAAATCCTTATCAGCGGTTCCTATTCTATGAAGCCTACCACCTTTCTTAACAAATACCTTCCAAACGCCTCCATTATGTGATGTATTGTCAAAGGAATAGTACTTACCGCTATATTCATAAACTTTCTCATTGTGACTCAAAAATTCGCGTGCTAATTTAAATCCTTTTGGAATAATGGATTTAATGTATGAGGCTTTGCTTTTTCCCCCAAAATCTGCTATTCCCAAGATTGGTGCAACCCCAGTAATCCTTCCGCTTCTATTAACATTCCAGTTGATAAAACCATCATTGTATGTTAATCCATTTAGATAATAATTTGCATTCTCCCAAAAACCATTTACAGGTTCATATACAAATGCACCAGGATATCCAACTCCTGTAGTTGAAACAGGTGTTATATTTGCATCAAATGATTTTGAAGTAACTACAAGTTCGCCATTAGTAACCTCAGCATAACTGGTGTAAAATTTATGAGACTCATCATTATACACCAGTTTACCGCAAAACTCAGCATCAGTAGCATGGCTCCATCCAGAAAAATCAAATTGAGTATTTCCAGAGCCAACGGCATTCAAGAATTGAAGAATTTCACCATAATCATTAGTTGACCAATAGTCCCTTCCATCATAATCTATCGCGTTAACTGGATTTCCTCCACAAAAACTATACGGGCTCAGAGAATAGTAGTTTCCTGCGTGAGGGTCGATTGTAGTAAACATCGCCTTGGCATTCTCACTAATACTGTCATGATAGAGTATGTTGCCATCTGCGTCATACAATGTTGCAAAGCCCTTATTAAGATTGAAGTCTGCATAAAATGTATCTCCATCAGGTGATTGGATTCCTATACGATATATACTTGGAATAGGCTCGCTCTTTGCCTCAAGCATCTTTGAATTGTCTCCAAACATGGCATAAGGACTTTGAGCAAATGTTCTTGTGCATACGCCCATAAGTAAGATTATCATTGTGATAATCTTCATTGTATTAATTGGAATTACATTTTTCATGATTCTTACTTTCTCGTTTCGTTTTCAATATCCTTTAATGCCCTCTCCACACTCTGCTTGTATTCCTCATCTGTTTGCTCGGAATAGCCAAGGCTGTCAAGTGTGTTTATCATCCGCTGATACTCTCTATAATTATTGGCTGCATAATTAGTAAACGGTAGTCCATACTTTTTCATATAGCAACGGCCTAATTGCTGATGGACACAGAATTTCAGAACAAGGGCAATGCCAAAGTTTGGCAGTACCTTCAGCACCTCTTCTGCACATCGTAATGGAAAGTAATCCATTGAATTATATTTCTGGTGGTAGGCATTGCCTAATTGCACTATCATAAAAGCAATATTTTCTTTTTCAGATAGTGATGTCAAGTATACTCCATTGCGTATTGCCTCCGTGCTGATTTGGCATGTCTGTATCAGCCATTCGTCACGAACAAAGTGACCGTTGGTAAGTTCTATGTTTACCCATTTACCATCTTCTCCGATATGCTTGATATACATATGCCTCGGAGCAAAAGCGAGGAATGACTGGCCGCCGAGTTCATCACATAATATTTTATAATATAGAGGTAACGATATGCATTGGCCGGTATGGGTTTCCATCGTCTTGGTAACAAATAGCTTTCTAAAATCTTTCTTGCCAGTGAAATCTTCGAAGTCATAAACGAATGCTTTGTAACCATTCATTGGGCATGGCTTGGTAAAGTATTCAAACAAAGCATAATTAGGAGCAGTCTTATATTGCTGAATATGATTTGCCTCTATAAAATGTTTCAGAATATTAGCCACGCTGTCAATATCATGACAAAATTTTGAATAATCCATTCTTCCTCCGGAATACGCCTTTTCAACCACAAACTCGGCTCTCTTAAGTGAGTAAGGTTTAACGCCGTTGAGCATCAGCCGAAGTTCATTTAAGCCTTCAAGAAATGCCTTATCCTTAATCATGTATGGAATTGTGTCATACGACAAACTCTTTTGATTCTCATAGTAAATTGTATCCGTAGACATTCCTGCCATTTTACCCGAAATCAATAGCAGAAAGAAGATTATAGTTGTTATCTGTCGCATATTTAACGTGAGCCTGATGAATATTAATTGAGAATTAATGGTTAGCTATAAAAACATTAAATTTATAGTACCGAATTATAAACAAATGCTCTTATTGCTATACACACCGATGACAAAATTACTAAAATATTTATAATAACATCTAAATTCTCTAATTTTTTTGATAATGTGCATTGGGAGACACAGTTCCAACACTCGTGGTTAGTCATTATCCGCGTAAATGGACGCTTTTTGGTTGTGCTCCGTTGACAGCACATCAACCATTGTATAGCCATGCGTCCATCCCACCGCAGACGTTGTCAGCGGACCTGGCCCCAGGAGGCGCGGTCAAGCGAGCGGTAGCCGGCGGCTTCGGCGATGTGTGCGGGCTGGATATCGGCGCTGCCGGCGAGGTCGGCGATAGTACGCGCAACTTTTACGATGCGGTCGTAGGCGCGGGCCGACATGTCGTTGCGCGTCATAGCCGTTTTGAGTAGCCGCTGCGCTTCCGGCGAAAGGCGGCAATACTTCTGCATCAGACGCGAGTTCATCTGCGCGTTACAGTGGATATGCAGCTCGTCGGCGAAACGGCGTTCCTGCACCTGCCGGGCGGCGGCGACACGGGCACGTATCTGGGCGCTTGTCTCGCCCGACGGCGCGCCGCTGAGTTCGTCGAATGGCACGGGCATTATCTCCACCTGTATGTCTATGCGGTCCAGCAGCGGGCCGGAGATACGGTTGAGATATTTGGTTATCGCTCCGGGCAAACATGTACAGCGCTTTGTCGGATGGGTATAGTAGCCGCACGGACAGGGATTCATGGATGCCACAAGCATGAATCCGGCAGGATAATCTACCTGATATTTGGCGCGACTCACGCTTATATGTCTGTCCTCCAACGGCTGGCGTAGCACCTCGAGCACCGTGCGCGGAAATTCGGGAAATTCGTCAAGGAAAAGGATGCCGTTATGCGCCAGGGAGATTTCGCCGGGCAGCGGATGCGAGCCGCCGCCTACCATAGCAACAGGCGATACGGTATGATGTGGCGAACGGAAAGGACGCACCGTCATGAGCCGCGAGCCTCGGCGCAGTTTGCCTGCCACGGAGTGTATTTTTGTCGTTTCAAGTGCCTCGCCGAGCGTGAGCGGCGGCATTATGGAGGGCAAACGCTTGGCCATCATGGATTTTCCGGAACCGGGAGGGCCGATAAGGAGTATGTTGTGGCCGCCGGCGCAGGCAACCTCGAAAGCGCGCTTCACATTTTCCTGGCCACGCACCTCGCTGAAATCGTAATCGCACATGCCGGAGGCGGCAAAGAATTCGGCACGCGTATCCACAACCGTAGGCTGCACAGTCCCGGCGTCGGTAAGCACTTCCACCACCTCGCGCAGGTTGCGCACGCCATATACATCCATATTGTTCACCACAGCGGCCTCGGATGCGTTCTGCTCCGGCACAATCATGGCCTTGAAACCTGCTGCGCGGGCGCTGATGGCCATAGGGAGAATGCCTTTTACGGGCATAACGCTACCGTCCAGCGACAGCTCGCCCATAATAACGTATGAATCAAGATTCTGTACCTTTATCTGCTCGGTGCCGACAAGGAGCGCCACGGCAATCGGCAAATCGTAGGCCGAACCCTCCTTGCGCACATCCGCCGGGGCCATGTTGATAACCACCGACACTCGCGGCAGTGTGAATCCCGACTGCTGTATTGCGGCCCGCACACGCTCGCCGCTCTCCTTCACCGCAGTGTCGGGCAGCCCGACGATAATATACTGGATACCGCTGCGGATAACAGTTTCCACAGTGATGATAATCGCGTCGATGCCCTGCACAGCAGCAGCGTAGGTTTTTACAAGGAAGTTCATTTTGACAATACAATCTTGTGCATTATGTGCAAATTTACGCAAAAACCGCGAAAAACAATCTTATCACCTCAAAAAACGCTCGAACGTATGGTTTTTATGCGCCTACAAAATTCAAATTTATGCGATTTTTTTGTGCGCTCTCGATTTTTTATGTAACTTTACGCACGCAGACCGCTTTGCGGAAGTCCGGTCAAGGGCTATGTGGGTGGGTCCGCGACAATGCAGAGAAACTTTCTTTGCAAAGACATATTGAAAAAGCGTTTACTCGACGCTCTTTCCTGACGACTTGAAACTTCGCAAACTTCAGAATTGGTCAGGGATGCAGCAACGATAGATAGCTTGTGTGGATATGAATATCAATATCTGGCGTGGCAGGTAACTGCCGCATTGGGTGTGCATGTCATATTTGCGTGAGGCTTCTGCGTTGCTCGTTCTACCAATTCGGGCAATGCGAAGGCCTCAAGTCGTGAACGAGCAACAAGTACGGCTCTCACGCTTTTGTTTAATGACCATCGCCAGAGAGGGAGCAGGGCGAAAAAAGTAATCTTCTATGCGATTCAAAAAATTTTATGCTCTGCTGTCAGCCATGCTTATGGCTGTTGTTCCCGCCTTGGCCGACGATTGGTTTATGGTGATTGATACAAACAACGGGTGGACTGTTGACAATGGAACCGTGTCGGTTATCTATACATTTAATAAAAATGTCGACTATACATCCGGGTGGACTATACATCATTTTTGTAAACCGAGTATTGAAACCAAAATCAAGAACAACTCCGACGATTTTATTTATATTGACTTGTCGAAAACTTATATAACCCGCAACGGCGAAGCCGAACTCTATCAGGATATTGTTGCAATGCAACAGGATGTCAGCGATAAAGAGGACGGCAGTGATAAAAAAATCTCCCAAAGCGTTATGCCAATACCTCCGCATGCTTCAAAGACATTTACTTTTCCTTTATTTCTCAATAAATCAAACTGCTATGACAAGCACGTGATATACGATGAATATTATAAGGACTTCAGATACAATAATGAAGGCACTGCGTATTATAATGACACTTTTGAATATAATGCCGATAATTCTCCCATTCAATCGCTGATTTCATTCGCCTACTCCACAGCTGAAAAAGGTGAAAAACAAGTAAAAGTGAATAAAGACTTCTACATGGTGTTTGCAGCCGCTGTTAAAAAAGTATATTCGATGGGAAATGTTACCAAAGAAGTAGAAGAATTATATCCTAATTATAAAAACAGCAGCTGGTTCTTCTTGGGTACCAATGATAAATTCGAAAAGGCGAAGAAAAACAAGGCAAAGAAAGACAAGAAGGACAAAAAAGGCTGATCGGCAACGTAATTCCCAAACAATGAACAAGCTATTTTTGTCGCTGACAGCCTTGCTTTTCTGTCTGCTTATACCCCGCGCTGCAGGAGCCAAAGAAAAAGCGGAAGACGCTCTTTTCAACAACTATACAATTGCAAGCATCGGCACAAGCGCTACGGACGGATGTTATCTTGTATGCGTCGACGTTACGACAAAGAACCCGAAACTGTCGGATGCCGATGCGGCACGTTGTGCGGTGCATGGCGTGCTGTTCCGCGGCTTCGCCGGCGAAAACCGGCATTTTGAGAAACCTCTTGCCGGAAAAGCCTCGGTCGAAACCCAGAACAGCGAGTATTTCAAGAAGTTCTTCGAGACTCAGGCCTTGAGTTATGCCGATGTGTTGCCGGCAAGCCGTTCGGTTACAAAACTGGATAAGAAGAAATATGTTGTCAGTGTGTCGGTTGAGGTAAGAAAAGACCAATTGCGCCATGCGCTTCAGGACGCCGGAGTGATTCGCGGCCTTAACAGCGCTTTCTGATAGTCAAACCATTAAAACATAGAAATGAAACCATACCTCACTATGGGGCTTGTGCTGTCAATCTTCCTGAGCGGATGTGGTCCCTCGCGGCAGATTGAATCCGACTATGCCGGCCAGAAGTTCGAGACCACTTGCCTGAGCTGCGACGGAAGCCGGCAGACCGTCCGCGTCTGGGCCTCCGGCAAAGGCAAAGCCAAGGCACTGGAACAATGCCGGAAACAGGCATTGCGCGACATTATTTTCAAGGGCATAAATCTTGGTGATAAGAGCTGCCTGCGACGCCCCCTGGTTGCCGAAGTCAATGCCGAGGAACGTTACCGCAGTTTCTTCAACGAATTTTTCGCGAAAAAGAGCCGCTGGAGCCGTTTTGCAAAACTCAACGACAAAAAGTATAGCCGCGGCGTTTCCAAGCACGACGAGACAGAAACCTGGGAGGCATCGGTAACTGTTGATATCGATGCGCTCGGCGCCCATCTCCGCGAGCAGGGAGTGAACACCATCGACTACTAATACCAATTAATTATGAACATATTAAGGACAGTATACTGTCTGGTGCTGTCGGCAATGGCCATTACCGGCGCCGCACAGGCCAAGAAACCCACGCTGATGGTTGTTCCTGCGGAAGTGTGGTGTATAGAGAACGGCTATTTCTCTGAAGAAGAAAATCAGGGGCGCAAGCAGAAGGTCGCAGACTACGAGCGCGCGCTGCAGGAGAATTCGACACTGGTGAATGTAATCTCCAAAATCGGCGAACTTATGACAGAGCAGGATTTCCCGCTCAAATACATGGCTTCGGAATTGAAAAGCATCAACCAAGCAATTATCGAGGATGAAATGACGCAGAGTTCCACCAGCGGCAGCGCGCTTGCCGAAACGCCTCTGGAACGACTTTCGCGTCGTGCCAAAGCCGACATCCTGATGGAAGTTATGTGGAAAACTCAGGCTATGGGGCCTAAGAAATCGGTAACCTACACGCTGAACGGCATAGATTCCTACACACACAAACAGATTGCATCGACGCAGGGCACCGGACCGCAGTCCATGAGCGCTTCGGAGGAATTGCTGCTCGAAGAAGCTGTTGTGGAAAAGATGGATAATTTCATAGCCCAGCTGCAGTCGCATTTCGACGACATGCTTGAAAACGGACGTGAAATAGTAGTGCGAGTGCAGGTTTTCGATAATGGCTCGGGACTGTCGATGGAGAGCGAATACGGCGGTGAGGAACTGACCGACATTATCGACAACTGGATGAATGAAAACACGGTGAACCACCGCTACAGCCTGACTGATGCGGGCAAGAACTCGCTTCTGTTCGAGCAGGTGCGTATCCCGCTTTACCGTCCCAACGGTTCGCCGATGGACACTCGCCAGTTCGTGGTTCAGCTGCGCCGTTTTCTGTCGGCTCAGCCGTACGGTATTCCCGGCAAGATTGTAACCAAAGGTCTCGGACAGGCAAATCTGATATTAGGCGAAAAATGAAATCGTACATTGCAATCATTCTTTTAGGAGCCGCTTCGGTCCTTATGTCGCTGACGGCAGCAGCCCAAAACTGCGACATCGCTGTTGGAGTAGTTTGTAAATCCGATGCCGAAGTGCCGACGACAGTGTGCGCCTCACTTCAGAAGAAGGTAGAAGGCATGTTGGGTGCGCATGGACTTGTCTCCGTCAATGCCGACGCGCCGTTTGTGATGTGGACAACACTGACAGATGTATTGTCCGGCGTTGTACCGGGACCGCCCAGACAGTACACGGTCAGCGCCACATTGCTGATGCAGCTTTGCGACGCCGCATCGGGAACTGTACTGTCGACGTGCACGGTCGAGGGTATGAAAGGCGTCGGAAATTCGTCGCAGAAGGCTTACTCCAACGCAATGCGGGTTCTCAACGCCCGGAATCCCCGCTGCCAGGATTTTCTGGCCGGAGCCTCGCAGACAATACTGGACTATTACAACAGCCATTACCCCGCGATTATCGAACGTGCGAAATCGTTTGCCTTGCGCGACGACTACGGACAGGCGCTCTATCGGATCTTTTCCATCCCGGAATGTTGCGAAGGCTATGCGCAGGCGGCCGATGTCGCCGCCGGCATTTATAAGGACTTCATAAATTCCGAAGGCGTACTGGCTTTCCGCACCGCGCAGGCACTATGGATTGCCGATCCCACTGCCGGAGGAGCAGCCAAGGCACTCCCGGTTCTGCTGACCATTCCACAGGGCTCGGACGCATGGGAACAGTCCGAAAGCCTTGTAAATGAAATATATGCTACGGTTAAGGATGACAAAAACTTTGAAACGCGCACAAAATACGCCGATGCCTCACATCTCGAGGAACTCAAGATTGAGGCCGCACGCGAAATAGGCAAGGCGTGGGGTGAAGGGCAAACAGCTTCTACAACCAATCTTCTGATAAAATGAAACAATTCTCTCTTAAACTTATAGGTTTACTTATTTTTTCGGTACTTCTGCCGGCAGCCTCCGGGGCGACCCTGCGACCTGACTGCAACAGCAAGGGTAAATGGGGCTATGTGGACGATAAGGGCCACATTGTTGTCAAGCACCAGTTTACGGGTGCTTCGGAGTTCAACGACGGTGTCGCCCACGTGCTTTCTGGCAAGAAATACGGCGTTATCGACGAGCATGGAGCTTTCATAATCAAGCCCGACTACGACATTATCTCGCCGTTCAATGCCTATGGCCTCGCTCAGGTTACCAAGGGCAATAAAAGCGGTTTCATAGACAGGACGGGGAAGATTGTAATCCCCGTCAGATATGCCTTTGTGGGCGACTTCAATGCCGACGGCATAGTGTGGGTGAACGAAAACGGTAAAATTAAAAAGGGCGAAACCTCGGTCAGCGGCGGCGAGTTTACGCTCTATCGCAGCGACGGGTCCGCGGTGCTGAATGATTCTTATCACACCATAGGTTTCTTCACGCCGTTCAAGCATTCTTACACCAAGGCACAGAAAGATAAAATGACACTTACGGAGCGCCACCTCACCGAGGGCGATAACTATGTGTACTGGACTCGCGTGATATACAGTTTCACTCCCGGACGGAAAATAATTATTCCCGAATCCGGGCTCTGGGCCTCAGAAGAGGACAATGGCCACTACAACGGAGTGTTTGCCAAAGACGGCACCGTGATTATTCCCGCGGGCAAATACTTCAGAGCCTTACCCCCTCATGAGGGGCTGTCGAGTGTCCTCACTTCCGAACGGGCCTTTAACTTTGTAGACATAGCCACCGGAGGTCTTGTCCTGAACGATCCGCTCGAACTTTCATGGGGATTCAAGGGCGGCCATGTAATCGGCAAACACCGCGGCCTCTATTATATTTATGACAAACGAGGCCGTCAGTGTTCCGAGGGCTATACATATATCTATCCGGCTAACGGCGGCGTGCATGTGGTTCGGAACGGTAATGACAAATATGGTCTGATTACATCGGACGGCAAAGAAATCCTGGCGGTATCGAACTACTCGGTATATCCTTTCATCGGCGGTTCCTCTATGGTAAAGACCACATCGCGAGCCAAGGCCGGTTACATCGGAGCAGACGGCCAATGGATTATTTCCCCAACCTTCGACAGCGGCATATCCTTCGACAATGGTCAGGCACTGGTAAGCCTCAACGGCAAATGGGGCTGTGTGGACCAAAAAGCCAATGTCTTGATTCCGTTTGAATTCTACAATATAATAATAAGAAGCAACAAGGCCGGGACGCTCTATTGGGTGAGCCGCGCTAAAGACGCCAATTTCGAGCTTTTCGATATTTCGCAGGGCAAAACCATTATAGGTCCGAAGTATGTCGACGCCTATCCTTTCGACCAATTATGCGACGGAATAGCTAAAGTGAACCCTCATAAGACAAAAAACACATGGGGCGCCATAGACATGAAAGGTAATGTAATAATACCTTTTGAATACACCGAAAACCTTGCATCAAAAGCGATAATAGAATATAAAAGCACCGGCTGCGGCGAATGGACTGATTACCGGAATTTTATGTTTCGTTTGCGCCATAACAGCAAGCCCGTAGACCTCGGCGCCATTGTGCCAGAGGACAACTGGGATTACTAACAACATCATATCGGAGCTTATGAATAAGATTATCATACTCATACTGCTGGGAATAGCGTTCGTATGGCCGGGAGCCAACGCCGTTGCCCAGACGGAAGATGTGCGCTCGCACCGCAGTTCGCTGTGCAGCATCATGATAAAGCACACGGAGGACGAATATGCCGACGATATTGAAAAACAGTTCTTGCAGATACCCGTCGACGACAAGTTCAACGACCACAACCTTTCCGTGCGCGTGGCAACGGTGTCGGACACAGAAGTAAGTGATTCCGACATAGATAGTTTCGTAGAACGAAACAAAGTGGCATCGCGCCTCGTAGGTCGGTGGTTCAACCGTAATAAACTTACTGGCGAGTGCAACCTTAACATGGTGCGCAGCCGAGGATTCTACGATGCTTCCGTCATGGACTATGAACTGGCGTCGCGCAGCCGTCTGGGGCAGAACATCATTGCTGATGCCGGTGAGGAACTGATAGGCCACACATATCTGTTGACGCACGAAATCACCTATATAGACAAAGGCAAACGTTCCAGTTTCTGGGGAGATGTCGCAGGGGCCGCTCTTACGCTAGGCACATCTGTCGCTGGTCTCGATGAAGATGTTGCGGCAAGCATCGGAGCGCTTGGCAATCTGACGATATCTTCGCTCAAGGGCTTCAGGGTGCGTATCCATTCGCGCCTTTATCGCCTTGTGTGGGACAAGGAAACATCCGATATGTTTTTCTCCTCACACTATTGGGCTCCGGGAATGCCCGGCGACGGTCATAAGTTCGATACTGAAAGAGACAGATACCGTTTGGAATATGTGGGCGATATTGTGTCGAAAGGCGGTTCAACATCGTTCATGGGCATCAATGAGGACCGTCCCGAGCTGATGATTCGCAAGGCATGCGCCCGCGCAATGGAAGAAAACGTTGCCGACCTGCAGAAGAAATTTCCCACTTTCCGCATCAAGACACCTCTGACAACCACAGCCCCGGCAATAACGGCCGGAATAGGTCTCAAGGAAGGCGTAACGGAAAAATCACGCTTCGAAGTCCTAGAATGTCAGAAAAAAGACGGAATCACAACATACAAGCGCGTAGGAGTGATAAAACCGATTCCCAATATGATATGGGACAACAGGTTCATGGCAACCGAAGAAGGTGCGGAGACAGCGCGCCTCGGAGCCACAACCTTCACCAAAGAAAGCGGCGGCGATTTTTATCCCGGTATGCTCATCCGTGAAATTTGAGAAGTTCCTGCCGGATTAATCTGCGTTAGCGCGGAGGGCGGCGATGGAATCGGCTGCATGGATTGCTGCCGTGAGCGTTTTGCCGCGGTATATCTGTTTTCCGTGACTATCGGCCACGATGAAGAACGGCAGCGACGGTATGCCGAGTGAATCCACACCACGGGCCGCAATACCGCCCGGCAGTGTCCCCACAACGCGTTTGAGCGTGTCGGCGTACCATACGCCCTTGAAGTTTGCGGCGCGTAAGTCCATTACGCGGATATCGCCACGTACGGCCTTCTCAAGGCTGTCGGCAAGGCTGTCGTACCCTTCGAGGTCGTCGTTTGTAAACGCAATCAGGTTAACTTTACTGTCGGCGGGATCGAACAGACGGGCTGTGTCGCGTCTGTCGTAATAGAACGGGCGCACTGGCTTGTCTACCGTCTCGGCTATCAGTCGGCTGATCATCAGGTTATAGCCCTCCAATATACCCGACGGACGAGCCTTTGGTCCGATGGCCGAGAGGAGCGAATCGGCGGCGACGGGGTCGAGCGACGAATTATAGCTTGTGAGAAACAGAAGTGTGGACAGCACATCGTCCGGGTTTGCCCTTACAAACTTTTCGATGGTCTTGTTCGCGGAAGAATCGCGTGCGGCAAGCACATCGGCGTTGTCGCGGAGGAATTCAGACCAGCGGACAGTTGTCTCGTTGCCCTCGGCCACGGACGTAAGCGGCGCCTCGCGGTTGATGGAGAGATCGAATGTCTCGCCATTACGGGCATATATGCGCGCGAGCGGACGGTGCTCATAGTCGGTAATCTCCACAATGGCCGGCTGCGGCGCCGAGCCGAAGAACTCGAACTTGCCTTCGCGTGCCGCTGTAACGATGGTGTGCACGGCGCCGTTGGCATAGTAGCACACGCGGATATTCATGGTAGGCTTACCCTCTATTTCACCGTTCACGCGGAACTGTTCGTCGTTGGTGCATGCCACGATAGAGAAAAGGCACAGCAGAGCCGGAAGAATTTTTCTGTACATTGCCGGATAATTAATAATCGCTGAAGAATTTAGGCTTTATCAGCAGGCCCACACGCAACTGGCAGTGGAATTTGTTATAGTCCAGCAGGCCTTCCCCGTAACCGTTATAGAACTGCACGTACAGATACTGGTTTTCCTTGCGGAAAATACGATATGCCAGATCTACGACAACGTTGGAATTGAGGTTCCAGCCTTTTCGTTTTACGATTGTTATACCGCCGGTAAAGCGTTTGTTGTTGCTCAGTACCTGTGCGCCGAACTGGAAGAAGCCGCAGTAGTCCACGATGTCCTTGTTGTTCATGCCGTCGACAATCGGAATCCATATTTTACCGTGTACCATGAGGTTACGCGTAACCATAACGTTGGACGCCAGCGCCACACGGTTCCACGAACGCGACTGTATGCTGTCGCGGCCGTTGGATTCGTGCTCCACAATAAGCGTCATCTTGCCCACGTAGCGCTCTCGCGAGAAGAATGGCTTGGTAAGACCGATACCGGGGTTGAAGTTAAGATCGGTCATTGGCATCGAGTTCTCCAGGACGTTCCAGAAACACTTCTGGGTGTAGAACAGATACAGATATGTGCCCCAGGGGAGTGTGGAGCGTGTGAGACGCTGCGACACGGATATCTGGAACTTGATGTTGGTATTGGTTTTGGACGGCGTATGGTTGATGGACGGTCCGAAGATAAAGTAATTGTCCTTGTAAATGCCGAAATACGGGCGATCGTCGAAATCGCGCTTCACGCTGTCCTCCATCAGCTTTTCATTGCTGGTAACAAGAATCTGCGCCGAGGCGCCAAGCGAGGCGGCAGCGATAACGACAACGGCGAGCAGGAATCTTAGATTCAGTTTCATCTAAATAGTCAAAAGATGTGCAAAAATATACAATCCTGCCAAGATATGCAAGGCGACAGCACCGTTTGGCACCGTTTTCGATAGTTTTGGCGGTGTTTCCGCCAAAGGACATAAGGCGTTTAAGATCATGGAATCCGGACGCCAAAATCGGAATGATAGAAATCGGCGAAAAAATATATATTGTTCTGCACAAGTTTGTGTCCCACGCGTTTTCCCTGTCTGGCTGTTATCGTTACATCAGTGAGCATGCCCTCGTCAATAGCGTTCCTGATTGCCTCATAGCCGAGACCGGCGTGTCCGACAAGCACACTCATGCCATTATCCTGAGCAGATTTCTTGTTATAAAACGGATTCCTTTTAGATTTCAACGCCTCTTGCGCCTCGATGCTGATTTCACTCGCGCCCATATCACCGACATATAGAACTGCTCCATCAGTAAAATCAATACCCACATCATCAGCTCTGTGTCCGGTAATGTTCTCTAAAGTATCAAGTTCGTTGAAGAACACAAATCTGCTGCCTTTGTTTTTGGCTATTATTCCATCTGAATATTTCCGCAGGCCTTCAATCTGTTCTATATTCTGCTGTGGAACACCTCCGTCAAAGTTTTCCTTCTCTTCATCAAGAGCCTCAGTGAAAATAGAAGCCATTCCATTCACACTATATATTCCATTCCACCTTACCATAGAAGTCATCATTCCGACACCTTTTTTCAAACCCTTGCGACTTTTGAGCGAATTCGCGTCCACTTTCAGTATTTCCCCGATATAAGGTGCTGAAAACACACCGCGTTTCATACATTTGAGAGTAACAATCTTACCGTCATATTCAAGGACATTGTAAACGGCAAGACCGGTAACTCTGGCTTCCTCATATCGTTTTGCTGCCATAGGATACTTCTTTAATCTTGCCAATGCAGCAAGGAATTGAAGAGAAGTGATACCCAACGGACGGAGTAGTTTTGTAAGAGATTGGTTAACATGCAATAAATAGAACATAATATCCGGTGGAAGAAAATCATTATTGTTCCCATCCATATTCGCGATTTCAGCAATTATGTTCTCCACAAAATTGTAAATGCGAGTAAGATAGCATCCCTCGGCAAGCCACAATGCCAGTTCACGGACCTGTACCCAATCATCACTGTTCAGGCGCCTGTCGATAAAATCGGCCACACGCGTCGAAGATGGAGAATTTTCATCCCAGGCTTCGGCAATTATGTTGTAGATGATATCCGAGAAAAGTTTGACTACATCGCTAACGGGACTATAAACCATCTCCTTCTGCGAACCGCATATACTCATCTCCATCCACACGATAAAACGCACGTCATCGTAATTTACGCTCTCGTCATCGTAATCTTCATCCGCACAACGGAACTCGCTGTCGTAGAACGGCAGAGTTTTACCATATTTCTCGCGACAAAGGCTCCTGAAGGTCGCCCATATTCCGAAATCGCTCGACAAGTCCTCGAGATATCCGGCTACCGTATATGCGACTTGTGTGTAGAATTCTGCCGGGAGGTCAATATCATATTTCATTGCGGACGCCGCAAGGCCAAGCCGAAGTTTATGCATCAGCGAAAGGTAATAACCGCAAGTAGGTGTGGTGAGAGCGCGAGGGTGCATCTGCTCCCAATTATTTTTGTTTTTCTCAAACTCCATCTTAAAATCGTTAAATGTTATATGAGTACAAGGGTTGCATTAAACAATAACGTAAAAATACAAAAAAACTTAACATAACAGCAAATAAAATAGCCGCGCACATGTATTTTATGCAGAAAAAGGATGGATGGAGGATGGAGTGGAGAGAACGACGGTAACTTTGCAAAAAAAAAACAGATATGGAAATCGAATACATAAATTTGAGGAAGATTGATGATGATTTAGTGATTGCAGGAACTCCGGTTGTCGAACGCGCTTTTGCGGGCTGGACACCGGCGGGACGCATAAACGGCCTGATTCTGGCCTACAAGGGCGATCTTGTTGCCTTGAATGACCCGGACAATGCCGTCGGGCTGGGAAAAACCATTCTGAGCGTTACGCGGCTGTCGGATTCGGAATTCATTTTTATGACGCTGCCACAGGCATATCTGGTAACGGCGCAAGACGATTACCTTAATGTACAGCCTCTGAAGTGTGATTTTCCGGATGTGGGTCTGTCGGCGCAAAAGGAGACGCCCCTCACCGTTACCGTACCGGCACGACAACTTTCCGCAAACTATTCGTCGGCACCGCTGAAAAAGTCCGACGAGATAGCTTTGCGCACCGACCTCACGACGGCTTACCGGCGTCTGTGCGCCAACGCAGCGGCAACGGGCGTTGCCATACAGCCTGCACTGGCTCGATATAGGCTGATAGATGCCAGCGGTCGCGCTATTTTTGCCGGTCAGCCGGTGCTCCTTGCCCCCGAGGGAGGAGCGCAGTGCGCCGATCATGTGCCACTGTATCTGCCTGACGGAAATACTGTGAGCGAATACTCGCTTACGGCTGCTGCATGGCGTCTTAAAGTGTCGCTGCCTGCCAATGCCGAAGCGGCAAAACGTGTGGCACGCCTGGAAGTGATGATGACACCTGTGTTTCATCCTTTCGACACGTCGTTGCCTGCTCCTGTGCAGTACGGACGCCGTGCGTCGGCAAACGACGTATTCGCCCGAATAGCACTGCCAGGACGTCAGCGCGGCCTCGGAGGCTCATTCGCCGGAAATGCTCAGCGCATTCTTGCGCGTGCTCTGGCTCGTCTCGAGAGCATGGAAAGTCCCGTCGCCACAGTGAACAGCCCGTTCGGCCACACGCAGGAACTCACTTTCGACGTTCCATGCTCCGAAACGCCCGTGCAAGACGTTGACCGCATTATGGCCGCATTGGAGAAAAAAGTAATGACCGCGCCGCGCGACATGGCGTATATCTCCATGCCAAATTCATTCAGTGCAAGGACCGCGGCGGCCGGAGCATCGGCATGTCTCTGGGGAGGAATCACCGCGCAGCCGTTCGAGGGATATCTTCCCGAGAGTTTCGCCGCCGGCACACGCACGCAGGGGGCGTGGGAGGCTTCGGCATTCGTGCGTTTCGCCGACGGCCGCGGCGTGGCACGCTATTCGGGCGGAAACACCGGTGCATTCACGGCATTGGCGCCTGTAATCTGCTATCCTGCGCCGGAAGCCGTGGAAATAACCTTCAATCTGCTTGTGGGGAACACCTCGCGTAGCATTACCCTGCCGCTGACCACCGACGAGAGCGGGCGTTTCAGTTACTATATTGCTCCGGGGTTAAAAGCAATCGATGTTCCTGCCGCAAAGGCAACAGTACCTCAGTTCCGCGGAAGCTGTCTCGAGCTGCCCGGAGTAATTGCCATCGCCGACGCGGAAGCACCGACAGATGTGAAGATAACGACGCACGTCCCGGGCGAACTGACAGCCGCACTGCCGGCGAAGGGCGCGGAACAGTCGTGGGAATTCGGCAGATCGCGTTTCGTAGCCGCAACAGCGTCGAAGATACTGTCGGTGGCGGTCGCAAAGGAATTCAAGAGTGTTTCGATAAAGACCATATCCGACAGCGGCATAGCAAGGACCGACGGTATCTGCACCGATGGCAAAGGCGGATTTTTCGCCGTGGCGAGTATAGCCGGAGAGGAAACTGGACGCATGATCCATATCGATTCGCGCGGAGGCGTGGCAATGATTGAGGACTGCAGGAAGTATCTTGCTGTGGGTTACAACGCCGGGCACGACGAGCTGATAGCGCTGAGGCGCGACGATTCGGCAGTGGTATTTGCCGGCGGCACAACAAAATTCGTGGCAATCCGCGACACTTTCCACGCCGAAAGGCTTGTTATGACCGAGGGCGAACTATTCGGAATAAACGACAACGGGCTGATTCTATTCGTTCACGAGATGCAAAGCACTACTGCGATTAAAGCATGCCGCACCTTTGTGCCCCGTGGCTACGGGCAGTGCAACGCACGCAGCGTGCGGGCCGACATGCAGACGTCGGAATTCGAAGGCGCCATAAGCGCGGAGGGACTTAACACAGGAGTGCAGAGACCGTGGGAAGCACGTACCTTCACCATACGCGGAAGCGTTGCGGGTCCGGTACGGATGAGGCTACTTTCAAGACCGTTCAGAGCCTTACGCGTGCGCATTGCAGGCATCGCGTCGCCGGACCTGCGCATAAAAGAACATGTGGCTGTTATAAACGGTTGAGAAAGTTCTTTACAATGCTGAGAAAATCGTCGCTGACAGGTATGCGGACTTCCTTTCGCCCTGTTTCCGGACAGACGTGCACGATAGTGTCCAAAAGGTTCTGTGTGGCCCGTGGCGAGCGTAACGTATCGGCAAGTTTGCCAAAGAACTCCGTTCCACTGCGGAAAAGTTCAGCGGCAGACGTCTCGTCCAGGGCCTCCGAAGCAGTTTCCGCTGCCTCAGGAACAGAAACAGAGTCTTCCTCGGTATCGTCGGTATCGGCCTCGGTAACATCGGCCTCAAGAATCTGGCACAGACCGTCAGCCAGACGTGTAAGAGTACTGTCGTCCAGCGTGATACTATCGCTGCCGCCGTCCATGATGCCGGTGAACAAGTCGAGTTTTAATTTCAGCGCGCCCAGCATGCGCTCCTCTATTGTACCCGCGGCCACGAGACTGATAATCTGAACATTGCGTTGACCATCATGTCGGTATACGCGACCGATACGCTGTTCAAGTACAGCGGGATTCCAGGGCAGATCGAGATTTATTATTACCGAAGCGCGCTGCAGGCACAGGGCCGCCGCGCTTGCGTCTGTAGAAAGGAATACGCGCGAAGAACCGTCGTTGAACCGGCTTTCCATCTCGGCGCGCCGCTGCACCGGCACGTTTCCGCACAGGTATTCATAGCCTATACCTGCGGCGTCGAAAGCACGCGCCACAAGCTGCGTCATGCGTTCCCACTGACTGAATATAACGGCCTTCTCGTCGCCGTTGCCGATCATGGAACTTATCAGCTGCACAGTTTCGGCAACTTTTGTGCCGTGGTCGGTCTTGAGGTCGAGAATATAAGTATTATCGCACACCATTCGCATGCGGCCCAACAAGAGCAGCAGGCGCTTTCTGTCTTTTTCGGAGAGGAAATGATAGCGCTGCCATTTCTGCACCAGACGCGCGACAATAGCAAGCGCATCGTCGTGTATCTCCTTCTGCTCTCGCGTCATGGGCACGTACAGAACCGTATCGGTACGAGCGGGCATCTGCATGGCAACATCGGCCTTACGACGGCGCAGCATGCAGTGCCTTAGCCTTGCGGCGGGATTGTCCGCAGACCTGTACTGCGGGCCGAGGGCATACTGGTCCACGAACTGCATTACGGAGTATAATTCCTCGATATCATTTTCCAGCGGAGTGGCGGAAAGCACCACGGCATAGTCCGATTCCACACGGCGCACGGCCTGGGATATCTGAGCGGTCCAGTTTTTAAGGCGCTGCACTTCGTCCAGAACAAGCATATCCACATTCAGGGTGCCGAGGGCTTTGATATCGTTTGCAAGAGTATGATACGATACAATTTTATAGGATGCCGGGGCGGCATAGAGGTCGCGGCGCTGTTTGGCGGCGCCTTCGATAACGGTTGTGGCGGCACGCGCGAAGCGTTCAATCTCTTTTTTCCACTGATATTTAAGCGAAGTGGGACATACCACCAGCACCGACGATACCATGTTGTGCTGTCGGAACAGTTCTGCCGTGCCGATGGCCTGTACTGTCTTTCCAAGGCCCATCTCGTCGGCGATAAGGGCACGTCCGGCTGTAAATGCGAACCGTATGCCTTCGGTCTGATAGGGATACAGGCGCGTGAACAGGAGGGCGCTGATATCGATATCGGAAATTGACGCGCACAAGCGTGCGCGGCTGTTGCGGTCGCGCTCCTCAAGGATGAGATTGAGTGCGTCGGTTGTGCAATGAAAACTTTTGTCGATTTTCTGCGACTGCTCGATGAAGGTCGGCAGCTGCTCCACCATGCCCGGAACGGCAAAGAAATCGTCGTCGAAGAAACGCAGGGCGTTGATAGCCAGTTCGCGGGGAGTGTTGCGGGTTGTGCGCAGGCGCAGACGACGCCCTGCTGCGTAGCAGACGTCGAGCACGGTACGCCGCGGAAGCGCCGAAGCGTCCGGGCGCCCGTTAGCAGCAAGCCACTGCCCTACGGCCTCGATGTGCCTGCATGTGCCAAGGCCGGAAGTGCGGAAATCGAGACACTGACAGCTGTTGAAGGTGTTGCCGTTACCGTAGTAAACGACGGTGTACTGGCGGCGCGAACGCGGACTACCCACCGAGAACGCCGAACCCGACCAATGGCCCGGCAGCGAAGCGATTGCAAAAGAACTCTTTGCAGCCGTCTTTGCCTCAGGAGTACGCAAGTTGTCTTTCATTGCAGAAAAAATCCGCCCCGGCGCGTTGCGACGGTCCGGGGCGGAAAAGACGTTTACTAAATATTACTTATTTTGCGGGATTGATGTCTACCAGCTCTACGTCGAAAACAAGCATCTCGTTGGGTCCGATTCCTGCAGCGGGTTGCCCGTTAATACCATAGGCAAGTTCGCCTGGGATATAGAGAGTTGCTTTGCCACCTTTGCCAAGGAGCATGAGGCCTTCGCGGAAGCCGGGCACAACGCCTTGCAGGTTGAATGTAGCGGGTTCGCCACGCTCGATGCTGGAATCGAAAACCTCGCCGTTGAGATGCTTGCCGGTGTAGTTCACAACGACTGTGGCGTTCTCGTCGGGAGTAGCGCCTTCGCCCTGCTGTTCAATAACATAGGCAAGACCGCTTTCGGTGGTCTTAGCTTCGGGATTCTTAGCTTTGAGATCCTCTACAGCCTGCTTAGCCACCACACCGTTCTGCACAGCGTCGGGAGCTTCGGCTTTCTGCTTGTCCATCTCTTCCTGAGCGGCTTTCTGAGCCCTTGAATAGAGGTCGCGGAAGTGTGCAGTAACTTCTGTGGAAGTTATGGTGGAAACACTATCGTCGCTGAATGCTTTCTTGAAAGCGTTCACAACCTTGCTGCGGTCGAGTTTGATGCCCTGGCTCTCAAGCTGGCGCATTTCGCCAAGGAGCTGCATGCCAACCTGCATACCTACGATGTGGCTCTGAGCTGTGTCGGAAGCTACCGCACTCTGCAGACCTGCGAGGAAAACAGTTTTGTCGACAGCCATATTGCTGGGATACTGCGAGAATTCAACATTAAGCATTGTGCCTACATATTCGCCGTAGGCGGTGGAGAGGGAATCGTTGAGGGAGTTGCCTTTTTCACCGCTGTTGCACGACGACAGGGCGGCAATGCCCAGGAGCGCTGCGGCCCCGAAAAGAATTTTTTTCATATCTGAAAGGTTAATACTGATGTCTTATTTGGGGTTTACTTCGAGAAGCTCCACATCGAAGATAAGAGTCTGGTTGGGCCCGATTGCACCGCCGGCTCCGTTAGGACCGTATGCGAGCTGCGAGGGGATGAACAGACGCCATTTTGCACCGGGTTTCATAAGCTGGAGAGCCTCTACCCATCCGGGAATAACCTGAGTAACACCAAATGTAGCAGGCTCGCCGCGCTCTACACTGGAGTCGAATACGGTACCGTCGATAAGTTTGCCTGTGTAGTGAACCTTTACAGTATCGGTAGCCTTGGGCGATTCGCCTTCGCCGGCAGCAAGCACCTCGTACTGGAGGCCCGTAGGAGTAGTAAGCACTTCGGCGCGCTTGCCGTTGCTCTCAAGAAATTCCTTACCTGCCTTGGCGTTTATTTCGGCCATAGCCTTTGCCTGCTCCTGCTGTTTTGCCTGGAGTTCGGTGAAGAATTTCTGAATTTCGGCTTTTGCGTCGTTGTAGCTCATCTTAGGCTTGTCGCCATAGAAAACGGCAGCAACGCCGTCGGCGAAGTCCTGTACGTTTATAGTCTCGATTCCGGAGCTACGGAAATTGTTGCCCATACTGAGGCCTAGAGCATAGCTCAGACGGTCGAATTCGTTCTGTTCCATATTGTATGTTTAGTTATGTTATTGTTATAGGGTATAACGCCGACGGGGCAGCCGGTGTTCTAATCGAGCTTGAGCACAGCCAGGAAAGCCTTCTGCGGCACTTCTACCGAACCAATCTGCTTCATGCGCTTCTTGCCTTTCTTCTGTTTTTCCAAGAGTTTGCGCTTACGCGAGATATCGCCACCGTAGCATTTGGCGGTAACGTCCTTACGTACCGCCTTAATTGTTTCGCGGGCAATGATTTTCGCACCTATGGCAGCCTGAATGGCGATATCGAACTGCTGGCGGGGAATAAGTTCCTTAAGTTTCTCGCACATGCGGCGGCCGAAGGTTACGGCATTGTCGGCATGTGTAAGGGTTGAAAGGGCGTCGACACTCTCGCCGTTGAGCAGGATGTCGAGTTTCACCAGACGGCTCTCGCGGTAGTCGTGGATATGATAGTCGAAGGAAGCATAGCCCTTGGATATGCTCTTCAGCTTATCGTAGAAGTCGATAACTATCTCGCCGAGAGGGAGGTCGAAGGTGAGCTCCATACGATTGCCGGAGATATACTCCTGTTTGACAAGTTCACCACGTTTGCCGAGGCAGAGGGTCATGATGGGACCTATGAATTCTGCCACTGTGATGATAGTAGCACGAATATATGGTTCCTCTATATAGCTTATTAGCGTGGGATCGGGAAGACCGGATGGGTTGTGCACCTCGGTCATGTCGCCGCGCTTATCGTATACGCGGTAGCTTACGTTGGGGACCGTGGTGATAACGTCCATGTCGAACTCTCGGCCGAGACGTTCCTGCACAATTTCCATGTGCAACAGTCCGAGGAAGCCGCAACGGAAGCCAAAGCCCAGAGCAGCCGACGATTCTGGCGTGAAAGTGAGCGATGCATCGTTGAGCTGCAATTTCTCCAGCGAAGAACGGAGATTCTCGAAATCCTCGGTCTCGATGGGATAGACACCTGCAAACACCATAGGTTTTACCTCCTCGAAGCCGTCGATGGCGGCGTCGCAGGGGCGGTTGACGTGTGTGATGGTATCGCCAACACGTACCTCGCGGCTGGTCTTGATGCCGGAGATTATATATCCGACGTTTCCGGCGGACAGTTCCTTGCGGGGCGACATGTCGAGCTTGAGCACGCCAATTTCGTCAGCATGATATTCCTTGCCGGTAGAGACGAATTTAACGAAATCGCCGGTGCGGATAGTGCCGTTCACAATCTTGTAATATGCGATGATACCGCGGAAGGGATTGAACACCGAGTCGAAAATCAGCGCCTGCAACGGGGCCTCGGGGTCGCCTTTGGGAGCGGGTATGCGTTCTACCACAGCACGGAGGATATCCGGGATGCCCGCGCCGGTCTTGCCACTGGCGCGTATAATCTCGCTGCGGTCGCAACCCAGAAGGTCGATAATCTCATCCTCTACCTCTTCGGGCTTTGCGGAATCAAGGTCTACCTTATTTATGACGGGAATAATTTCCAGGTCGTTGTCGATAGCCATATACAGATTGGAAATCGTCTGAGCCTGAACACCTTGCGAAGCATCTACAATAAGGAGCGCACCCTCGCACGCCGCAATTGAGCGGGAAACCTCGTAGGAAAAGTCGACGTGTCCCGGAGTGTCGATAAGGTTAAGCACATAGTGTTCGCCATCAAGCTCGTAATCCATCTGGATAGCGTGGCTTTTTATAGTGATGCCGCGTTCGCGCTCGAGATCCATATCATCGAGTACCTGGGCTTCCATATCCTTGGCAGCCACAGTATTGGTAAACTCGAGCAGACGGTCGGCCAGGGTTGATTTACCGTGGTCGATGTGAGCGATAATGCAGAAGTTGCGTATATTTTTCATTCAGCGTATATTTAGCGCAAAATTACGAAAAATCCGCGGGAATGCAAAATATAAGTGGAGGGTGGGAATTTTAGTGAAGAGTGGAGGGCGGAGTGTGGAGAGGGGCTATTTCTCTTCTTTTTTGTGGCGTCGGTAAGCTGCAGCGAGGCGTGTGTGGTAGCCTCGGGCGGCGTAGGAGGGTCCGTTATATACGCGGGCGAATGCGGCCCAGTTCTTGGTCTTGAGGTATTTTAGCAGGCCGGTATTGCGGACGTAGTTTGCGAACAGGCGCAGCTGGTCGTACTCTGAGCGCCCCATGAGTTCCATGAATTCCTGACGAGAGGCGGCTCCGGAGAGTTCCCAATTGAAACCGCCAATCTGAAACATTCCCCAGAATGTACTTTCCATTGCCGCCACGGAATCGATGAGCATTGCGGCGTCCAGACGCGCTTTCTGTGCTTTCTGCTGAGAACCGTACTTGCGAATGTTGACGGATTTGAGGGCGTCGGAGGACGAATGGCGGGCAAGGCTGATACCGCGTCGCGCAGCGGCACGGCGGAAGAGGGCCTGATCGAAGTTGATTACGGGGAATTCCGGTCCGTTGAGACCTCGGCGTGTTTTGCCGGTCTCGATATCGACTACTGCTTTTATGGCTGCTGTCTCGATGTCGAGTTCTTTTGCTATTTCGCGGAAGTCCTCCTCGCGGAGTGGTCCGGCATGGATGAAATCGACACGTGGGATAAACGATGTATGAATAGTGTCGCCTTCAAGAACAATATATGTACGACCGAGAGAATCAACGTCGACGTTCTCCCGGTCGTACACGTATATTGTGTCCGGCCATAAGCGCGACTCATACCCGTAAGCGGCGAATGCCGAGGGTATGAACGCACAAAGTATTATAGCCGGAAGCCTCACGCTATCAGAGGTTGGCTACCTTTTCGATTATACGTGTGAGCTGCCCCCAGAAACGACCAACCGCGGGGATGTTCATTCTCTCGCTGGGCGAGTGCACTCCCTGAAGGGTTGGACCGAAGGACACCATGTCGAGATGGGGATATTTTGTGCGGAAAAGGCCACACTCGAGACCGGCATGTATAGCCTTGATGGCGGGTTTGATTCCGTAGAGTTCCTCGTAGGCGTCGGAGGCGATGTGCATTATCTTAGAGTTCATGTCGGGAGCCCATCCCGGATATCCGTCGCCGTGGGTTACTTCGGCACCGGCGAGTGTGAAGAGAGCTTCTACCTGGCGCGCGATATCCCACTTGCGCGATTCAACGGAGGAACGCTGGGATGTTGTAACGAGGATTCCGTCGGGACGGTTCATCTTGACGGAAGCGAGATTTGTGGACGTCTCAACGAGGCCTTCGAGGTCGCGACTCATGGAAATAACCCCGTGAGGAGCACTGTAGAGAGCTTCGATAAGCGCTTTGGTGGTATCGTGGTCGACAGCGTATTCGGGACGGTCGACACTGGTGAGGTCGAACTTGATTGTGGGTTCGATTCCGGCATATTCATTCTCTACGTCGGCAACGAACTTGTTGAAGGCTACCCGTATCTGTTCCTTGTTGCGGGCTTCCACACCGAATACAGCATGCGCAGCGCGGGGAATCGCATTCCGGAGATTGCCGCCGTCGATTTCGCACAAAGCAAGATCGTGTTCGAGACTGAGGGCAAAGAGGAAACGTGCGAGAAGTTTATTTGCATTTGCACGTCCGAGGTGTATATCGCCGCCGGAATGTCCGCCGAGGCCATTGGAGATATCGAATTTGAAATAGTGGAAATCGGTGGGAGCGAAAGAGCGCTTGTATGTGAACTGGCAGGTGGTGTCCACACCGCCGGCACAGCCTACGAATATTTCGGCGTCGTCCTCGGAGTCGAGGTTAAGAAGCATGGAAGCAGTGAGCATACCATCGCCAAGGTTGTTGGCTCCGGTGAGACCGGTTTCCTCGTCGACGGTAAAGAGTGCCTCGAGAGGACCGTGAACAAGCTCCTCATCGGTAAGGGCAGCAAGAGCGGCGGCCATACCAATACCGTTGTCGGCGCCGAGGGTGGTTCCGTCTGCGTGCAGCCAGTCGCCGTCGACAATCGTACGGATTGGCTGGTTATCGAAGTCGAAGTTCTTGTCGTTTGACTCGCACACCATATCCATGTGAGCCTGCATCGCGATTACGGGAGCATTCTCGTGTCCGGGAGTGGCGGGACGGCGCATAACAACATTGCCGACAGCGTCGGTTTTGACCTCGATATTATGTTGGGCTGCAAAATCCAGCAGGAACTTGCGAATCTTTTCTTCTTTTTTGGAAGGGCGCGGCACCTGGGTTATCATGTCGAAGATGGCAAAAACCTGAGCGGGCTGAAGATCTTTGATAGTCATAATTCCTTATGTTTTTATGTATGGTTAAGTTCTAATATAAATTTTATTTTTAGAAAGAATGTTAAAAACATTCGTATTCGCCCCTAAAATTACAAAATAAAATCGAATCGGAGAAAAAAAAGCATTTACTTTCGCTATATTTGCACCGCCAAAGCAAAATCCGGCTTATGAAAACAGTGTTAGTAACCATAGTTCTGTTGCTGTTGTCGGTGATACTTTTAGGAGTAAAAGTATTGTTCGTCAAAGGCTCGACATTCCCCTCGGGGCATGTGGGACACTCGGCAGCGCTTCGCAAACGCGGTATCGGGTGCGCCTCATCGGCCAACGGAAACACACAAAAATAAAGTAGTAATACCTTACCTATAAATATAATGAAAAAACTGTCAATCACAGTAAAAACACTTATCGCAGGCCTCGTGGCCGTTTCTGC
The DNA here is from genome assembly GCA_902461565.1 of uncultured Porphyromonadaceae bacterium. GTDB lineage: Bacteria > Bacteroidota > Bacteroidia > Bacteroidales > Muribaculaceae > CAG-873. Next base: position 27,955 of record CABPYL010000010.1, read on the forward strand.
CGCATCGTGCAGCAACACAGCCAACAACGCAACAACCACGCCAGCCGCCAATGATTCCACCGCAGCTGCCGTCGCACCGGTAAATATCCGCTATATCGACGCCGATTCCGTTATGAGCGCATACGTGCTCGCCCAGCAGATAGCCGAGGAAAGCCAGCGGGAACTTCTGCGCTACCAGCAGCAGGAACAGCAGAAACAGCAGGAACTCCAGACCTTGGGCAACTCCATACAGCAGAAGCAGCAGAACAATGTTTACCTCACCGAGGCAAGCATGCAGGCCGACATCAACCAGTTTAACAAGAAACAGCAGGAAGCCCAGAACTACCTCGGCGCCCAGCAGCAGCGCATCCAGGCCGCTATGGCAGCAGCGCAGCAACGCCTTAACGACTCCATCTCCAACTTTGTTAAGGATTACAACGCCATCCACAACTACGACGCTATCCTACTGCGCGAAGCCGGTGTTTACTTCAAACCTGAGCTGAACATCACAGCAGAAATTATCGAAGGTCTCAACGCCCGCTTCCAGGCTTCCAACGAAGCGAAGAAATAAACGGCATCACAACCATATAGCGGCAGCCGGGCGTACCCGGCTGCCGTTTTTTCGTAAGAGAATTATATCTACCGACAAAAGAATCTCCAGTCACGCGGCGCATCAGTGCATATTCTACCAGAAGATACTGATTATCAGCACTGCGCTCCCGGAAACACAAAACTTATCGAGGGATTATGAACGGGCTGCGGCTACCTTGGCATTCCTTACTGCATACCGTCTCTGCCTCCGGCCGTCGGGGTCGGGTTTTGTTGTCTGAAAAAATATTTGTAACTTAGCAGATTGATAACTAACGTCAACCCCAATTTTTGAGCATGGATAGAAAAGACCATCGCTATTGCGTGATAATGTGCGGAGGCATAGGCAGCCGTTTCTGGCCCTACAGCCGTATACGTCTGCCTAAGCAGTTTATCGACTTCTTAGGCACAGGCCGCTCCTTGCTTCAGATGAGCTTCGACCGTATCGCAGAACAGATACCGGAGGAGAACATATTGATAATGACCAACGAACGCTACGCCGACCAGGTGGCCGCGCAGCTTCCCGAAATATCCCGCGACCATATTCTGCTTGAACCCGCGCGCCGTAACACCGCTCCCTGCATAGCATGGGCGGCATGGCACATTGCCGCACTGGACCCGGAAGCGTCGATGATCGTTACACCATCGGACCATGTGATTACGCGCGACCGTCTGTTCCACCAGGCAGTGCGCGACGGTTTCGATTTTGTTGAAAACCGCGATGCCCTGCTTACGTTCGGCATAGAGCCTACGCGCCCAGAAACAGGCTACGGCTATATCCAGGTAGGAGAACCGGTGGAGGGCAGCTTCAGCAAAGTGAAGACTTTTACCGAGAAGCCCGACCGCGAGATGGCGAAGGTTTTCATCGCCACGGGCGAATTTTTCTGGAACTCGGGCATTTTCCTGTGGCGCACGTCGGTAATACGCGATGTTTTCCGCAAACTGGCACCCGATATCGCCTCGGTGTTCGATACCGCCGCACCGGAAGTGTACACCAATCCAGTAGCTGAACGCAACTTTATCGAAAAAGCGTTCCCGTTCTGCCCGAACATATCGGTGGACTATGCCGTTATGGAAAAAGCATCGAATGTGTATGTGGAGACGGTGAATTTCGGCTGGAGCGACCTGGGCACATGGAGCGCCCTCTACGACCTTTCGCCCAAGAACAGCGATTCCAACGTTACCCAGAACTGCAATGTGCTGGCCTACAACAGCCGCGGCAACATTTTTGCCGTACGCGGCGAAAAGCTGGTTGTTGTGGACGGCCTGGAGGAATTTATCATCGCCGATGCCGACGGCGTGCTGCTGATATGCCCCAAGGCACACGAACAGCAGATAAGACAGATGGTTACCGACGCCCGAGTGAAATTCGGCGAGAAATACGAATAAAGAATTACAACTGCATAACATATAACTCACGAAAAGAATGTCTATCGACAAAGTAATATCGCAGGCCGTGGCCAAGGCCGTAGAACAGCTCTACGGCATCCAGGCCGATCCCGCCACTATCAATCCGCAGGCCACCCGCAAGGAATTCGAGGGCAACCTCACAGTAATGGTTTTCCCATACGTCAAAGCCGCACACAAGGCTCCCGAAGCCGTTGGCAATGAAATAGGCGCATGGCTGGTGGAGAACGAACCCGCCGTTTCGGCTTTCAATGTTGTGAAGGGCTTCCTGAACATATCCATAACACCGACATACTGGAATTCGGTACTGACCTCAATCGAAGCCGATCCGCACTACGGCTTCAAGGCCGTAACGGACGAAAGTCCGCTCGTTATGGTGGAATACTCGTCGCCCAACACCAACAAGCCGCTGCACCTGGGCCATCTGCGCAATATCCTGCTTGGCAGCAGCCTTTCCAACATCCTTGCAGCATGCGGAAACAAGGTTGTGAAAACCAACATTGTGAACGACCGCGGCATCCACATCTGCAAATCCATGCTTGCATGGAAAAAATTCTTCGACGGCGCCACCCCCGAAAGCTCCGGCAAGAAAGGCGACCACCTTGTGGGCGACTGCTACGTATCGTTCGACAAGCACTATAAGGCAGAAGTTAAAGAGCTGATGGATAAAGGCATGAGCGAAGACGAGGCCAAGGAGGCTTCGCCGCTGATGCAGGAGGCTCACGCGATGCTGCGCCTGTGGGAAGAAGGCGACCCCGAGGTACGCGCCCTGTGGAACATGATGAACACGTGGGTATACGACGGCTTCGACCAGACATACAACCGCATGGGTGTTGGTTTCGACAAGATTTACTACGAATCGCAGACCTACCTCGACGGCAAGGCCAAGGTTCTCGAAGGCCTCGACAAAGGGCTGCTGTACCGCCGCGACGACGGTTCGGTATGGGCCGACCTGCACAACGAGGGGCTTGACGAGAAGCTGCTTCTGCGCTCGGACGGCACGTCGGTATATATGACGCAGGACATCGGCACCGCCAAGCAGCGTTTCGACGACTACAAGATAGACAAGATGATATACGTGGTGGGCAACGAACAGAACTACCACTTCCAGGTTCTTTCGATCCTTCTTGACCGCCTGGGCTTCAGCTGGGGCAAAGACCTTGTGCACTTCAGCTACGGCATGGTTGAACTGCCGGAAGGCAAGATGAAGAGCCGCGAGGGCACCGTGGTGGACGCCGACGACCTTATGGCCGACATGGTGAATACAGCCCGCGAGGTATCACAGGAGCTTGGCAAACTGGACGGCCTCAGCGAGGAGGAAATAGCCGAGATTGCCGAGACCGTTGGTCTGGGTGCGCTCAAATACTTCCTGCTGAAAGTAGACCCGCGCAAGAACATGACCTTCAACCCGCGCGAGTCCATCGACTTCAACGGCAACACCGGCCCGTTCATACAGTATACCTACGCCCGTATCCGCTCTGTGCTCCGCCGCGCCCACGAGCAGGGTCTGGACAAGGCCGACTACGCTGCCGTAGAACCTAACGAACGCGAGATCTCCCTTATACAGACACTCGGAGACTATCCAGGCATCGTCGCCGAAGCCGGCCGCGCCTACTCCCCCGCCCTTATCGCGAACTATACCTACGACCTTGTGAAGCAGTACAACCAGTTCTACCACGACTGCTCGATACTTCGCGAGGAAGACTCCGCCGTGCGGTCGCTGCGCCTGGCGCTCTCCGACGCCACCGCCCGCACCATAAAATCGGCAATGGGTCTGCTCGGCATAAATGTGCCCGAGCGCATGTAAAATCAACAAACCCTCAACAATAGACAAAAATGTACGAAAATCAATTTAGAAACGACTCTCCGTCGTACAACAGTTACCCGTCGCTCACCACTACCGTGAGCAACACAATGAAGAAGGTGTATCTGAAAATGACACTTGCGCTGGTGGTAACCGCGCTCACGTCGTTTTTATGCGCCTCGAGCCACGCATTCCTCAGCTTCGTGCTTACCAACGGCTGGTTTATGATTGCCGTAGTGATAGCCGAGCTATTTCTTGTTTACCGTATCTCGAGCGCGATACAGCGCATGAGCAACGGCACAGCCACGCTGCTGTTCTATCTCTACTCTATTCTCAACGGTCTGATGCTGAGCACGATTTTCCTGGCCTACAGCATTGACGCGATAGCCAAGACGTTCCTTATAACGGCACTGACATTCGGTGCCATGAGCATCTACGGCTACTTTACGAACCGCGACCTGTCGCGCGTGGGCTCGTTCCTGTTCATGGCCCTTATCGGCCTGATAATTGCCATGCTTGTCAATATTTTTCTGAAGAGCAGCAGCCTTGACTGGATAATCTCTATTGCCGGCGTGCTTATCTTCGTAGGCCTCACGGCATGGGACACCCAGCAGATCAGGACAATGGCGCAGCAGGCACCCGGCGAGGCCGTGAGCCGTCTGGCAACGCTCGGCGCCCTGACGCTCTACCTTGATTTCATAAATCTGTTCCTTTTCCTGCTCCGGATATTCGGAGGCAGCCGCGACTGACATTCACCCCTGCATATCACAAGGCCGCCGGGGCATGCCCCGGCGGCCTGATTTACGCTTATGGACTTTAGAAAATATTCACGACACTACCGCGACATAGGACGTCTGGGACTGCCGCTGTTCATCGGACAACTGGGCACCATAGCCCTGTCTTTCGCCGACAATATAATGGTGGGATATTATTCCACCGAGGCGCTTGCATCCGCATCTTTCGTAAACAATTTCTTCAACATCGCCATTTTCTGCTGCACGGGCTTCACCTACGGCCTTACGCCGCTGCTCGGTGCCATTTTCGCTCGTGGCGACCGCGACCGGGTTGGCTCGGTAACACGCACCGGGCTTTGGGTAAGTACGGTTTTCACTATAGTTATATCGGCGCTGATGCTCGCATGCTATTTCATGCTGGACCAGTTCGGGCAACCGGCCGAGCTTATGCCGCTGATACGCCCATACTACCTGATAGTTCTCGCCGGACTGATTCCGGTGATGGTGTTCAATGTATTCGCCCAGTGGAGCTATGCGATAAACAATACCGCTGTACCCACATGGATTGTGCTGAGCTGCAACGCCCTTAACATTCTGGGTAACTACGCGCTGATATACGGTAACTTCGGCTTTCCGGAACTTGGGCTTACAGGGGCAGGAATCAGCACATTGGTATCGCGAGTGCTCACGGCAATTGCTATGGCGCTGGTATTCTTCCGTTTCAGTCTCGGCAAACCATACAGGAACGGTTTCCGCAGGTGTCCCGCCGCCAAAGGAGATGCGCGTCTGGTTACGCGCACGGGCTTCCCTGTGGCGATGCAGATGTCCTTCGAGACGGCATCGTTCTCCGGATCGGCTATTATAGCAGGCTGGCTTGGCGCCGTATCGCTGGCGGCATTCCAGATATTCTCCACAAGCAGCATGCTCGGTTTCTGCCTGTACTACAGTATCGGCGCCGCAATGGCCATACCGCTGAGCCACGCCCAGGGCAACGGCGACACCGCGGCAGTACGACGCATAGCATGGAGCGGATATCACATCATGCTGGTATGCACCGCGCTGGTATGTATAATGTTCCTGTCCTGCGCACGCTTTATAATGGGCCTGTTCACCCCTGACCAGACCGTACTGGCTGTAGCATTGGGCGTTATTGTGCCGCTCGCGCTGTACCAGATATGCGACGCCACACAGATAACGTTTGCCAACGCCCTGCGCGGAACATCGCATTCGATGCCGATGCTGTATATAGCCTTCGTAAGCTACATAATGGTGGGACTACCCACAACATATCTGTTCGCCATACCCCTTGGGATGGGCCTGTTCGGCATTGTTCTCAGCTTCTCGGTATGCCTTATGCTTGCCGGTCTGCTGTACCTGTTCTTCTTCCTGCGCGTAACACGGAGGCAGCCGGACAACGCTTAATCAGCAATCCGCACCGCTGCTTTCTTGGGACATTTGCGCACACATTTGCCGCACTCGATACAGAGGGCGTTGTCGATTGTAACATATCCTTCGGCATCCTGCGAGATAGCCCCTACAGGACACATTACGATGAGAGGGCATACGTGATCGTGAGGGCAAACAGTCTTGTCTATCTGTATCATGGTTTATTGTGATTCGTTAGAGTTCCGGACACAAAAATAAATCAAAATTCATGTTCAGCAAAATAGATTTTAGCTATATTTACATCGATAATATCGAACACTAGCTATAATGGCATGACACTGCAACAGATGGAATATATAGTGGCTGTAGACAAATACCGCCACTTTGCGAAAGCCGCGGAATCGTGCGGAGTCTCGCAGTCGACCCTGTCGGCACTTATTCAAAAACTTGAATATGAACTCGACGTTGCCATATTCGACCGTAAAAGCCATCCGGTACGGCCTACGGAGGTAGGTGCGGAAATTATCAGCCGCGTGCAACGGGTGCTGTTCAACGCTGCGCAGGTACGTGAACTTGTATCGACACGCAAAGGTGAGTCTATCGGGAAAGTATCACTCGGAATCACCTCTACGGTAGCCCCTTATCTGCTTCCGAAAATGTTCAGATATCTTTCTGCCAATCATCCGGACATACAGATACGCGTAGAAGAGACCAGAGTAGCCGCCATTGTGTCTAAATTAGAGCGCGGCGACCTTGACGTTGCATTGTTGGCGACACCGGTAAGCAGCACTGAATTACTGGAGATTCCCATATATACGGAACGCCTGATGGCATACGTTTCGCCGGATGCGCCGATGCACCGGGACAGGATATTGCAGACCGAACAGCTACCGCCGGAAGGAGTATGGGTACTCCGGGAAGGCTACTGCCCTAACCGGGGCGTATTCCCGTTCTGCGACAGCACGACAACGAGGCAAGCTACTTACGAGGCCGGAAGCGTGGAAACTCTCATAAGAATAGTAGACGAAAACGGCGGCTACGCGATTATACCGCAACTCCATGTTCCGTTACTTGCGCAACACCAGCAGGCCAATGTGCATGCGCTCACCAATCCTGAACCGACAAGAGAAATCGCGCTTGTGGTGCACCGTAATTTTGTACGCGAACGCCTGCTTAATATCCTTGCCGACGCGATAAAGTCGGCAGTACCTACGGATATGCTCGACAGGCGCATCATGAAATTCCCGATAGTCCTTTAATTGATAAAATAGATTGAACAATCTGTTTTATCGTTTGTATCCATACGGAGGATTGGATAATTTTGTGCCATAATAATCGCAAACCTCTACTGAAAATGGCTCAGAAACAATTTTTCCGTTCGATATCTAAAAAAGGATTTCCACTGTACTGGATAATAATAGCCTATCTTATTGCCGGATTCTTCTACCCCGTAATCGGCTTTTTAGCACTTATCTGCATGATTGCCCCCGTTGCTTTTGCCGTTAAGAAAGGACGCTGGTGGTGCGGCAACGCATGTCCGCGCGGCAGCCTGTACGACAAGGTGCTGTCCAGATATTCGCCGCACAGGCCGATTCCGGCTTTTGTACGCACGCAGGGATTCCGCATCTTTATGGTAGCGTTCATCTTCACGATGTTCGGCGTGCAGATGTACCGTGCCTGGGGCGACTGGGATGCGATGGGACGCGTATTCTGGCTTATAATCCTTGTAACTACGATTGTAGGAATAACTTTCTCATTTATTTACGCGCCGCGCACATGGTGCTCGTTCTGTCCGATGGGCACATTGTCGTCGTGGGCAACGCCGCGGCGCGGTAAACTGCCGGCAAACTACCGACGCGTTTTCATTGGCGAACGATGTACCACGCGCTGCAAACTATGCTCGGCTGTATGCCCCATGCAACTGAAATCCTATGAAAGCAAAAATGATACCGACGGTTTTCTGCATCCCGACTGTCTGAAGTGCGGGCGATGCTCGGCCGGCTGTCCGCTAAAAGTACCTGAAATGGCCGCGAGAGGCTGACGGCATCAGTTACGGAAAATAAAACGCGCCAGGCCGACTACATACCGCCATGCGCCTATTTTGGCAGCAACGAGCCTGTCAAACCAGCCTATATGCGGGCCTAAAATCTTTACGACATAGCCCACATAGAACATTGCGAACAACGTTCCCGGGCCTACGACATTCCACATCCATTCGCCGAAAAAAATATAGCCGGCCGCCACGGCAAGGGCCACAAACAGCGTATCGATAACAATTTTCACTTTGGCAAAAGGGCGGCCCATTACCTGGCTCACGGCTATTGTGATACCTTCGCCGGGCATCGTTACCGAACCACACCTCACTTCAAACATAATACCGATACCCATCACCGTACAGCCGAGGAACTGAACAATGATTTTGGACAGTAGGGCGTCGCACGCTAAAAAATCGAGGATAAGCATATTAAGATCTATCAGCCATCCGAAAACAAAACCGATAAGCAGCTGAAAGAGCTGGACAAGTTCGAAGCGTCTGCGCAACAGCAGAATCTGACAGAAAACGAACACAAAGTTCATCAGGATAGTATACGAGCCTACTGTCCACTCCGGAGCTTTGCCGGAGCTACCGGCGATGGAAAGCACGTATGGCATGGATGATATCACGCTGCTGCCAAGGCATGACTTGATGCACAGCACCACGCCGAAGGTCATTAAATAAAGAGAAAAAAGCAGCAAAACATGCTGCCATACAAACGATTTTATTCTGTCGAGGGAAAGATTGTAATTATTAACTGTACCTGAAAACATAGATAATGATAAATTTACCGCAAAATTACCAAATTTACCTCACTAAGACAAGAGAAGATCGGAGAGCGAAGAGTGGAGTAGGAAAAATACGTTAGTTATCTTACAGATCCAATTTATTGCAACTTATTTGATGTGATGGGAGAGAATTACCCTGGTGTCCTTTTTTCTCACTGTTGCCCAATCCAATGAAAATGATTATTTTTGCTCTGATAAAACGAAACCCGACAGCTTGATATACCGGCCCTACCGGGATTCGACACTGCAAAGACAGCACTTTCAGTCCGAATTGACAAAAATTCCCGATTTCGGCACAATTAAAATTAAAGAAGAAATGACAAAAATCACAGTCAAAGATACGGAAGTCAACGTTGTAAAAGTCAACGGAGAAGACTATATCTGTCTTACTGACATGATGCGTGCCAAGGATGGAGATTTCTTCATTACCGATTGGCTGCGCAACCGTAACACATTGGAGTTTATCGGTATTTGGGAGAAAGTGTATAATCCAAATTTTAATTATGGCGAATTCGCCACAATTAGAAATCAGGCAGGCCTTAACAGTTTCAAAATAAGCGTAAAGGAATTTGTTTCGAGAACCAATGCCATCTCTTTGCAAGCAAAAGCGGGACGATATGGCGGCACATATGCCCATAAAGACATTGCGTTTGAGTTCGCAATGTGGATAAGTCCGGAATTTAAGGTTTATATCGTCAAAGAGTTCCAGCGGCTAAAAGAAGAAGAACAGCGTCTTATAGGCTGGTCTGCCAAACGCGAGCTGTCAAAAATAAATTATCGAATCCACACAGATGCCATCAAGTACAATCTTATTCCTGCAGAGATTACCACGGCTCAGGCGAGCATCATCTATGCGAACGAGGCGGACGTGCTGAATGTGGCGATGTTCGGCATGACGGCAAAACAATGGCGCGACGATAATCCCGACCTTAAAGGAAACATCCGTGATTACGCCTCCGTCAACGAGCTTATATGCCTTTCCAATATGGAAAACCTCAATGCGGTGTTCATTGAGCAGGGAATGCCACAATCAGAACGATTGGTAAAACTGAATCAGATTGCCATCCATCAGATGAGTGTTCTCGAAAGTGAAAAAAACGGCAGAAAATTGCTGAAATGATTTCATACCTGTCTGTATTGATGCTACAATTGATGATTTACAGGATTTTTCAATGGTCAATTAGGTCGTATATGGCATTATCTGTCAGAGATTACTTATTTGGATACAGAAGGCAAATGAAAAATATGGAGAAAGTGGAGTTATGCCCTTAAATGTAGTAAAGTAATCGGAAAAGATGGGAAAATTCTATACATTCATTCTGGTTCCATTAAAGATTAAGAGGGATTATTTACATTATATCAAGTAACAAAATCTGGACTTTAGAAGTAGTACCGCCTATTACAGACGGCTTCATGACACAGATTGACACAGATTGGCCCTCCAGTAAGGGAAATATTGGCGAATGGTGCGGTGGATTTGAAAAAAATGCCTACCTTTGCCAAAATTAACAGCTATGGAAACTGCATATCGTAAAATACTCCTGAAACTCAGCGGCGAATCGCTGATGGGACATCAGGGCTACGGCATCGACCCTGAACGTTTAGGCTCCTACGCGCGCCAGATTGCCGAACTCGCCGACGCAGGCGTGCAGGTGGCAATCGTTATCGGCGGCGGCAACATTTTCCGCGGCCTCTCGGGCGCAGCCAAAGGCTTCGACCGCGTTAAGGGCGACCAGATGGGCATGCTTGCCACAGTAATCAACTCGCTGGCTCTGAGTTCGGCTCTCGAAAGCGTCGGAAAAACGGCCAAGGTACTCACGGCCATAGGCATGTACCCTATCGGCGAACCGTACAGCACGGCGAAAGCATTGGAGATGCTTGCCGAAGGCAAAATCGTTATCATCGCCGGCGGCACAGGCAACCCCTACTTCACCACCGACACAGCCTCGGCGCTGCGTGCCGTAGAGCTTAAGACTGAGGTTATGCTAAAAGGCACCCGCGTGGACGGCATTTACACCGCCGACCCGGAAAAGGACCCGACGGCGACGAAATTCGACAAGATTACATACGACGAAATCTATAATCGCGGTCTTCGCATAATGGACCTTACCGCAACGACCCTGTGCCGCGACAACGGCATGAAGATTGTAGTTTTCGATATGGACACACCGGGCAATCTGGCAAAGGTTATCGCCGGCGAGCCTATCGGCACATTAGTGTACTGATTCTGAAATACTCTTAAACATCTCATACCCATGACCGAACCCAAAACCTACATCGAGCCTGCCGAGGAAAAAATGGAAATGGCCGTTGCCTATCTCGAGGAAACACTCCAGCGCATCCGCGCCGGCAAGGCAAACCCCAAGATTCTTGATGCCGTGCGCGTAGAATACTACGGTTCGCTGGCGCCTCTGTCCAACGTAGCCAACATCAGCGTTCCCGACGCCCGCACGATAATGATTACTCCGTGGGAGAAATCGATGTTCAAACCCATCGAGAAGGCGATTCTCAACTCCGAGGTAGGCATCACTCCCGAAAACAACGGCGAAGTTATCCGCCTGGCAATTCCGCCGCTCACCGAGGAACGCCGCAAAGCACTTGTAAAACAGTGCAAGGCCGAAGCCGAAAACGCGAAGGTATCGGTACGCAACGCACGCCGCGACGCTATCGACGGTCTCAAGAAAGCCATCAAGCAGGGCATGCCCGAGGATACCGAAAAAGATGCCGAAGCGAAGGTGCAGAAGGTACACGACAAGTTCCTCAAGAAAATCGACGATCTTTTCACCGCCAAGGAAAAAGAAATCCTTACGGTATAATTTTCCGAAACGCCTCACATTTTTATAGTGAAATACCGCGAGGCGGCAACGACGGAGACTCCACAATAACGGTGTCTCCAGTTTTGCGCTGACCTCACTTCTTTATAATTTACAACCGATCATGTTGGAAAACACAAACATCAAGACACTCGACAAGGTTGTTGTCCGCTTCTCCGGCGACTCCGGCGACGGCATGCAGCTTGCCGGCAACATCTTTACCAATGTTTCCGCCGGCCTTGGCAACCAAGTGTCCACATTTCCTGACTATCCTGCCGAAATCCGCGCCCCGCAGGGTTCACTTGGCGGCGTATCGGGATTCCAGGTGAGCGTCGGCACAGGTGTACATACCCCCGGCGACGCCTGCGACGTTCTCATTGCTATGAACGCTGCCGCTCTGAAGCAGAATATCAAATTCCTCAAGCCTGGCGGCGTTGTAATTGTCGACATCGACTCGTTTCAGGAATCCGACCTCAAGAAAGCTCTCTACAAGACCGACCGCCCCTTTGAGGAACTCGGCATAAAGGACCAGATTGTGGAGGTGCCTGTTACTGCACTGACGAAAGCAGCCTTGGCCGACAGCGGCCTGGATAACAAGAGCATGCTGAAATGCCGTAATATCTTTGCCCTTGGTCTGGTATGCTGGCTGTTCGACCGTCCCACAGAGGCCGCGCTGAAACACCTGCACAGCAAATTTGCAAAGAAACCCGCCGTATACGAAGCCAACGCGAAAGTGCTTATGGCCGGCTACGACTACGGCCACAACATACATGCCTCGGTAAGCACTTACCGCATAGAAACCAACGAACCCAAACCGGGCATCTATACCGATATCAACGGCAATACCGCCACGGCATGGGGCCTTATAATGGCTTCCGAGAAGTGCGGGCGTCCGCTCTACCTCGGCTCCTACCCCATCACCCCGGCAACCGACATTCTGCACGAGCTTGCCAAACGCAAGGATCTGGGTGTGAAGGCGTGCCAGATGGAGGACGAGATTGCGGGCGTATGCTCGGCAATCGGCGCATCGTTTGCAGGCAGCCTGGCGGTTACATCGACTTCGGGCCCCGGTCTGGCGCTCAAGAGCGAAGGCATAGGTCTCGCAGTGATGGCGGAACTACCTTTGGTGATTATTGACGTGCAACGCGGCGGTCCATCCACAGGTCTGCCCACAAAAACCGAACAGACCGACCTTATGCAGGCACTCTACGGCCGCAACGGCGAATCGCCAGTGGCTGTGGTTGCTCCAGCGACACCCACCGACTGCTTCCACATGGCTTTCGAAGCCTGCCGCATAGCTGTGGAACACATGACTCCCGTAATCCTGCTGAGCGACGCCTTCATCGGCAACGGCGCATCGGCATGGCGCATACCCGACGATGACGAGTACCCCGAAATAAAGACTCCGGACATTCCGGCAGATGTACTCGAAGCCGGATGGAAACCATACATGCGCCGCGAGAACCTGAGCCGCTACTGGCCTGTAGGCGGTACCGAGGGTGCCACTCACCGTCTTGGCGGTCTGGAGAAGGACGCAGTTACCGGCAGCATTTCCAACGACCCGGCCAACCACGAGAAGATGGTTATGCTACGCCGCGAGAAGGTTGCACGCATCGCCGACAACATTCCTCAGCTCGAAGTTATGGGCGACAAAGATGCCGATACCCTGCTGATTGGCTGGGGCGGCACTTACGGCCATCTGCGCAGCGCCGCCGAAGAGCTCAATGCCGCCGGCCACAAAGTTGCGCTGGCACATTTCCGCTACATCAACCCGCTGCCGGCCAACACAGCCGAAGTGCTCAGCCACTACAAGCGCTTTATTGTGGCCGAGCTGAATACCGGCATGTTCGCCGACTATCTGCAGGCCAAATTCCCCGGCAAAAACTTCCTGCGCATAAACAAAATCCAGGGCCAGCCCTTCCAGGTGAGCGAAGTGGTGGAACGTGCAACAAAACTGATGGAGGACTAATACAATGGAACAGAATACATACACTTTCACCGATTTCAAAAGTGAACAGGCCGTACGCTGGTGTCCGGGTTGCGGCGACCACGCAATCCTTAACACGCTCCAGAAAGCAATGGCCTCCCTGGGCATCGCACCCCATAAAACTGCCGTGATTTCTGGTATAGGGTGCAGCTCGCGTCTGCCCTACTACATGAATACATACGGCTTCCACACCATCCACGGCCGCGCAGCCGCTATAGCCACGGGCTACAAGGTGGCCAATCCGGACATGACGGTGTGGCAGATTTCGGGCGATGGCGACGGTCTGGCCATCGGCGGCAACCATTTTATCCACGCCGTACGCCGAAACATCGACATCAATATAATCCTGTTCAACAACAAGATTTACGGCCTCACCAAGGGCCAGTACTCGCCCACGAGCGACCGCGGCTTCGTATCCAAATCCAGCCCCTACGGCACCACCGAAGACCCATTCGTGCCCGCAGAACTCGTGTTCGGCGCACGCGGCACATTCTTCGCCCGCTCAATCGACGTTGAACTGGAGACCTCGCGTCAGGTAATGATCGCCGCAGCACGCCACAAAGGCACATCGGTATGCGAAATCCTGCAGAACTGCATGATTTTCAACAACGGCATCCACAACGCCATCACCGACAAGGCCGTGCGCGCCGACCGCACCATAACTCTGCGCCACGGTGAAAAAATGCTTTTCGGTGCCAATATGGACAAAGGCCTCGTACGCGACGGTTTCCTGCTGAAAGCCGTTACAATCGGCCAGGACGGATATACGCTGGACGATGTGCTCGTTCACGACGCCCACACCCAGTCTAACTTCCTGCACCAGCAGCTTGCCATGATGGACGGCCTGGGCGAACTGCCGCTTGCCCTCGGCGTTATCCGCGATGTGGAAGCGCCCACCTACGAAACCGGTGTGGCCATGCAGACCGAGGAGGTACGCGCCCGCAAAGGCTTCCGCAACCTCCGCGACATGATTATTGCCAACGGTACCTGGGAAGTCAAATAATCCCACATATACATAATAAAAAAGCTGCGATGTGGTCGCAGCTTTTTTATGCCATGTTGTGAAATGAAGATGTTGCAGAACTGACAGAAATGGCCGGAGACCATACATCTAAATAACTGCGGGCGCTTGCCGCATGTGGGAACGGTCAAAACTCACCATCAATCCCTGCTGGATTGCACACGGGCAGATTGAGGGTTCGGTAACCTCCACGTACCGTTCCTGTCTATATAACCCCATTTGCCCTTTAGCTTCACCGGAGCCAAGCCTTCGGAAAAGCCGCCGGCATCATCATATTGTGCAGGAATTATCAATGCACCGTTCCTGTCTATATAGCCCCATTTGCCCTTTAGCTTCACTGGAGCCAGTCCTTTGGAAAAACCGGCAGCAGCATCATATTGTGCAGGAATTATCAATGTACCGTTCCTGTCTATATAGCCCCATTTGCCCTTTAGCTTCACCGGAGCCAAGCCTTCGGAAAAGCCGCCGGCATCATCATATTGTGCAGGAATTATCAATGCACCGTTCCTGTCTATATAGCCCCATTTGCCCTTTAGCTTCACTGGAGCCAAGCCTTCGCTAAAAGAATTTACACGGTCGCATTGCAGATTGGTTATATAGTCAAAGACTATAGGATTGCCATTCTGCGCTACGGCGAAATATGGCAAAAGCGTCAGCAGTAAAAATATTAATATCGATTTGTATCTCATGACTGTACAGTGATTATATTTATAGACCCTAAAATTACGCCAAATATGCGAAACTGGCAAATAACAGGAGAAAAAAACTTACCAAGAATAAAAAGAAGGCAGCACCTTCAGCTACCTTCGGGACTGTATATCAGATGTATGTCTTTCCGGAGGCACATAAGCTCCCGGTTAACTAAATTTATGGCCTCCGTCCATTTTCCTGATACACAATGAACACTCCCGCATTTACTCCGATATCAGCGGAAGGGCGCGCCAGGAGGCGGCAAGGGAGGGAGATGTTGCTACGGTTGGCGTCTGGCGCTTGCGGTTCTCGATGACAGAGGTTTTCTTCACGTTGTCAACAACGTAATCGCTAAGTTCGCCAAGCGTTACCTGTCCGCGCGATTCCTTGAGTTTCTTCAGAATCCAGTAGGTGAACAGACCGTGGCCCTGCGAGGCGTAAGGGAACGCCGTTTCGTCGCCCTCGGCGGCCGACAAGACAACCATGTTGCCTGTAGGGCGGTTCTGTTTGGGTTTGATTGTTACGCCCATCGACTGTGGCAACAGCAAGCCTTCACCGTGGTTGGCGCC
Source organism: uncultured Porphyromonadaceae bacterium (assembly GCA_902461565.1). Classification (GTDB taxonomy): domain Bacteria; phylum Bacteroidota; class Bacteroidia; order Bacteroidales; family Muribaculaceae; genus CAG-873. The sequence goes on from CABPYL010000010.1 coordinate 43,756, forward strand.
ACTGAAACAGGCATCTATCATCACCGTTACCGACTTGGCGCCGAGGCTACCAAGCTCGCTGTACAGAGTTTCCAACGGATAACAGATTTTGATATTACGTGGATCGACATCGACCGGCAGAATGTATGATTCGCGGCTGTTGTCATCAGGCAGACCGTGCCCTACATAATAGAATATCACATTGAATTCATCCTTGCCATATGCCTCGCTGATGTCGCGCAGATGGTCGACAGCGGACACCATCTGGCCATAAGTAGCATCTATCTGCGTAGTTATATTTCTCTGGGGCAATCCGAGTGTACGGGCAAGGTACTGCGACATTATGCGGCCGTCGCTTTCGGCGTTGACAACTTTCGAAGCATGGGCATAGTTGCCGTTTGCAATAACCACAGCAAAGGTATTGTCGGCATTCGTCGTTCCTTCGGGGATATCGATGTCGACATCCGAAGTGTTGGAGACAGCGATTCTCTTCTGTTCTGGCGTTACAGTACGCGGAGCCACGGATGCGACTTCAGGAGCCGTCTGCGTGCCGGTATCGATTGCATCGAAGTTGAGATTCAGATTATCCACGTTCAGCGCGCCGAAATTATAGTCGATATCCACCTGCGCATAATCGGCCTTGGTATTTGAATCATAGACATACTTGTCAAACTTAACGCTCTGAAGCGCTACATCGTTACCTGAGGGCACAAACACCGCCTCTACGGACTTCTTTATATTATCCCAGTTGCTCTTGAACGCCGGAGCCTTCGACAGAGGTACCGGCAATAGAATGTCGCCATACTCGGCAGTTGATATAAGATATGTCTCGTTATCGGCATCGTAGGGACGCAGGACAAGTTCCTGCGCGGCGAAAGCATCCGACCGCATTTTGCAATAACGTTTCAATAATGTTTCGTACTTCTTTTTATACTCGCTATGGGCTTCCTGCACTTTCTCATTATATTCACGGTTTATACGTTCGGCTATCTCCCTAACTTTGGCGGGCCGAGTTTCATCATTTACGCGTTCGCGCCATTGCTCCGTGGGTTCGAATTCGCTTTTTTTCTGCCACTCGGCTATTTCACGTTCAATCTTTAATCGCACCTCATTCTCGTCAAGAGGTTCTATACCTCTTTTTTTAAAGAATGATTCTACTGTACCAAGATTTATGTCTATATATTTAGACAAATTATAATATACTATACGTATCAAACGCCATTTTCCATCCTTTTTTACAGGGGCAATACTTTCTCTAAACAAACGACCAACGGCTTCATATTGGCACGGAATTGCCAATTGGCCACCTTTATCCACAAAGCCCCATTTACCTTTCTGTTTTATTGCCGCGAAACCATCGCTAAATCCATACCCCTCATCATATTGTGTTGGGATTATAAAAGCTCCGGTCCTATCTATATAGCCATATTTGCCATTCTTCTTTACACGAGCTACGTCATCTGTAAATACATATGCTTCATCGTATTGCGCAGGGATCATAAAAGTACCAGTCCTATCAATATAGCCCCATTTCGCATCTTGTACAACTCGAGCCATGCCTTCGGTAAATCGACCGGCAAAATCGAATCGAGCAGGAATTAAAATTGCTCCGGTCTTATCGATATAACCCCATTTGCCATTCATCTTCACTGGCGCCAAGCTTTCGGAAAAACCGCCGGCATCATCGTATTGTACAGGGATTATCAATTTACCGGTACTGTCTATATAGCCACATTTGCCATTCTGCATCACCGTGGCCAAGCCCTCGCTGAAAAGACCGAAATTATCATATTGTACCGGGATTATAAATGTTCCGGTCTTATCGATATAGCCACATTTGCCATTCTGTTTCGCTGGAGCCAAGCCTTCGGAAAAGTCGCCAGAGGCATCATATTGTATAGGGATTATTAATGTGCCGCCTTTATCTATGTAACCGTATTTATTGCCACATATAACTCGAGCCAATCCGTCTTGAAAAGCGTAAACTTGGTCGTATGGTAAGTCTGTTATTTCTTCAAAAAACATCGGTTTATCACTCTGCGCAGTGGTAGAAAATGGCAAGAGCGCCAACACGAGAAGTATTAATATCGGTTTGTATTTCATGAATGTACAGATGATTAGTATCCGACCGTAAAATTACGTTGAATATTTGAAACCGACAAATTACATAAACAAAAATGCTTTTCCGGAGCAAAGATTCGGGGTATGCGGGTGTGGTTAACTACCGTTAAACTCATATAGATTCAGAACCAGAAATACTTTCTTTTGTTTCTTATATATGAAAAACGATATTGATATAGAAAACACCTCAAGGAAACACCTTGCGGAAACACATAACAATTTAATAAAACACTAATGGCTACTACAAAACATCAGCCGATTGTGCAGGAACTCCTCGACATGATCGCAAAAAACGGTTGGCAGGACAAATTCCAGCAGGCTTACGAAAAAGCAAAATCACTTGACGTTCAGGAAATGGATGACATCAACTCGCTCGACGACTACTACGCGTGGCTTGATTCCAACCTGACATGGATTCCTGTTGAGAATCAGTTCGGACGTGCAATGTTCAACCACATCTGCAAGTTCTATTTTATTCTTGACCAGTCGCCCGTTAAAGAGCTGCAGAACGCCGTAGCTCCGCGCGATGAATCTCCTGCCCTAACTCCGCTGTCGGCATGGATGAAAGACTATGTACGCGAACTGGGCAAATTCCTCGACACACCCGAATCGATCACTGCCGAATCCGTAAAATCGTTCTACAACTCTCCGGAGTTCAACATGGCCGAATATCTTGAGCCTCACGGGGGCTGGAAATCGTATAACCAGTTCTTCGCACGCCACACCAAACCGGGTTGTCGTCCTGTGGCCGCAATCGAAGACAGCCGAATCATCACCTCTCCTGCCGATGCCACTTTCGACGGCTCGTGGGAAGTCCGTGGCGACGACACAATCGAAATCAAGGGTATCCATTGGAAGATTTCCGAGCTTCTCGAGGGCAGCCCGTATAAAGACCGTTTCGCCGGCGGTAAATGGATGCACTCCTTCCTTGGCCCGGCCGACTATCACCGTCAGCATGCCCCTGTAGGAGGCCGTGTACTTGAATCGCGCGACATTATGGGTGATGTTTATCTTGAGGTTACAGCCGTACCCGATACCACAACCGGCCGCAACCGTCTGGAAGCTAAACGTGTAAACAAGTTCGGTGCACCGGATACCCCCGGTTACGAATTCATGCAGAACCGTGGTCTTGTCGTGATCGACAGTCCTATCGGTCTGGTAGCCGTTCTGCCTATGGGCATGGGTCAGGTTTCTTCGGTCATCATGACGGCCGAAGAAGGTAAAGTGCTCCGCAAGGGTGAAGAAATCAGCTACTTCCAGTTCGGCGGTTCAGATATCGTAATGGTATTCGAGGCAGCATGCAATGTGAACTTCACAGCACGCCCCGGAGTACACTACAAAGTAGGTACAAAAATTGCCGAAGCATACCCGGTAATTTATCCCGCACGATAAATCCTGTACCCGTCGGTTAAAGACGGTATAAGACAGATAAAGCTAACCGGGACCGGTGCCGGAGAAGTCCGGTATCGGTCCTTTACGTTTCATCTATACGGACATTTACCTCTATGGCTGATAATACATTAAAAGAAAGCACGCCCCAGACTCATGCCTCCGGCGGCAAGCAGCTCACCATGATGGCTATGGCCATCATGATTGTAACGACCATTGTGAGCATGCGTGGTCTTGCATCACAGGCCGAATTCGGCCTTACCTCGATATTCTACTACATCTTTGCGGCTATTGTATTTCTTGTTCCTTATGCACTTGTGTGCGCAGAACTTGCATCTACATATACCCGTTCGGGCGGTGTTTTCCGCTGGGTATCCGAGGCATTCGGCACCCGCACGGGATGGCTGAGCATGTATCTGGACTGGCAGATGGTGGTGATATGGTTCCCGGCTGTACTGATGTTCGGCGCCGTATCGCTGGCATACGTTTTCTGGCCGGAAGCCTTTGACGCAAAGCTGGCAGGCAACCGCATATACACCCTGCTGATAGTATTGGGTGTATACTGGATATGCACCTTCAATAATTTCCGCGGCATGAAGTATGCCAACAAGCTAAGTACCGCGGGCGGTCTTTTCGGCACGATAATTCCGGCCGCCGTTCTTATCGTCATGGGGGTTGTATACCTGATACTGGGCAAGCCTATAAATCTCCCGCTCGACAAACCGTTCTGGCCCGACTTCGAGCAGTTCGGCACTATTGTGCTTGCAGCAAGCATATTCCTGTTCTACGCCGGCATGGAGATTCAGGCCGTTCACGTTCCGGGCATGAAAAATCCCTCGCGCGACTTTCCGAGATCGGTACTTGTGGCAGTGCTGATTATTCTTGTAATCTTCGTTGCCGGTACTCTGGCTATCGGAGTGGTGATTCCTGAAAGCAAGATAAATCTTCTCCAAAGCCTGCTTGTGGCATACAACGATCTCTGGGCAGCCATCGGAGCCCCGTGGCTCGGAAATGTTATGGCAGTCTTTATCACGTTCGGTGTTCTCGGCCAGGTGAGCGCTGTAATCGCAGGACCTTCCACTGGTCTGCTTGCGGTAGGCAAAGCCGGTTTTCTGCCCAAATCGCTGCAGTACACCAACAAGAACGGCGTTCAGACTACGATCCTCTATATCCAGGCAGCCATAGTAACGATACTGTCGCTTGTACTGGTACTACTTCCTTCTGTAGAATCCGCATATCAGATATTGAGCCAGATGTCTACTATCATCTATCTGATTATGGTAGTGATAATCTACGTTTCCTTTATCCGACTGCGGCACACCGCACCTAACAAAAAGCGCGGATTCCGCGTTCCCGGCGGACGCTTCGGCATGTGGTTTGTTTCGGGTCTTGGTATTCTCGGCGCCGTTGCCGCAGGTATCCTGAGTTTCGTTCCTCCCACACAGATAAAGACAGGCAGTCCCGTGATGTATGTGGGCATACTTGTACTGGGTGTGGCTGTGTTTATCGCGCTGCCGCTCATAATCTATGCAAAGCGTAAGAAATCGTGGCGCGACGCAGGTACCGACTTCTATCCTTTCGACTGGCAGATAGAAGGCCGCAAACCCGGCGACGTATCGAAGTGGCCTGCCGGCTATCAGCCTACCGATGAAGAAGTGAAGGAAGCCATCGCGCGCGAGAATCAGTCTAATTGAAAAAGACAACGGCATAACTGCTCTACGTTATGATGCGAATACCCACCGGAAAAGGCACGATTACATTGCCGGCATTGCTGGCGATATGGTCTATTTCGCTGGTGGTCAACCTTCCGGGGCTGGCTGTCAGCCCCATGCTGGGCAATCTTGACAAAATCTTCCCGTCAGCATCCGATCTTGAAATTCAGTTGCTGACGGTATTGCCCAACCTTCTGATAATTCCCTTTGTACTGTTTTCAGGTAAGCTGTCCGAGTCCCGCGACAAAGTAAGAATCGTGGTCGCGGGCCTGGCGATATATCTCGGCGCCGGAATAATGTATTTCTTTGCCGATTCCATGACCTCCCTTATTGTGGTGAGCTGTATCCTGGGATGCGGATGCGGTCTTGTGATTCCGCTTGCGGCGGGTCTGATTGCCGATACGTTCGTTGGGAAATACCGCATGCAGCAACTGGGAATAAAGAGCGGCATATCAAATGTAGCGCTCGTTCTTGCCACATTTTTAGTGGGATGGCTCAATCACGGCAACTGGCACCAGCCGTTCATAGTGTACCTGATTCCGGCAATACCGCTGGTACTGATGATTTTTATACGCAACAACAATCCTGCGGCATCAGTGAAGATGAACAGCGCCCCTCCGGGCGCCTCATCCGCCGCAGTTTCCGCCGCCACGGGCGTTCCGGCACCGAAATCAGGTACCAGGATTGTTTCCGGTTTTATTCTCGGGCGTATAGCCGGTCTTACGGGCCTCTATGCCTTCACTACCTATGCCGTAACCATAATATCCTATTATCTGCCGTTCCTTATCCAGGACGACCACCTGAGCAGCGACATCACGGGCACCATCACGGCACTGTTTTATCTTGCCGTATTCCTTCCGGGATTCGTACTGCCGTACATCATCAAACTGTTCGGACAGCGCACGTCTCTGCTCGCGACAATTTCGATTGCCGCAGGGCTTATCCTTATGGCCGTTACACGCAACCATTTAATGCTGTATGCGGGCGCTATGCTTATGGGTTTCGGCTACGGCATATTCCAGCCAGTGATTTACGACAAAGCCACATATACGGTGGTGAACGGAAACAAATCCACTATGGCATTGGCCATTGTACTGTCGGTAAACTATATCGCCATAACCATAACCCCGTTTATAGTAGACTTCTTCCGGCATCTTTTCGGAACTACAAGCAACCATTTTCCTTTTATTCTCAATTTTATATTCACCCTTATCTTCGCTATACTGGTAGTGGTAAAACGCAAATCGTTTACATTCCGTATAAGCGATGAATATGTTTGATCCACGTTATGAAAACATTAATCCTGCCACTTCTTTGCGCCGCAGCGTTGCTGTCGGCGACTGCCGAAGCACAGAATCACCCGGCACTTCCGGATGAAGGCGAAGTAAAAGTAATATTCAATGCCGGCGAACCCGACCAAAAGGTATATGACGCTTTTATAGAGAATGCGCCAAAAAGATTCACAGAACCCGGTGCTCCGCGTTTTGCCATAATAGGGAAACAGAATATGTTCTACTTAGGCATCGGCGGAGTTATCAAAGGCGTAGGCGTTTTCGACTGGGGCAACCCGATAGATTCTCCAAGCGATTTCACTACGGCCGACATTCCCTTCGACACCCCTGCTGGCGACGGCAGCAAGCTCCAGGGTACATTCGGCCAAAGTAAAATATTTATCAACTTCGTAGCCCTCCCAGGCACCGATAACAAGGTGGGTGCATACATCAGCGGTAAATTCAGCGGCGACCACGGCGCTTTCAAGCTCAACCACGTATACATCAACTATCGTGGATTTACTGTCGGCCACACATCATCACTCTTTGAAGACGGAGCTGCCGCACCTCCTACAATCGACGACGAGGGCCCTTGCGGCCTTGTAGGCACGAACAATTTCCTGATCAACTACCGCCATTCGTTCGGCAAGAGAATCAAGATTGGCGTCGGTCTGGAAATTCCTTCGGTAAGTGTTACTACCACTGCGGCCACACGCGTTGTCAATCAGCGTATTCCCGACATTCCAGCATTCGTGCAGTACAGCTGGGACAACGGAGACGGATGGCTACGGTTCTCTGTACTGATGAGAAACATCCAGTACCGCGATCTTGTGGCCGACAATAACCGCACAAAGACAGCCTGGGGCATAAAGCTAAGCGGAAGCACCCCTCTTGGGGCAAGCAAGTTCCAGGCGTACTATCAGGCAGCTTACGGACGCGGTATCGGCGGATATATCCAGGATCTGGCAGATCTGGGCCTGGATCTGTCGCCCGACAGCAACAACCCAGGACATCTGGACGCCGTAAAGGCATGGGGTGCATACGCCGGATTGCAGTATACATTCTCACCGAAATTATTCTCCTCGGTATCCTATAGCCAGAGCCGTGCCTATGCCGACAAATATGCCGACGGCTCAACGCCGTGGAACGAACAGTACAAATATGCACAGTATGTTTCGGCAAATGTGTTCTACACTATCTTACCCGGCCTGCAGACCGGCCTTGAATACCTGTACGGCAGACGTGTCGATATGGACGGCATCTCGCACCACGACAACCGAATAAACGCCATGCTTCAGTTCAACTTCTGATTTCCGGTGCCTGTCAGGCTGCCAATTCGGCATCCGCTCAGCCAACAGGCAGAATGTAAGGACAATAAAAAAGGGCTGTATCTCGCGACAGAGCCCTCTAATAATCTACAATCTATAAAAACATATATCTTATTGAAAAAGAATAAAAGCCTTTGTTGAACGAACACATGTTCGCAGGGCAAAAGTAATAAGAAATCTTCAGTTGTGCAAATTTTTGTTTATTTATCAGCTAAAGTTTCCAAGGACGCGCTTTAAAAACAAAAAATATGCTAAGGTTTTTGATTAGGTCGGCACAAAGGACTACCTTTGTGCCAAAAACCAAGCAAGACATGAATAAATTATTTCTTACAATTCTCGCCGCAGCCGCTATTCTGAGTAGCTGCAGCAATTCCGGCAGCAACGACTATACGGTAACCACCGCTATCCGCGACTGCTTCGAGTCTGTTACCGCCAAGGACGGGACAAACACAGTGAGCGGTACCACCGTAAATTATTCTATTGAGATAAACTATACCAAAGCCACGGCAAACGTGGTTATAAACGGTCTTAAACTTGCCGACGGCACTGGCACCCCCGATATTCAGCTTCGCGACCTCAAGGTTGTGGGTACCGAAGAGGGCTGGCTCAAGATAACAGCGCCCACCGCGATTCCCGCCGCTACAGGCGGAAGGACTCCCGCTATCGACAACCTCGAAATCAACCTTCTGATAGCCTACAATGCCGTTTACGGCTTCTGCACACGTTTCGTGATGGACAACGACTACTCTGTGCTGAGCGCATGCAACGCCTACAGCCTTGGCGCCACCACAACAACCAGCGGCGCAGGCCAGCCGTTCCAGACCAAGAATACTATATACAGCTTCCGTCTGAATCCGTCCAAAAAGTGCCTGGACCTCGGCCTCACCAATGCCCAGTTTATGGACAAGATGCCTGCTATGAACTTCGTGCTTAAGGAAATTCCTTTTACCGTTTACGACAAGTCTGTGAGCTTCAACGCCGCATCGCTTGTGCCCTACGTAGGCAACACTCCCAACGAAGGCTTCCCCATCACCGACCTCAGCGGTAATCTGGACTTCACCAAGGGTCTGCACCTCAACTTCAAGTGCTCGCCCAAAACTGTACAAGGCGTAACGTTCCAGACTTCCGCCTCCGGCACTTTCTTAGATATTTTTACTCAGAACTGATTTTAAATCATATACAACAGGAGCCGCCGGGCGCGCCCGGCGGCTCCTGTTGTATGATCGGACTTATCAGACTAATCAGTCTTATTGGCTACAAACTTTGCGAAGCGGCGGAGGGCTTCCTGCAGGCGCACGCGGGGACAGGCGATGTTCCAGCGGAGGAAGCCATCGTCGCCGTACATGGCGCCGGCATTGAGCCACAGACCTTCGGCTGCGAGGAGTTCTTCTTCGATTTCAGCCGACGGTTTGCCCAGGGCACGGCAGTCCATCCACACAAGGTACGTGCCTTCGAGGCGACAGACAGGCAACTGCGGGAAATGCTCGCGGCAGAAAGCCGACATCATGTCATAGTTGCCTTTCAGATATTCCACGAGCGCGTCGAGCCAAGGACCTCCTTCGTTGTACGCCGCGATGAGCGCGGCTACGCCGAAGGGATTGACATCGCACACCTCGTTGATGTTTATCGCCTTGTCGATGCGGCGGCGCATGTCGGCATCCGGCGCCACAATTACGGCATTCTGAAGCCCCGCAGTGTTGAACGCCTTGCTCGGCGACAGACACACAACCGCACGTTGCGAGAACTCGGCTGGCAACGAGCCGAAAGGCGTGTAGCGGTACGGCGGATACACAAGCTCGCAGTGAATCTCGTCGGTCACCACGGTAACATTGTTGTGGCGACATATACGGACAAGTTCCATCAGCTCGTCGCGTGTCCACACGCGACCGGCTGGGTTTGCCGGATTGCAGAGCAGCAACAGACGCGCACGCGGGTCGGCAGCTTTGGCGGCAAGGTCGTCGAAGTCCATTTCATAGCTGTCGCCGGTGAAACGGAGAGGGTTTTCGAGCACCTCGCATCCGTTGTTGCGGATAGAAGAGAAGAAACAGTTGTAAACGGGTGTCTGTACAATAACCTTGTCGCCCGGCACGGCAAGGGCCTTTATCACGGCCGACAGCGCCGGCACCACACCGGAGGTGTAGAGGACCGATTCGCGGGCGATATCCCAGCCGTGGCGACGCGAGAACCACGATATCAGCGCGTCGTAATACGCATCGGGAACTTTCACATAGCCGAAGGCACCCTGCTCTACCCTGTGGCGCAGTGCCTCCTGGACGACCGGCGCGGTTGCAAAGTCCATATCGGCCACCCACAGGGGCAGCACATCGTCGGGCATGGAGGTGTCCCATTTGTACGAATCGCCGTGGCGACGCTCTACACCTTCATCGAAAAGACGCCTGAAACGCTCGTCCATCAGCCGATTTCTATAATGCAGTCGGCGGGAGCCTTCTGATGTTCATCTATAATTGTCTCGCCCACAGCAGGCACCACAATGCGGCCCGAACGCGGATTTTTGATGCTTGTTACAGGGGTGCTGACAATAGCACGGACGTCGGAATCCTCGAAAGCGAGATCGCAATCCGGGTCGAAAGAGCAGTTCTCCAACACAAGGCCGTGGCAGTAGCACAGCGGCTGGGTACCGGAGATGCGACAGTTGATAAGATGCAGATTGCGGGAATGCCATCCGAGGTATTCACCGTTGAGAACGGAATCGCGCACGGTAACGTTCTCGGTGTTCCAGAAAGCATCCTTGCTGTTGATTACGGCGTTGGAAATCTCTACATTGCGACAGTACTGGAAAGAGTAGTTCCCGTCCTGGTGATAATCGGTGATACGGATATTGTCGCAGTGCATGAAGATATAATCGGCATGAGCCACCTTGACGTTACGCAGACAGATATTGCGGCAGTGCCACATGGTTTCCTGCGCATCGGGAATATCAACGTTTGTAAGGCTCAGACGGTCCATCTCGCGGAACATCTTGGGTGCCTGCACATCGGTATCGGTCATTTCAAGATTCTCCGAATACCATAGTGCGGCGCGTGCGCCGGGAGTGAATGTACAGTTGCTCACCTTGAAATTTTCCACATGCCAGAAAGGATATTTCCCTTCAAAAACGCAATGGTCAGCCTCGACATTGCGGCAGCATTTGAGCGCCGATTCGCCGGCATGGATAGTAACATTCTCAAGTCTTATGTCATGCTCGGCAAAAAGGGGACGCTCGCCGCCGAACTCGGTGTTTTGAATCAGTTTCATAGCAAATCGGATTTATACAGTGCAAAGGTACAAAAACCGTGCCGCAAAGCGCTTACCCGAATCGCCGAATTACATATCAATTCAACCGCTAAAGAACGGCCGCGATTTTACGGATAGCTGAGAGACGCTTCATGAATGAAACATCCGATTTCGCAATCTGCATGTTGTAGTCGCTCTGAAGATTGAGCAACAAATCCGCCGGAAGATTCAGAGCGGCCTCAATAAGCAATGCCATTTCTGTGTTCACACTCCTTTTGCCCTTTATTATCTCATTAAGAAGCGATGCGCTCACTCCGATACTTTCGGCAAGTTTGGCCTGTGTGAGACCCCTTGCTTCAAGTTCATCCTTGATAAGCTCTCCCGGATGGGTCGGCTCAAACGGAGTAAGATTATTCGCTATCATGTCGGAAGCGACACCAGGAATCGTAATCATATCAATCGTAGCGGATAGCTGTGTTACGATGCAAAGATATAAAAAGTTTTTCAATCTTCACAAATTTGTGAAGATTTTTCATCTTTACACAGCCACTCATCAATCACTCATCAATCTATGAATTACTCGACGGAGTCGTTTATGGGGTCGTGGGTCTTGAGATAATCCGCATAGAGCGACAGCATGATTGAGGGATTATCTTTCAGTTCTTCGCGATGCGCCTTGCTGTCGGGGCCTTTGTCGAAATATTCTTCAAGCATTGTCTTGAATTCGGGGGCCGCCTTTTTCAGATAATTCATCAGATAGAAAGGATAATAGCGTCCGTTCACCATAAATCCGTAAGCGGCCCGCGCCCCTTTTAGTTTTACGCCGATAGCAGGAACAAGGCGAGAAACGCTGTTCTTGCCTCCGGTCTGCTCGAAAACGCTCCATTTTAGGATGGTGCCTACATCGTTGCGGTTCAGCACCAGAGCGAAACCGCGGATATATCTGTTGGGCTTAAACATTCCCGGAACGTTTATGTTTTCGGACACGTAGACGGTGCCTTTTGGAAAATCCTCACTTTCCTCAATAAAACGGTATTCGAGGACGTCCGAAGCTTTGTAGGTCTTTGCCTCGCCGTCTTTTGGCCCATCCTTTATTCTGATGTACTGATTGATGGAACCTGTTTTGGAGAACAATCTTTTCATGCCGGTCTTGAAATCGGTAGACCAGTAGCCTTCGACGCGGGTACTGTCGACGAGCAACACTTCCACATGATTGCTTTCGTTGTCGCCGGCACGGAGATACATCGCGGCCGATGCCGCGATAAGGAGCATGATGGTTATTCGTTTTTTCATTGCGGTATAGTTTAAGGATTAATAAACGGGATTATACAGACGCAGCATTCTGAGTGTTTTGTCGCGGCGAGTACGGCTTTTAATTATCTCCGCACCGAGTACAGGGTCGTCGGCCACGAGGTCGGCCACCTTGCGCCGGAAACTGTCGTCAGACATTTTCCATGTTTTCTTGAATTCCGTAACGGAGCCATCCTTAACGGCTAGGAGGATGTACTTGCCACAGGCCTGAATACCGCCGTTGCCCCACATGCGATAGCCATTTTTACAAAAAACAAATACAGTTATCCTCGGGGTCTTCTCAAGCAGCCAACACCACCCGTAGGGTTTAAAATATACGATTGTATGGCGGACATCTGGTGATGTTGGCATCCACACGACCAGCGAATCTATTGCATCAACGGCTATCTGACGTCCTTTTTGCGCACATTTTGTATAGGCATCATTTATAAGGACGATATTTTCGTGTTTCCTGGGTATCTTGATTCTGATGGAATCTGTTGCAATTATCTCTTCCGAACCTGTATAAATCCGCGAGTACACAAACGGCCCTTTGATTCTCGCACTGCACGCAAACACGGCCAATGTCAGAAATAAAATTGCAGCAATGAATGAATTCAGTTTCATAGTTTAATTTGCGTACTTTTCTCGACAGCAAATATAAAGACTATAAACAACAAAATTCTCAACATATGTTGAGAGTTGAAGTATGGAGATAAAAAACGTTTATGTGCCGGAAAGAATCTCTTTGCGGATGCGGCTGAGATGCGTTGGAGTTATCTGAAGATAAGATGCAAGTTCTTTGAGAGTTATGTGTTGAAGAAGGTCCGGGCAACGATTCAGCACCTCGATATATCGCTCTTTAGGCGAATGGCGGTAATGGTCCACATATCTTTGATGCGCTGTACGGAACAGTTCTTCGGCCATAATAAGACGCATATCGGGATAACGACCGAAAACTTTCTGAACTGTCAATAAAGATATAACCCACACAGAGGAGTTTGCAGTGGCTTTCAGATTGTTCAAAGCTGGTACGGCATGAACAGAACTATAGAAATCTCCGGCAAGATTGCCGCGCAGTGCGAAGCCAGTTACATGTTCGGCGCCATCTGTATCGATTACCGAATAGATAAAATATCCTGATTCAATGAAACCGAAAAATTTTGGTACTTCTCCCGCATGAAGGAACATCTCGCCTTTTCTATAGCGGCGTAGCGTGCCCTCGCGGGTACAAAGCTCGCGCCAGAAACTGACATCTATTATATCTACATACGGGTTGAAATTTGCCATCAGCAAGTAAAAATAATTGCGGACACCGGCGGGGGCCGGTGTCCGCTGTTTATAGGGATAGAAAATTATTTCAGGAGGGTGGCGGGATCGAGATTGGCGGATTCGATATCCTTGAAGTAGCGGTATGTGCCTACTTTAAGTTCGGCGCAAGCGTCGTCGTCGGCAATAATGATTGCCTTGGGGTGCATCTGCAGAGCCGAGATCGTCCACATCTGCGAGATTCCGCCTTCAACACCGTGGCGCAGGGCGCGTGCCTTGTTGTGGCCGTTTACAATGAGCATTACCGAGCGGGCTGCCATTACGGTGCCTACGCCCACGGTGAGCGCAGTCTTGGGAACGAGGTCAACGTTGTTCTCAAAGAAACGCGAATTGGCAATGATGGTGTCCTGCGTGAGGGTTTTCATGCGGGTGCGCGAGGTGAGCGACGAGCCGGGTTCGTTAAAGGCGATGTGTCCGTCAGGACCGACGCCGCCCATGAACAGGTCGATGCCTCCGTAGGAAGCGATTTTCTCTTCGAAGCGGCGGCATTCAGCCTCGGGGTCTTCGGCATTACCGTTGAGAATGTTCACATTCTCGGCGGGGATGTCGATATGGCTGAAGAAATTAGACCACATGAAGGTGTAGTAGCTCTGCTCGTGGTCGCGGGGAATACCTACGTATTCATCCATATTGAATGTTACGACATTGCGGAACGAAACCTTGCCGGCCTTGTACAGCTCGATAAGATTGCGGTACATGCCTAATGGAGAGCTGCCGGTAGGGCAACCGAGAACGAAGGGATGCTCGGCGGTGGGTTTTGCGGCGTTGATGCGCGAAGCTACATAATTTGCTGCCCAACGCGAAACGTCGGCATAGTCTTTTTCAATTATAAGACGCATAAAATCTGTTCTTTTAAGTTATTGATAAGTTATAGGTTAAATTAGAACATCCAGGCTGCGGTAATAGTCCAGAAGTTGCAGCGGGAATCCAGGTCGACAGTATTGATATTCGGACCACCCACTTTGTTCACAAGTTCCACGGTCTTGTTCATGCCGACGCTGTAGGAAGCGCCGATCTGCAGGTGTGTGAACAGCTGCAGGCCAAGACCGAAATCCCATGCGGTATCGAAGGATTTGTTTTTCATACCTTCCGTGATGCCTTTTTTGGAAGCAAGCACTGCAAAGTTGGGACCGGTAAAAATGTAGGGTGTGATAATGCTGCCTACTACAGGCAGACCGATTTTATATTTAAGGTGAAGAGGAATCTCGATATAATCGCGTTTTTTATAATTCTTATAAATATCGCCCTCTGTGCTATTCAAAGCATCGGAGCTGAACACGCGGTGAACATACATTGCGGAAAGATCGAAACCGAGATTGATAACGGGAATCGTGAATTCAACCTGGAGACCACCCGTGAAACCGGCACGGTTTTCGGCGTTGAACACATCCTTGTCGAAACGCATGTTTGTTACCTCGGTACCGATTTTAGGACCGAATCTGAACTGGGCCGAAGCAGGAAGCGCTGTTGCAAGCACAGCCACTGCAGCGACAATAAGAACTTTCAGTGATTTCATATCTGATTAGTATTAAATGAATTCTACTGTTCCGGACACTTCAAAAGTGCCACGTACAGCCGCAAAGTTACAACATTTCGGTGTCCTAAACAAAAATAGTGGGCAAAAAGAACAAAATATTGTCCTAATCTTGCCCGAAAGGGGAATCAAAAATGAGCCGTGAAATGGTCAGGCTACGGATTGTAGAGGTCTCTGTTGAAAAAGTCCATTATTTCGCGGGCCTGGTCGAGGGCGACGGCGGCATCGCTGTCGGGATCCAGAATTGTGGCGCGTTCGTAACAGCTGATAGCCTCGCCTTTGTTGCCTTCTTTCCATGCCAGGCGTCCGCGCAGATACTCCACAGATGCTTTATCGCACGGCGCGGTGGCTTGGGCCGCCGCTTCATCAAGGATGCGACGCGCTTCTTCGAGATGTCCCGAGGAAATCATACGGAGGATGGCAGCGGTATCCATATCAGATTATGCGGGCTTTATAGCCTTTTTTTGTGAGGAGTTTCAGAACATCATCGCGGCGGTCGCCCTGAACGAGTATCTCGCCTCCGCGAGCGGAGCCGCCCGTGCCAAGCTGTTTCTTGAGATATGCGGCCAAATCGGCGACCTGACCGTCGTCGAGTGTGAAACCGGCTATTATCGTGGCCGTTTTGCCTCCGCGGCCTTTACGGTCGAGGATAATGTCGAGGCGCTGCTTCTGCACAGGCTCGGCTGTAGTGGCTTCTGCATTGGATTCCACGGGTTCTTCGACGTCGCCGGACATTGTTCCGCGAAGTGCACTGAGGGCGTCGAGCCAATTAGTCTTGTTATCTTGCGGCATAGCTAAAGCTGCATTAATGAATCCATTGCCATATCAAGCGAATCGGTATCGGCAACGAAACGCGAGCCTTCGGTGATGGAATTTACCATGATTAGACGGGCGCGGTCGTCGACAGGCAAAGATTCGATGAACATGGCCATGCTGTCGCTGTCGCAACGCTCGGCGGCATCGAGTACATGCGCGGCAAAGGCGATATTGGCGCCGGCGTCGCCGTTAACCTCACTGAGGCGCATAAGCAACAGCGACAGGCGGCATAGCGATGTAGCCTGCAGCCCGCTGAAAGCGGGCGACAGCATGAGGCTGTCGGCCAGCATCTGCGCCTTTGCGTATTTGCCCTCTGCATAGGCCTGTTCGGCAGCCTCGAGGGGCCGGAGGGGCATTGTGGCGGTGTGCGAGCACGAAGCGACACACACCGTCAGTACAATGAATAATATGATCTGAACTGATAATTTCATCTTTCAAATTAGTTCTCGGGCGAGGGAGGCGTGGCCGTAGGAGCCTCGGGATCCACAATCTCCTCGCGCAAAGTCTGGCCGTCGGCATTCTGCCACTGAGCCTCGCCTGGAGCATCCGCCTGGGCTTCGGTGATGGTGTACTGCTGCTCTACGTTGTCGCCTGCGGGTGTGTCTACGTGCGTATTGGTATTGAACCACCCGATATAGTAGAGGGTGCCCACTGCAATAGCGGCTACAATAAGCCCTATCACAATCCAAGCCCACAGACCCGTCGATCTTTTGTCGGAATTAGAATTTGCCATAGTGTTGTATGTTAAAGTCTTATATATCCATAAAACACACTGGCAACGGCAAGGGTTTAGAGATTGTTCACTTTCTGGACAAAATCGTACATCTGAAGTGCTGCAACGGCATATTCGGCACCTTTGTCGCCTGCGGGACCGCCACATCTGTCGAGTGCATCCTGCTCAGTATCAACGGTTAGCACGCCAAAAATAATTGGTATGTCGCACTCGCTGTTAAGATAGGCGTTACCCTGGGTTACGCTCTGGCACACGTAATCGAAATGCGGAGTACCACCGCGGATAACGCATCCGAGCACTAAAACGCTGTCATACAGGCCAGTATCTACAAGTTTGGCGGCTGCAAATGTCAGTTCGACAGCACCGGGGACCTCGAAGGTATCAATCATATCTTTTTCGATACCGTTTTTACCAAAGGTTTCAATGGCGGATGCCATCAATTTTTCTGTTATATGGCTGTTCCACAGGGTCCTAACAATAGCGACATGCATGTCTCGGGCAACAGGGAATGGATTCAGGGGGGCGTTCTGAGATGTTGACATATACTAAATTACGGTTTGTAACGACCTAAATTTTACAGATTTTAACTAATAATTCTTGTTTTTAAACTAAACTTAACTATTTCATTCGATAGATTGCCATTGCTCGGTAAGCGACTGTGCGGATGCCATAGCGCTGCGTGCGGCAGCTCCGAGCAGGGCTTCGCGCAGGTCGCCCGCGGGAGCTTCGAAAGCGGAAGCGTCGAGATTGCGCAGAGCTATTTCGGCCACGAGGCCCGCGATGGCACCGGCGTTCCAAGCCAGTGTGCGGCACACGCGTTCGGGAATCTCCACAGAGCTTACTTCCTTGCCGGTGTAGTAGCTTATGCGACGGCAGGTGTCGTCTACATTCACCAGCGAGCGGCAGTAGAAGTCGATATGGTCGTGATAACAGGCATCAGGAGTCTTGATACCGAAAATCAACTCAAGATCCCTGTTGCGCGTAACTACAACATGGGCCATTTCAAGATTTTCGAGAATCTGCGGCATAACACGCGTTATACGCGGCTCCTGCTGCGGCAGATAGCCGGGCAGATACACCATCAGCGCCTTACGTTCGACGGCATTGGCCAGCAGACGCGTGAGGCGCGGGCGCATTCGCTTGTCCAGCGCATAGTATCCGCCGAAGACAACGATGTCGCCTTCGTCGATGCGCGGCCATATAATGTCGAAGGCTTCGTCAGGATATTCCTCGTATCGTATGAGCGAGGGCGACGGTTGCGCGGGATCGGCGGAATGCACGAAAATATTCAATGGCGTGCGGCCCTCGGTGAATCGGTCGACGGAAGTAACATCCACGCCGGCGTTCCTGAGGTTGTCCACCAGGATATCGCCGATACGGTCGGCGCACGTTTCGGATGCCATGAGCACCTTAAGACCGTCGCGCGCCATAATTGCGGCGGCATTGGCGATGCGTCCGCCCGGAAGGCTACCGAGTGGTTTACCGGCGGCATCGAGCACAAGATTGTGTGAGCACTCGCCTATGCAGATAATCTTTTTCATATATTCAGTCCTTGGCACGCGCGGCCACACCGAGGTAGCCGCCGTGGTGGCGCTTGGCATATTCAGCCTTGGAGAAGCCTATGCGGCGCATGGTGTTCACAACCAACACATCACCTATAACGGTCATCATGGTTGTGGAAGTTGTTGGCGTGAGACCGAGCGGGCAAACTTCGGGAGCGCCACCGGTAAACAGGGCGATGTCGGCGGCCTTGGCAAGCGGGCTGTCCGGAGCGCCGGTTATCACTATTGTGGGGATGTCGGCATATAGGCCGTGGAGAAGCTCGACAAGCTCTATTATCTCGCGCGTTTTGCCACTGTTTGAAATCAACAGCACAATGTCGTTCTTCTGGAGGACACCCAGATCTCCATGCTGGGCCTCGCTGGGGTGCAGATTCACTGCAGGCGTGCCCGTCGACGAAAATGTTGTGGCAATATTCATGGCAATCTGTCCGGCCTTGCCCATACCGGCGGTAACGAGTTTTCCGCCGCGACGGTGCACGCGCTCCACAATTGCCTCCACTGCTTCCTCGTAGCTGTCGGTTACGGGTATGTTCTTTATGGCTTCGCTTTCTGCAAGGAGTATCTCCCGCATTGAGGTCTTTACATCCATTATACTGATATATTCTTTATGTTCGTCCCACAAAATTAAGCAAAAATTTTTATTGTTTTCCCAACAGACGGCGATAATAAACTATATATTGCTCCACAGTAGCCGAAACATCGTAGCGTCCGACATATCCGACGGCTTCCGCTGCACGGTCGATGGCCTCGGGATAATGCGTCATAAGTTCAGTTATCGCATCGGCAACCGATACAGGGTCGCCAGATTCGGCAGAGATACAATAGCGCCCGTTTCCGGCAACTTCCCAAGGGCCGTCGCCGCGAGTAAGCACCAGTGGAAGTCCCGCCGCCATGCCTTCGGCAACTGTGAGGCCGAATCCTTCGCTACGCGATGGATGTACCATAGCGTCGAATGTGTGCAGGCAGCCGTATATTCCGGCACGGTCCATCTGGCCGGCGAAGTTCACGCGATCGGCCACGCCCTCCTTCCTGGCAAGTTCCTCCAGTGGCCCGAGCTCGTCGCCACGGCCAATGAAGGTAACATCCACATTCTTCACACCTCTGTCGGCAAGCACGCGCAGAGCGCGGATAAGCACGTCCTGCCCCTTGTACTCAGGCCTTAGGCTGCCAACCTGCACGATACGGAACACATCTCCTGCCGGACGACGACCACGACGGGGCACGTCGGCTGTGCGGAAGCCATTGAGGATGGTAGTTACATCGGCTCCGGGCACACGGGCAAGCACATCGTCGCGCACGGTGTCGGTAATAGCCACCATATGCGATCGCGAGGCGTATATCATGGGCATGTCCTTGCAGTGTACGGTAAACAGCAGGCGCCTGGCACGCACCACTACAAGTCGGCTGAATTTATGGTGATGGGAGTGTATCACATCGGGGCGCAGACGCATTATGCGCCAGTTCAGACGTGCCATCATCAGCAAGGGCTTGTCGCCTTCCTTACGGCGCATGCGTATAACCTCCACACCGGGGTCGAATTCACCGAACAGGCTCTCATTGGCCACGTCGTTCACAACCAGCACGGTAACACGATGTCCCATCCGCACCTGGATGTTCGCGATATCTATCAGCATGGATTCCACGCCGCCTGTCTTGAAGGAATATATCAGGTGAAGGATGTGCAGTCTGTCGTTTTTCATAATGGTCAGTTATTTTCTGTCTACGGGCAGCTCTATGCGGAACGTCGTACCCACACCGGGCACCGACTGCTTTACAAAAATTCTGCCGCCGTGGTACTGCTCCACAATACGTTTCGCCAAAGTGAGGCCCAGTCCCCATCCACGGCTCTTTGTGGAATAGCCGGGGTTGAAAACCGTCTTGAAATTCTTTCTCGATATTCCTTTGCCGGTGTCGGCCACCTCGATGAATGCGGTGTTCTGCGCTATGCCGGCAACAACGTCGATTCGTCCCGGGCGCCCGGCCTCGGCTGCATCCACGGCATTCTTAATAAGATTTTCCACTACCCACTCCAACAGCGGAGTGCAGGCAAGCACGTGTATTTCCGATGCGCAGGGGTGCCATGCAAGGGATATCTTGGGAGAGATGCGGGTTTCCATATATCCGACGGCATCACCTACCACGTTATTCAGTTCAGCAGGTTCCATGCGCGGAACCGACCCGATTTTAGAGAAGCGCGAGGCGATGGTGCTGAGGCGGTTCACGTCCTTGTTCATCTCGGCAACGGTATCGGCATCCACTCCATAGTCCGGCAGAAGCTCCATCCATGCCATCAGCGACGATATCGGGGTTCCCAGCTGATGCGCCGTTTCCTTGGACAGGCCAACCCATACCTTATTCTGCTCGGCCTTCTTGGTAGACAACACCGCGAAGTAGAGCACGCAGATAAAGGTGAGCATCACCAACAGCTGCACGTATGGAAACACACTCATACGTTTTAGCAACGTGGAGTCCTCATAGTAGAGATACTGCACCACATCCGGAGGAATCTCTATAACAATCTTGTTCTGTGTATCCGACAGCTCCCGAAGCTTGTTTCGGAGATATTCGGAATTAACCGGGCTGAGAGGAGCCCCGAGCG
Organism: uncultured Porphyromonadaceae bacterium; assembly: GCA_902461565.1. GTDB lineage: Bacteria > Bacteroidota > Bacteroidia > Bacteroidales > Muribaculaceae > CAG-873. The sequence continues at coordinate 64,653 of CABPYL010000010.1, forward strand.
CAAGGCTGTCGGTGGCGTCAGGCAAGCTGAAATTACGGTAGTCGAGGATATTTCCGTCGGCATCGGTGAGCAACACCGGAATAGTGGTGTTGCTCTGGATTATGCTGAGCAGGAAATCGATGTCGCTGTCAGAATGATTGTCCATGTCGGACATTGTAGCAGAAGCCAGTTCCTTGGTGGCATCGGCCCATATCTGCATACGCTCGCGCTCCACATTCGACAGGTCGCGTATAAGGCCCGACGAAAAATAAAGGAACAGAACGACAACGACAACCGAGGCTATCAGGAAAGCCCCTTTGCCGTAGCGACGTATTTCATATATATTAGCCATCGGAACAAGTATCTTTATACCGCAAAGTTAAGCAAACGGCGGGTAAATACCAAATCCAATGCGAAGAGCGGATGACCGCCTGTTTTTCCTGTTCCGATTATCAGTGATGCCCGGTATCGCTCACAGAGCTACGCCGCAGCTTCAGGAGAATCCAAATCACAGATACAGTGTCCCCGGGGCTTTATGCAGCCCGGGGACTGTCATCCAATCCGATTTTATTCCGGAGGCGAATTCAGAGCCGGCAATGGTAGCGAGCCGAAGCAGCTCAGATATTATACGACAAACCTATATTGAGAAAAACATTATAGGTATTCATGTCGATTTTTCGCGTATCGGGATTCAGCACACTTATGAGGCCCCATGAAAGGGTTGCCTTTACCGAAAGATTTCTATAAATTGATCGGCTTGCACCGAGTCCAAGGCCGACATCAAAGCGACGCATATCGTCGGAATAGTCATAATACGCCTTGTTTACTCCGATTGCCGGATGCAGTGGAGTCTCGTGCAATTCACCATCGCTGACCTTTCCGGTAAACGCACGGTCGAGAGCATAGGAGAAATATGGTCCGAACTCCATCTTCCAGCTGTTGCCGAGGCGGAACACCGCATTTACAGGCAGGGTGATATAAGTGATCCTGCTGGTATTCCTTATCTTTCCGGTAAAATATCCGGTCTTCGCCCCTTCTTCGGTGCCGTCCTGAATGTTCATAGAGAGATGATAGTTGCGCACTTCAATACCAGTCTTCATTCCTTTGTTCTCGAACGCCAGACCAACACGGACGCCCCATTTCGGCGACAGCCAGTAAATTGCATGCGCTCCAATGGAAATATTAGCGGTAGGGCTGTAGCTGTCTATCTTCCGAACTTCGGCAGGGAGGCCCATAGGAGTTGTAGCACCAAGATTAAAGCCGAGATCGACTCCATAGTCTATCTTGCGTGGTGTCTGAGCAATCACAGCCATCCCAGCCACCACAATCGCCAAAAGAAAAATTATAAATCTGTTTCGGCACATAATCATTCACAAATAATTTCGACGTCATCTATTAACAACGTACTGCCGGGGGCCCCGTCATATACATCGCCCTTGTTGCTGGAAGAGAACACCAAAGCGAGGTTGTATCGGCCGTTAGCAAGCATGTCGGGATTGATTTCCTTATTGCTGTCGTATCTGAACAGGATATCAAAAGTGTGATAACCGTCGCCAGGAGTAGAGCTACCATCTTCAATCTCGGCCATACCCACAATATTAGGGCTTGTGCGGATGTTGAAGCCGTTCAGATGGGTTACATTCTCATCTGTGAGATACATAACAGCAAGAATTCGGCATCTGTCTTCTGTTTGAGAGAAATATGTAAGGCCACCCGACTTATATTTATACTTTCCCGTAACCCTCAGAGGCTTATGCGAGAAAGGCAAACCAAACATAGTGGATTCTCTGGGTTCTCGGAGAGAAGCGTCAAACTGACCGAGAAAAAGATTACCGGCGGCCACAGGTTTGTCGAACTGTCCTGTGAGGCATGTAACAAGTTTAAGAGCCTTATCGCCAGAAGCAGCGTCGTCTGTGGGCTGAGTAGGGAAAACGGTGTAATCGTCGTCCTTGTTTGTAAGGAAATTAAACGCTTCGTTGCCAGAGGCCCAAATTCCGAGTTCCGATTCCTTACCGTCGACTAAGCAGAGCTCTACCGGTATCATATATCTCATTCTTTCCGGCTGTTTCCAATTTTCGAAACCGAACTTTAATGGCAGCCCAGCAGATCGGACAGCGACGGTGTATTTTTTAGTCCAATTAAGGTCTTCGCTCGTTACAGAAAACACTCTCGGGACATCATAACCCTTAACACCGTCGGGGTCCGGAAGAATTGAAGCCCCCTCCGAGACTTCGATTTTCAACGAAATCTCGGAAGGGTCTGTATTCGGTTCAACATAAACGTCGACAGCATCGTTATGATATACCACGGTAAGGATATTACCGTTTTCGGAAGTAACATTCTTGATATCTACGCCGATATTCGGAAGCTCATCCTTGATACATCCGGTTGCCAAAATCAATGGCAACGCAGACAATAAGAACAATGCGGTCTTAATATTGCACTTCATCATTTAGGCTGACGCAATACAATATTTCCATCGGCGGCAATAAAGTCGGAGGTATTAACCTTTTTGCCAGTAGCGCCCCATTGCCCGAGTCCAAGCACAGCGATATACTTCTGCGGGTTCTCCATAGGGTTGACACCAGGTCCAACGGGATCCAGTTTTCTCATGGAATGCGGATAGTCTTCGGCAAAAACCATATTACGATAAAGAATCATGACACCGTCGCCCCAAGAATCGGCATCCCATTCCAGGACATTATATCCTTTTCGTTCTGCGATCTCCTTAACTTTGGTATAATCGGCACCATTCTTGTCGGCCAAAATATAGTTTGCAAAACCATCGGCATCAATATTTGTCTGGTAGTCGCAAATCGCAAGGGGGGTATAAGTTTCCTGATTTCCAACGCAAACGGACCAATACCGCATTTCGGCGTCCTTATACTCATCTTTTTTCTGAGGATATCCAGGAGCCTTGAAATTAAACACCATCACTTTTTCCTTTTCGAGCACGTTGCGATTGTAGCAATATTCGGCCGGTCCGTTAGGATAAGCAAATGAGAAAGGCGCCCTGAAGAAGAGCATATTGTCATTTGAAGAGAAAGCACCACCGGGAATGGACATAGAGCCACGCAACCCGCTGAGTTCTCTCTTAGGCGCAGGGACCACCGAACCGTCTATAAGGCTGATACCGCTTATCATAGGCATCTTCACGCCACCGTTGATGCCCCCTTCGGGGATATAGTAGCGCAAAATAGTACATACTTTCTTTACATCGGAATCATACCAAATAATATTCTTCTTTCCGGCAGTGATGCTTTCGGGTGCATCGACCGGAAGGACATACAGAGTATATTTTTTGTCGCCGGCAGTATCGCCCAAGAACGGATTGGAAGATCCCTGGTCGGGAACGATATCGATATCCATTATGCTGTAAGCCTTCTGGCAATTGCTCGACTGCTCGTCGTCGTCATATACGTTATAGCTGAGGAAACGCGAATCGGGGAACTCTCCTTCAATCTTAAGACCCATCGAAAGACTGCTCTCGGTGCTGAATGTATATTCCCAATAAAAAGCGAAATGATCGGGGAAAAACTGCAGTTTCATGTCATCGCCCCGTAGGACTTCACCCCAACTGTCGACGTAAGGAAGCTCTTCTATGTTATTGATATCCTCATCGTCGTTTCCACATGAAACCATTCCTAAAGACATAGCAAATCCAACGGAAATGATAAAAGCTTTTCTAAAATTAAATTTGTACATATAAAAATTCTTAGATTAATTGACCCGCAAAAATACAAAAAAATTACTGTGCTAAATAATTTAACGCAGTGCAAAATGTAAAAAAAGCCACAAAGTGAGCAAATCGGACCAAAAATAATAGAAGTTTTCCATAAAAACAGGGGACAGCCAATCTGAATGCTATAATTGATCCAACATAAACTGAATCCAGATTACAAAGGCGTTCCTGAGCTATCCCCCATTGTTTTTTCGGATTTGAGGGGCAATTCAGAAGTGGATAATGAGTTCTGCGACAAAGCGATCGGGAGATTTGCCCTCGCCATCCCACTTTACATATTTCTCGTAGTTCAGGCGCACGTCGGCATTGACTTTCTTATACTGATAGGTGAGTGTGGAGCCGACGGTTACGCGGTCGCGAGCGGCAGCGAACACATCTCCGGCCTGCGTTATTGAATAGTGGCTGGTCATTCCATCGAAACGCGCCTGTATGCTCCAGCGGTTGAAGACGCCCCAGTCTACGGCTTTGTGCCAGTCGGCGAATATAAGGTAGCTGTGGACGTCCTTGTAAGCGCGGTTGCAGTAATGTTCCCAGATATACTCGCCGGCAACCATCCATTGGCCACGGGAATATCCGGCATATGCGTCGACAAGATTAGCACGCGTGCCGCCCGGACGGATTGACGCGTAAGCAGCAGAGACAGACCATCCGCTACCAAACTTCATCATTGCTTTGCCGGAATAAGCCAGCGTACGGTTCCATACATTGTGCTCGCCAATTGCATTGGGATTGAATGCGCCGAATTCAAGAGTGAGCGGTGTTCGAGTCAAGGTATATCCCACTTTTGCGCCGACAGCGCGATAGTTCATCACCTGGTCAGCCATAAAGGCGAGATTGGAAAAATAATAGTTTGCCGGCGCGTAGAAAGCCTCCACACCGAAGGGCATACGGAACTGTCCGGCCTGGAAAAGGAGTCCTTTGGAAATCTGCATCCGGCCCCAGGCATCCAAAATCTTTATTTTGCCACGGTCGCAGAGATCGGTCTGGAAAAAATATGAAATGGATGGAGCCACATTGCCGCCAATGCTAAGGCGAGCGTTTCGCACCTGAAAGCGTTGATCGCCTGTACGGGTATCGGCTTCCCATCGCGAGCGGATGGCACCGTGAAACTCCGGAAGATAGCTGAAACCGTCGCTGTCGGCGGCGAAAGTCGTAAAAGCGGCAGCCGCGGTAACGGCAGTAAGGAAAAATTTCTTTATCAGTAGCATAATGCTGATGAAAGGTAGTTCAGGAAATGTGATTGTAGTTTATAAGTTGCAAAGATACGCAATTTAAGGCGAAACCGCAAGACAGAGGAAAGTGGAGGCAGTAGTGTGGATGCGGCAACAAAGTGAGGGACTACTCTGGTCTCTACGCTCTCCACTAAAAGCCTGCTTTCAGTTCAGAATGATCTCCGCCATACACAAAAACGGGGACGCCGAAGCGCCCCCGCGGTACTATAAGGTGAAAAATTATTTATCCTGCACCAAAGAGATGATGAGTTCTTTCTCGTCCTCGGGGTCGGGGAGAATCTGGATTTTGCCTTCGCGAGCAAGCCAGCCAAGAGCTGCATAAACTTCTTTATCTTTCAGTTTTGTGGCTTTGCGAAGTTGTTTTACTCCCATTGCGTCTGCGGTATTCAGTGCTACCCAAACAGAGCCGGCGTACATGCCGATAGTTTCAGTGTTCATGTCAGTTGAATGTTTAAATGTTAGACTATTTCTTGTTTCTGTGTAAGCTATATACTTTCATCGGCGACAAATTTACAATTTTCCGCTATATAAACCTACGAAATTAGAACAAATCTTGTCCTCCAAAGTTTAAAAATTCCGGTAAACAAACAATTTTTCAGAAATAAACGCCAGCCATGCCTATAAACGATAAAAAGGAACTCCTCACGAAGTTCCTTCTTATGGGTTTCCAATAGGTACAATTTCTAAGGTAAAAAAGATTGTTTTAGGTTTGCGCTACAAAGTTGGCCTTTTTTTGACGGTTGTCCAAATTATTTTATATGTTATAGGACATACTTTTTTAGCAACAACTTGAACTAATCGTTTTTAAACTATTTTAATAAGCTGTACCATTGTATTTTATCATTGTGCTATAAGAAGCATTCATGCCAAAAACCACATTGTTAAATAATGTGAAATCAGACATATTGCCTTGCATTATGCTCAATACTCGTCCCAGCTCTTAATTTCGATGTCCTGCAAGGGCAACGTAACGAATGCCCTGATAAACGCCGATGCGAGACGCGAATTGGTGAGCAGGGGTATATTGAGGTCTACGGCGGCGCGGCGAATGCTGCGGCCGTTGCTCAGTTCTGTACCGGTGAAATTCTTGGGCATGTTCACAACCAGATCCACCTTTCGCTCGTGCAGCAGGTCGAGTGCCTGCGGCTGCTTGTCGGGAGTGGATGGCCAGTAGACGCGCACGGCAGGGATGCCGTTCTCGTTGAGGAACTGGCATGTTCCGGAAGTGGCATAGATGGTAAGGCCTGAGCGGTGCAACATGTGAGCGGCCTCGAGCATGTCGGCTTTCTGCTTGGGCGTGCCGGTACTCATAAGTACGGCGCGACGCGGCACACGCAGGCCGACAGCGAGGAGGGATTTGAGCACTGCTTCGTCGGTATCGTCGCCAAGGCAGCCAACCTCGCCGGTTGATGCCATATCGACGCCCAGGACGGGGTCGGCGCCACCGAGGCGCGAGAAAGAGAACTGGGATGCCTTTATGCCGACGTAGTCAAGGTCGAACGCGCTCTTGTTGGGCTTCTCGACGGGGAGCCCGAGCATAACGCGCGTGGCAAGGTCGATAAAGTTGATTTTAAGCACCTTGGACACAAACGGGAAGCTGCGCGAGGCGCGGAGGTTACACTCTATCACCTTTATATCGTTGTTCTTTGCGAGGAACTGGATGTTGAAGGGGCCGGAAATATTGAGGGCGGCGGCAATCTTGGCCGATACCTTCTTTATGCGGCGCATGGTTTCGACATACAGTTTCTGTGGCGGGAACTGGATTGTGGCGTCGCCGCTGTGGACACCGGCGAACTCTATGTGCTCGGATATTGCGTATGCCTTAATCTCGCCGTCCTGAGCAACGGCATCCATCTCTATCTCCTTGGCATACTGGATGAACTCGCTTACTACGACCGGATGTTTCTGAGACACATTTGCGGCCAGCTTGAGGAAGCGGCGCAGTTCGTCGGCGTTGGAGCATACGTTCATGGCGGCGCCGGAAAGCACGTAGCTGGGGCGCACAAGCACAGGGAAGCCGACTTCTTCCACAAATTTCTCGATATCGGCGAAATCTGTCAGCTCGCGCCAGCGGGGCTGGTCTACACCTATTTCATCGAGCATGGCGGAGAACTTGTGGCGGTCTTCGGCGCGGTCGATGCTGGAAGCGTCGGTGCCAAGGATGTTGACGTGTGCCGCATCCAGGCGTGTGGCCAGGTTGTTGGGAATCTGACCGCCTACCGAAAGTATCACTCCGTGGGGGTTCTCCAGTTCAAGGATATCCATAACGCGCTCGTAGGTGAGCTCGTCGAAGTAGAGACGGTCGCAGATATCATAGTCGGTGGATACGGTTTCGGGGTTATAGTTTATCATCACCGAGCGCCAGCCCTGCCTGCGGGTTGTCATCAGTGCGTTCACCGAGCACCAGTCGAATTCCACCGACGAGCCGATGCGGTATGCGCCGGAGCCGAGTACGACAACGGAACGGCCGTCGCCGGTATAGTCGACATCGTTTTCAGTGCCGTTGTATGTGAGGTACAGATAGTTTGTTGCCGCGGGATATTCGGCGGCGAGGGTATCTATCTGCTTTACACAGGGCACGATGCCTTTTTCCTTGCGAAAAGCGCGCACAAGGGCCATATAGCGGTCGGTATCTTCGCCGAAAGCATCCTTGAACAGCGAACGGGCAATCTGGAAGTCGCTGAAGCCCTGCTGTTTTGCCAGGCGCAGCAATCCGTCGGGCAGTTCCTCGAGGGATGAATATTTTTCAAGCTCGTGCGAGGTTGTAATAATATTCTGGAGTTTGTAGAGGAACCAGCGGTCGATTTTTGTAAGGTCGTGTATGCGGTCGATGGAATAGCCCTCGTTCAGGGCCTTTGCGATGGCGAAGATACGGCGGTCGGTGGGCTGTTTGAGGGCCGATTCGAGGTCGGGGATAGATATTGCGCGGTTCTCGACGAAACCGTGCATGCCCTGCCCTATCATTCGCAGGCCTTTCTGAATAGCCTCCTCGAAGGATCGGCCTATGGCCATGACCTCGCCTACAGATTTCATGGAGGAACCGATGTGGCGGTCTACGCCGTGGAATTTACCGAGGTCCCAGCGGGGTATCTTGACAACAACGTAGTCCAGCGCCGGCTCGAAAAATGCCGACGTGCACTGCGTTACACTGTTCTTAAGGTCGAACAGGCCATAGCCCAGGGCCAGTTTGGCGGCCACAAAAGCCAGCGGATAGCCGGTGGCCTTGGATGCGAGGGCCGACGAGCGGCTGAGACGGGCGTTCACCTCGATAACGCGGTAATCCATAGAAGCGGGGTCGTAGGCATACTGCACGTTGCACTCGCCCACGATGCCGACATGGCGTATAATCTTTATTGCAAGGCTGCGGAGATAATGGTAGTCGTCGTTGCTGAGTGTCTGCGACGGCGCCACAACGATACTCTCGCCGGTGTGGATGCCGAGAGGGTCGAAATTCTCCATATTGCAGACCGTTATACAGTTATCGAAGCGGTCGCGCACAACCTCGTACTCCACTTCTTTCCAGCCTTTGAGCGATTTCTCCACCAGTACCTGCGGCGAGAACGACAGTGCTTTCTCTACCAACGCACGGAGTTCGGCGTCGTTGTCGCAGAAACCGCTGCCCAGGCCGCCAAGGGCGTATGCAGCCCTGACGATAACAGGATAGCCGAGACGGTTGGCGACGCGCAGGGCATCGTCTACGGTCTCAACAGCTTCGCTGCTGATGGTCTTTATATCTATCTGATTGAGTTTTTCCACGAACAGTTCGCGGTCTTCGGTGTCCATGATAGCCTGGACGGGTGTGCCGAGCACGCGGACATTGTATTTTTCGAGCACGCCGCTGCGCCAAAGCTCCACGCCGCAGTTCAGGGCCGTCTGGCCGCCGAAAGCAAGGAGGATACCGTCGGGACGCTCTTTTTCAATAACGCGTTCGACAAAATAGGGGGTTACCGGCAGGAAGTAAATCTTGTCGGCCATTCCCTCGGAGGTCTGTACAGTAGCAATGTTGGGGTTTACCAGCACAGTGGTAATGCCCTCCTCGCGCAGGGCCTTAAGCGCCTGGGCGCCGGAGTAGTCGAATTCGCCGGCCTCGCCGATTTTGAGGGCGCCGCTGCCCAAAAGCAGTACTTTGGAAGGTTTGATATCGGAAGTTGTCATTTGAGCAATGCTATAAAGTCGTCGAATAGGAACTCAGTATCACGGGGGCCGCTGGAGGCTTCGGGGTGGAACTGCGCGGAGAAGAACGGCAGCGAGCGGTGGCGGATGCCCTCGTTGGTGTTGTCGTTCATGTTCACGAACAGCGGTTCCCAGTCGGCCGGCAGGGTGTTCTGATCAACGGCAAAGCCGTGGTTTTGCGATGTTACGAAGCATCGTGTGGTACCGAGCTGGCGCACGGGCTGATTGTGGCTGCGATGGCCGTATTTTAGTTTATATGTGCTTGCGCCGGCAGCCTTGCTGAGCAGCTGATTGCCCATGCAGATACCGCAGATGGGTTTACGGCGCTCCATTGCTTTGCGGATATTCTGCACCGTGGTTGCGGCAAAATCGGGGTTGCCGGGGCCGTTGCTGATGAACAGACCGTCCCACTCCAGAGTGTTGAAGTCGAAATTCCAGGGTACGCGGACCACGCGCACGCCGCGGCGCAGCAGGCAGCGGATAATGTTATGCTTTATGCCGCAATCCACCAGCACGACAGTCTTGCGGCCATCCGAGGCGGATTTCAGCGCCTCGCCAGGTGCGAGCACTTCGGGTTCGGCATCCTCGTTGGCATACACAAGAACATCTGTACACGATGTTTTTGCAATCAGGTTCTCGGCATTGGGGTCATAGAAACCGCATTCGCCGGTGCCTTCAACCACAATTCGCCCGAGCATGGAGCCGTGGCTGCGCAGATGCTTGGTGAGCGCACGCGTATCTATATCATAAAGGCCGGGGATTTTCTCGGCCTTCAGCCAGTCGGCAAGCGAACGGGCCGCAAGCCAGTGGCTGTGATGAAAAGCATAATCTTGAGTGATGATTGCCCGGCAATGGATTCTGGAGCCTTCGAAATGGCCCTGCATAATGGCGCCCGTATCTTCGGCGGGGACGCCGTAGTTGCCTAAAAGGGGAAATGTGGTAACAAGAATCTGTCCTTCATAAGAAGGGTCGGTAAGGCTTTCGGGATAGCCTGTCATCGCGGTGTTGAAAACGACCTCGCCGGCAGCCGGCCCCTCGTAGCCGAAACTTTTGCCTTGGAAAGTCGTGCCGTCCTGCAAAATCAGGACGGAATTTTTACTCGCCTGCATAATATTGTGCGTTGTGGGTGACATGTGTTTATAGGCCGCCCTTTGGTCGACCACGCAAAATTAGCAATTATTTCCCACACCCGCAAACCTTTTGCCGTAAACCGCCGCACGAAAGGCATTTGAAAAAATTCAGGCGCCTCATGCCACAGAAATCTGAATGAAATATAAAATTAAGTGCTGAGTTTTGCAAATAAACGACCAGATCGCTTTTGCAAGCCTCAGCACTTTTTACTTAAATTTGACTAACATCCATTATTAAATATAATAGTTTGTCAGAAATGATAATGTATCAGGAAATATGAGATATTGTTATAGCTGCAATATCCTGAGCCATTCTGAATGAAAGGAGATATAGCGTAATCTGCTTCTAAGTAAGAACTCAAATTACCTTTAAAGAAATAACCATCATCTTGAGAATACTCAGCCAAAAAATACGAATAATCGCTCATCAGATAATCTGTATCCGTGTACATAACAAGGATTCTTGTAATTTCACGGGTATCGGAATCGTATTGGAACTGGACTGCCGAATAACGGTCTCCAAGCCACTTCCTGTCCACGTTCTTTTTGTTATAGACACAAGCCATATTACTTCCGACGACACCTGTTACATCAGGTTCTCCAAGTTCTTCCCAAAGAGCATCTATATCCAGCTTTATATAATACATCATTTTTTCGGTTACATGGAGAACATTGACAGACAACAATTGCCCGGTAGATGAATCTTCGACGAAACATTTGCCGTAATTTATCGCCTTCAATGTTTCAGGATTTATAACGGATTCATCAGAGACATAAGAAATTCCTTCAATGGCGTCGCCTGTATAAATTTCCTTATGTCCGCCAATCCTGCGGAATGTCTGCTCCGAGAGAATCTCCTGATTAAAAAGAGTCATATAGTCGTCATCAGTTTTTTCTACTTGATAAGACGAACGACGAGATCTATTAGAATCTTTTAAAACACCTTGTATCAGCAGAACGCCACTTGCTTTTGTAAAAACCCATGAACCGCTCATTTCTTTGACAGCTTTCGATTCAGACAAATGAACAGTAGCTTCGCCTAATACCTCATGATTCTTTTTCAGATTCAGCAGCGTATATCCTCCATCTACTTCGATAGAAGCCCACTCACCAATAAGATCATATTGATTAACCTTATCATATTGGTTGATCATATCATCATTATCACATGAGACTAAAGTAAAAGACAATGCAAGGACTAAGTGATATATCAATTTTATAGTCTTCATATCAGTTTTATTTTCTGAATTTAGTTTTTCTATATTTTACAGTAGTCATGGACCCGGATTTTTTGAACTGGATGAATAAAGTACCTTCTTCATTGGTATAAGGATTCGCTTTATCGTCAGTAGCAATATAATGTTCCTTATACCAAGGTTCAACATCATCCTGGCTCAATCCTCTTTTCAGAGATAGCATTAATTCGTTCACTACGCAAGGAGTATCTTCTGAATCGAAATAAACTGTTGCTTCCTTGAACACCTCATTGTTTCTCGGAATAACGGAAAAGAACCCATTCTCCATATCTTCAGCTGTTATCTCATACGAATATTCAGCAGCAGCCTCCTGTATTGTCATTCCCATAAGCGACTCGAGGGTTCTGAAATCTTCGTCCCGGAACTTCTTGTCATCGTCATCAGGATCAGGCTTTGGTTCTACATACGGCATATACATTATCATACCGGAATCGACCTGATATGCGATATAGTAGATTTGACCATCATGCACTGCCAAATACGTCTTGAGAGTTTTGTTGTCCGAAACAGGAACATACTTATTATTAAAGCTTTCTGTCAACTTCTCCGAATCAATTACAGGACGGAGTTGTACATATATCACCTGGATCGTTTGAGCGAAATAATCCATCTGAACGGTTTCGATGAGAGGGTCATCCAAACTGAATGTTCTACTGCTTAAAGGAGTGCCGGGGATATCACCATAAACGTCACCAAATGTTCCCTGTGCTTTTTTAATTGACTGATTCATCCACAATACGAAATCGTCAATATAATTATCAGGATCTGTTACATTTACTCTTATTGCGAGATCTCCTGTCGGAGATATTCCTTTTACGAATGTCATGCCTCGCCTGACTGCTGTTATCTCGCCCGTAGCGGGGTCTATCTTTGCCACTCCTGGGTTCAGAGACAAGTATGAAGAAGCTTTAAAATCATCAAAGGGCGTATTGAATTGTGCTGTTTCGTCCACATTGAGATTATATGTATCTGAAACACGGCACAAAGATGAAACGCCCCCATCATTTGTATTACTAACACTCAAAGTATAGTTGTCAAGATAAACGACAGAACTTTCATCAGTAACATTACCCCCAAATATAGGACTTACGTAGTTATCCACCAAAGAATGATTATCAAACCGGTAAGTGCCGTCATAGAATGTATATATGCTCATCGAACCATCAGCCATCGTCAGCCAATGCTGTGCAGTGCCATCATAAAGATATTTGGTAGTTAATAGAGCCCTGATATTAGTATTGTCCGCCATAGAATCGTCCAGCCACTCTCCTATTATGGAGCCGTATATGTTTTCATCACTTTCCGTCAATGTAGGTTCGGTGTCATCAGAGCAAGATGGCAACAGCAATGCAACCGAAAGGAAAGCGTATGTCCATTTTTTCCTTTTCATTTTTATATAATATGCAGTTAATTATTATCAGCCATGTATTTGATAGCTATTGAATTAAAATCTATCAATATCTGAATACATAACCTAAGGTTACGGAAAGACAGCTTATTTTCTGTTTGTATCCACTCATGTTATTTTCGCCTATTTTACCGTTGATAACGGGTATGCGGTTCGAATTCCAGAAAGCATCGTTTGCCATATTTGAAAGAGGAAGATCGTAGTGTACTCCGAGCTGGAATCCGCTGAGCTCATACGTCAGGCCAAAGCGCAGGCCATAATTCAACGGATTGTACGGCGATTTTTCAAAATCATATTCTGAATTCTGCGCGGATTGAATTCCGGCACCGCTTTCAGCAACGCTCGTTACAGTCTGATGTTTGGAATACATATCCAGTTTTCCGGAATATATGGTGTTGTCCTGGAACGAACCGACAGGCATGTTATAGTCGATTTCTCCTAAATATGTCTTGTAAATCACACCGTTTTCATCCGACGAACCGGAAAGATGCATTTTCGAGTATATTCCATAGTTGATATAGGCACCGGCATTTATATGCAGGCTGCTATGTTTGGTAAGGATGAATCTGTATGACGCAAGAACGGGAATTTCCACAATATGATTTACATATTTTTCCTTGAAACTGGATTTCATGTCTCCGACATAAGCATTACTGCCCACGGTTCCCAATACGATATCTTTATATTCATTATTGAATGAATTCTTATACTCTATATACTTGTAGTCGACACCGGTGAGAAGATAGAAATTCTTTACCAGACGGATGTCGAGCATAAGTCCTGCTGTAAAACCGTACTGTGATGTATATTTTGCATCCTCCTGCGAATTGCCAAGTCCGTAGTTCATTACACTGCCGGTATAATCGCCGCCGGATTTTGCAGAGACAGAGGGCATGAGATAGCCGGCCTTAATACCGAATGCCACATTGCGTCCGCCCAATCGGCGATTAAAGAAAAGGCTGTCTGCATGAGAAGTAAGTTTACAGGTTACGCGTAAGTCATCTCCGGCTTTGATTCTGAGAGTGGTGTCGCAGGAATAATACTTAGGTTTCTCAATCTTGATTTTATATGAGCCTGGCGCAAGGCGACCGCTTTTGTACGGAGACTGTCCAACGACCTTGCCATTAGCAATAATATTGAATCCATTTTCGGGGAGTGTGAACAATTCAAACTTGCCAAAGAGGGGATTCAAAGTTACGGTCTCCCTTACCGGTTCATCGGCAAGTTCAAAATCGCCTTCAGCTTCTGTATATTGAGAGGCTTCTACCTTGTATGAGTGTTCACCCTTGCTCATCATTGCTGCGAAAACGCCGTTTTCCGAAACCTGCTCCACACCGTCGATAAAAATGGTGGCATCATCGGGAGTATGAGTAAGAACAAAGAGCTGAGTGTTAGTATCGTGAGCTACACCATAGGAGTCTGTACTTGCATTTGCAAGCCGAAGTTCATAAACAGTTCCTTCTTTGATTTCTTCAGGATATAGATACATCAGCGGGAAATATCCAGGAGATGAGAACGACACACTGCGTGCGCCATAAGGAACGTAATACCAAAATTCAGAACCATGTCGCTCTGATTTTACAATTCCGAGAGCATCAGGACGGGCTTCCAGTTCTTCCATTGGAGAATATACTTTGATGAGGGCACACAGCTTCCCCTCGTCGTTGTCGCGGACGGGTTTTGTAACACGTGCCATAAGATCATTCTCCATAATTTTAAAATCGGAGACATCCATTGTTTTCTGAGCTTGAGCGCCAAACGGTATAAGGCTCAGAAACAACACAGACAACGTCAATAAAAATAACTTGTTCATGATTGGTTGTAAAAAGATTAGATTAATATTTAGTTTACTGTAATCATATTATAGAAGTATCAAAGCATGAAATCTGTAATACCGATACGTCCATCCTTTACTGTCGGATCCAAGTCAGGTTGCCAGGTACGTACATGTATAAGTGGAGATGCTTTCTCAGAAAAGTCAATCAGGAGAAACAAATAACCGGTATCCCCATAGCTGGATGAAAAATAATCCTGTTTAATCTGAATTCCATAGATATTGGTATTACTGTTTGATCTTCTGATAATGTTGTCGGCAAAATGAAGATTAATAAACTCGTTGCTTCCGAAGCATTTTTTGAGATTCTTCATATACTCTTCTTTTGTTTGCCTTGTGTACTTCACATGTTTCTTCATTGCAACACCCATATCAGACTTTCCGCGCTGCGTCACTACAGATCCGGTGATAATCAATGCGTCTGATGAAAAAATGCTATTGATATAATCAAGTCTTTTCAACGCATAGGCGGTTTTGTATGTCTCAAGGAAATGAATCATAACATTTCGTGCCTGATCATCCCATTCGCCTCTGTTCATAATATCATCGAGAGCTTCCTTCCCAAGACCAAAAGCAACTTCCAGAACCTTTGCATCTGAATTCAGATAGAAAACGACATCTTCAGTAAATACGCGCCGATTGTTCTTGAAAGAGAAACTCATTGGGAATCCACGGCAAATCACGCCTCCATTCTCATCGGGACGCATATCTAATGCTGGTTTTCGCAAGAGCCTGGCATCGCCATAGTTGATAAGTTTTCTGAACATATCCCATCCTTCAGGAGTAAACAGATCTTCTATTCCGGAATAATTACGCACTGCCAAAGCGTCTCCTATTCTTTTCATTGTATTACTGTAATCTCCTGCGCCTAAAGTTTGTTTTGCGGCTGTAGTCTTGTATTCCGCTGCCACAAACGTACCGGAGGATGTCGTTTCACAGTCCTTTGAATCGACCTTGATCAAAGCTGTCGGGAACGGCACGGCAGATGTCGAAGCCAAAACACAGCGAAGATCCGGATGTATGTTAGCTTCTTCACGACATTCATATTCAGCATTGATTTTTAGACGCTTAATCTTGTAATTCATAGGGATAGAAATTTCACCTATGCCGTCTTTCGCTGTATAAATCTCAGGATTTTCTTCCTTGGAATTGTCAATGGTATAATTGAAATTGACGGCTGGCTGACCTTTATAAAGAATTTCAAGAGACACCAACTGCTCATCGTTTTCCGGCTCGATGGAAGTCGCCTTAACTTCTATGGCAGCCAAAATATCCTTTACGCACTTATGGATATGCTGCATCATATTATAATTTCCAAGATCATCCTCTACCATCTCGATATCTCCGTCAGGACAACTTCGAAGAAGAGCTAACGCCCAGTAATAATTCTGTAGAGCATCTCCTATCTTTGCTGCTTTTTCATTACGACGGCCCTCGTACATCCATTTTCTGGCAAGGCCAACGCGACGGCTAAACATTGCATACATGTCGCTACGCTTCATAAAGCGATAGACATTATATTCATTTTTAACTTTTTCCACATATTCCTTGACATTCTTCAATGTGGCAGAGGAATATGAATTGATGATACTGTTCATCTTTTCTTCAGACACAAGATCTCCATCCTTGCTCTCCTCTGAGGCTATATAGCTGAACTGCGACTGAACACTGACTGTGATCTGACTTATCAACGCATTGAGTGCTGATTGGCGCGCAACATCAATATCCGTTCCGACTCCAAGTCCAATGATATAGTCTTCGCTGTTTTGTATCTTTTTCCATTGATCAGAAGTTATTTCCTGCGCAACGGAATGGAATGTTGTTAAACAGATAAAGATTATGACGCCACAAAGTAGAAGAATTTTACGCAAATAGCATGATGCGAATTTGACAGATGTCATGAAAACAGTAATTAATACTTTTGCCGCGGTCTTCCTCTCGTTGGCGTTGATTGGTTAGTATTAAATAAGAAAAGCGTAGGAATCTGTATCTGTTACCGTCCTTCGTTCAGAGGCTTCTCGCATTGCCCATCAATAGTCGGACGGCAACGAAGAAGCCCTACGCTTATATATGTAATAGATGCTTCCGGCTGTATCTCTCACGAGATAATATGCCGAATGCAAAGTAATTACATATCCGCAGGCATCTATCGTTGCTTAATCCCTGACTATTGATCGAAATTTTGCGAGAATTTCTGAACGTCAAGAATCAGCGTGGATAAACGCTTTCCATCATGTGTGCTTACCCACCTACACTCCCTTAACCGGGGCTTCGACGGTCTGCGATTGCAAAAATAATGATATTTTTTGGAAATCAATTATACCCGACAAAAAAATATCTTGCAGAAATATTTTAAATAGTGTATATAGTGAGATCCTGTTAAGAAACCGTTACAGAGCTGCGAGAAAACAAACTAAAAAGCGCTTCCGAAAACCGGAAGCGCTTGAGAGGTACCAAGCAGAATCGAACTGCTGTGCTCGGTTTTGCAGACCGATGCCTAACCACTCGGCCATGGTACCATTTGTGGTATTGCGAGTGCAAAGTTAAGCAAAGTTTTTATATCTGCAAAATTATTTTTGCATTTTTATTCGTAGGTATAATCTACCTTGGGTGAAACAGTCCTGAACTGATCCATCGCCATACCTGTTTTGGCGCCGATATAAGTGGGATCGGAAATGTAGAACGTTTCGCCACCAACATTATAGGAGGTTCCATCCACGGGCTTGTCGAGTTTGACGGCGACGGCCTCATGACCGGGGAAATTCAGCAGCAAGGCCTTTTTGCCAAGAGCGTTCCAGAGGAAGTAGGAGTAGAAGATGGAACGGTCTTCGCAGTCGTTGAGGGGATAGTAGAGGCTCTCCTCGAGGAAATAGGGTTTCTCGAAGCCGTGGAATGCCTGGTCGGTAGCATACTCGAACACATGTTGCGTGAACGACAGCAGTTCTTCCACATCTGTCCCGTCGGCGAGGGCTCCGAGTTGTTCCTGTATCTGACGCACGAGGTCGCGGCGCAGCTTGGGCTGAATGTTGGAGCGGGCGTATCCATCCATCTGCATCTGCGGGTAGCGGTACAGAATGGGGATAAGATTCTCGTTAAGCTCGCCTGTGAGGTGGAGCTTCCCGTACTGAAGATCGAACGTTTTCGGCTTTTCGGGAATCTTCAGCTCGTTGATAACAAGGTCGAACGCTTTGCCCTTGCTGGCTTCGGCTGGCAGCGTGCATGTTCGTATCTGATTGCCAGAGAGTGCGCTGTCAGGCATTCCGTCCGGCAGAAACATATAATAATTCTTACCGTTGTTATCAAATTTCGTATACCTTATACCGTACACCTCCTGTTCGATAGGCAGCAAAAGGATGGGAATTTTACCTGCTGATGCAGTTGCCAGTCGGGCATCGTAGCCCATATTGGTAAGCAGATAGTGTATCACGGATACGCGCGCTGTATTATCGCCCTCGGGAATCTTGGCACATACGTAGTCGTGGACAAGACGGTAGGTGAGATAGTCGTTGAGACCTGCGTCGCGGGCAATCTTCTGAAGTGTGGGAGTAACAAATTTAGCCACGTCCTGACGTTCGAGCGATCGCCACTGATTAGCAAAGTCCTCGGCTGTCCGCAATGTGTTTTTTACATTGTAACTCACCTTTGGCACTTTTACAGGCATTGTATAGAACGAGAATCTGTCGGCATCTTCCGACTTTTTATCGGGTTTGGGCAAATCGGCTGGCTTAGGCGCCGGCGCAGGTTCCGGCTTAGGTGCAGGGGCTGGCTCAGGCTTGGACGCCGGCGCAGGTTCCGGCTTAGGTGCAGGGGCTG
>CABPYL010000011.1 GCA_902461565.1 uncultured Porphyromonadaceae bacterium
TGAACCGGGTAAGGGGAAATATGTCTCTATTTTTGTCTTAAATGAAAGAGCCGTGTGGCATTCTTCTCAATTTGGTGCGAAAGCGGATAATGCGTATCTTTGCACTACGCGGTTCGAACTTTGTTTGTTCTATCGCGTTAATATCAGGAACAACCGGCATAAGACATTATGGAAAATTCATCACGAAAACTTATACTTATAACTAACGACGACAGTGTGGACGCTCCCGGCATCCATCATCTCGCTGATTGTGTGAAATCTATGGGCGATGTGTATGTTGTCGCCCCGGCGCACCCACATTCCGGCCAGTCGTCGGCGCTCAGTATCAATGTGCCATTGCGTATAACCGAGTTGCCGGAGCGGTCCGAGGGCGTAAGGCTGTTTTCTGTAAACGGCACGCCTGTAGACTGTGTGAAGCTCGCCTTGGGCAATATATTGCCGCGTCGCCCAGATATAGTGTTTGCCGGTATCAATCACGGATCCAACGCAGGCGTCAATGTTATTTATTCGGGTACTATGGGTGCTGTTCTCGAAGGATGTCTGGAAGGAATTCCTTCTGTGGGATTCTCGCTGATGCACCATTCCATGAAGGCCGATTTCTCTCTTTCCACCGCCTTTGTGGCTGCTATCGCAGGAGTAGTGGTGGAAGACGGGCTGCCCGAAGGCGTATGCCTGAATGTGAATATTCCCGCCAAGGTTCTCCCAAAGGGTATCAAGGTATGTCGCGCTGCCCGGGGATACTGGACCGACAGTTATCAGCGTTATCTTGACCCGACGGGCACGCCTTTCTTCATGCTTTCCGGCCGGTTTGTAAATCAGGAGCCGGATGCCGACGATACCGACGAGTACTGGTTGGAGCGCGGATACATAAGCATTGTGCCGGTGTCTACCGACCAGACAGCACACGATGCCATAAAACCGCTTACTGTCCGTATGGCTGAACTAAACAAATAAAAACCAAAGCAATATAAAAGCAGGCGGCGCGTCCATTCGGGCGCGCCGCCGATTATTTGTGTATGACGCTTTAGCGTACTGCTATGCGGAAGGTTTCGGTAGTGGATGCTGTTGTTACTCGCAGCAGGTAGAAACCATAGGGACGGCCGGAAACATCGATGGAGGAAACTCCGGTTTTTTTCTCGAGAATCTCGCCTGCCATGTTCAGCAGTTCAATGCTTTCGATGGCGTCGGCAGACGATACATTCACAACATCTGTCGCGGGAACGGGCCATGCCTTGATGCCGCTTTCGCCTACAGCGACTTCGTTGATTGCATCGGTTGCTGCGCGACGGGTGATGTTGTCCAGGCAGAAGCTGCCCTGCATGGTAATGGGATTGGAAGCTTGCACGAGTTTAACGGTAGCCAGTTCGTAGGGATAGTTCTGTTCGAGCATATCCAGAGTGGCTTCCTTGTACTGCCAGCCGCGGAAGTTCATGGGGCCGAAGGAAACATATTTTACGTCGGTACCGGAACGGAGGCCTACAAGCAGTTCGTGGTCGGTGAAGTCGCCGTTGATGTGTATACCCAGCTTATCGCCGGTATTGTAGATGTGCGGTTCTCCGAGATAGTTCCAAACGATGGTGCCGCCGTGATTTTCGATGAACTTGTACGACAGTTTGACGGATGCGGCACCTATAAGGCGGTCGTTGGAACTGATAGCTTTAGGCAGTGTGCTTCCGATGCCTGTGGTTTCATCGGGGTTGTATTCGAAAGTGGCGGTCTTGGCCTCGAAGTCCTCGACAACTTCGGCGTCGGCTCCGGGACGGGAGGCGTCGGTGCCGGTGAAGTTTACGACGATATCGTCGGCCAGCGGCAGGTTCTCGCGGTCGCGTAGTTCGGAGGTTAGAGTAGCGGTATAGCTTTCGCCTTCGGTTAGGTTACCGGAAAGAACATAAACAATGTTGCCGTAGCCATTGGAGAGCTTATTGTACGATGTGGATCGTTTGTTAACTTTCAGCTCATTGCCCTTGGAATCCTTTACAGACAGAATATCGTAGATATTGGCCGGGTTGATGGCTCTGTCGAAGCGGAATTCGAGTGTGGGTGCGTTTATATGTACCGAGCCTCCTTCGCGTGGGAACTGTTCGGTGAGTTCCAGACGGTTGCGGCCTTTTGTACGGAAGCTGAATGTGAAATCGCCGGTCATGCCGGGAGCATCGAAGAACGGGTCGGGATGGCGGGCGTCTTTCGTCAGAGTTACCGTGTAGTCGGTGTTGAGTTCAAGCGACAGTTCGGGATGGAAAATAGCTTTGTGGTAGGAATTCTCGTAGGTGAAATAGCCTTTGACCTCGGGGACGATGGAGAAGGCTTTCTCGAACGATTCCGTGTCAATGTCGGTGTTGAAAGTGAATTCCACAAGCGACGCACACGAGATTTCTTCGCCTTCGGCCGGTTTGGGAGAGTATTCCACAACTTCAAGCGGGAACTCGCGGCGCAGGTCCATAGGCATGTCCTGATATGTAACCTGGTCGGCGGTAACGGTTACTTCTTTTTCAAGTGTGTAGTAACCGTCGTGAGCGGCACGTACGGTATATGTACCGGGAGCCACGTTACGAAAGACGAATGCTCCGTTATAGTCGTTGTCGGTGGTGCGTGTCTGCACCTGTTTGCCGGATGCGTCGAGCAGTTCAATGAAGGTGCCGTTGAGCGGTGCCAGGCGGTCGCGTCCGTACATTGAGAAATTGGCTGGCATAACGGTTTCGCGCAGGTTGTGGTTGTCGTAGACTATACCGGCCACGTTACCTGTAACGAAACGGTCTTCAGTATCGAAGAATTCCATGATGGAACGTGCGAAATGCCAGGCTTCGAGCCACCACACATCGTTGTTCATTAGACGGTGAGCCTCAGGACGGTGTTCGTGCATGGAACCTTCCGACAGCAGGCCCACGACATACAGCGTGCGCAGTACGCCCAGGCCGCCGGACCACATGTTTTTGTAGAATGTGAGGTCGCCGGCAACATATTCCTTGTTGTGCGTCCAGTAGGGTAGCTGGCTTGAGTGAAGGTTGCGCCATACAATCTTGCCGAAATCCACAGCTTCGGGGTAGCGGGGCGTGCCTTCGGTCTGCTCGCGGTAGAGCATGAGCGGATAGTTTACGGATTCGCCGGCGTTGGAATGGATGGAAAGCATCAGATCCACGCCGAGGCGGTTGGCTTCGTCGCAGATGCCGGACAGCGAGCGATCGTCGTCCTCGGTGTTCTTGGTGCGCGACATATATACGGTGGCACCCATAGAATCGAGGATGTGATACAGATGCAGGCCTTTGTAGAGGTTACTTTTGGATTCCCAGTAGCCGTTGGAATCGTTCTGGGCATAAGGATGGATGCGGATAGGACGGTCGTTGGAGGTGTAGCCGCCGTGTCCGGGGTTGATGTAAATCTTAAGGTCGCTGACCTTACGGGCTTCGGAGCCTGCCGCTATCGCCAGCATGGCAAGAATGATAAGGAACAGTCTTTTCATGGTCAGTCGATTATAAGGGTGTACATTCTTCCGTTGATGTCGCTGAATACCACTTTGCCGTTGTAAGATGCCGTAGCTTCGCTCACAAGCATGTCGGGCGCGGTGATATCGGTTGTATTGCCTGTGCGGGTGTCAACTGTTACGAGACGCGAGTCCAGTATCTGGTATCCGTCATCGTGGCTGATCACGGCAATTATTGTGTTGTCGCCGGCCCAGGCGGGATAGTCGCCTTTTTTGAGCAGGCGGTGCGGTTCTGTGCCGTCGGCGTTGCATACAAACACTCCCTGGAATGGCTCAGAGAATATCAGTCTGGTACCATCGGGCGAGAGGGATGCCCACAGATAGGAATGGCTGTCGGCCAAAGGATTGACACGTGTCTCTTTCCCGTCTTTGACAACGCGGATTGTCTTGTAGTCGGCTTCGGCATATTCGCCACCGGCATAATCGGACAGTTGCACTTTGTCGCGTGTGGGTTGAGCGAGTCTGCGGCCTTTTCTCTCGGCGAGATTATAGGATCTCACGTCGCGGTACATAAGGCCGTCGTTGATTTCGGCGGTGCGGTAATATACTGTCTTGCCGTCGGTTGAGAATACCGGTTCGAAACCTGCGGAGGCGCCTTCGTCCACAACGGTTATCTTTCCGTTGGTGAGGCTGATGGCGTTAAGACCTGTGTGCGAGTCGGTTGAAAACAGCAGAGTCCCGCCGTCGGGGCTCAGCACAGGATGGTGTGCCCCCTGGGGAAGGGTTAGCGGCATGTAAGGCACAATGGCAAGGGCCGGTAATGCCGAACAGGCAATTGCTGCCGCGAGTAATCGGATTTTCATGTGGTTATTATAGAGCGTGTTAGGAATTTATTTTACTAATAGTATAGCTGAGGTAGCACCGGAAGTTGTTTCGATGTGCATTACGTAGGTGCCTGCTGCTGTCGGAGCTGTCATTTCGGCTGTATTTGCGGCTTTGAATTTTGTGCTTGCCACTGCGCTTCCGTTGAGCGAGTAAACAGTAATGGCGGTTATACCGTTGGATTTGACTGTGAATGTACTGCCGGCTGCAACAGGGTTTGGCGATACTGCTGCGCGCGTGTCTGTGGCTTCGACCTCCGTAACACCTGCGGCGGTATTGCTGTATGTGGCGTAGAGACGTCCTAACTGTATGTACTGCTCGCCCTTATAGTCTGCGGAAACAGCGGTATGGAAGCGAAGATATTTAAGCATTACGGGGTAAAGGGCAATGTCGGCAGGGTCGCCAAGCATAGAGAGGGGCAACTCTACCTTGTGGGTCTTGCCGGCTTCGAAAACAGCTTCGTTTTCAAGTTCGATATTTACGAGGTTGGCTTTGCTGTTGAAGGCGGCGCGGAAGTCGGCGGATATTTTACGGATGTCGGTGGAAGGAGTGAATTCGATATAGACAGCGTCGGGAATGCTGTACAGAGTGGATTCTTTGGTAACGGTTACGTAAGGATCGCGGGGCGAGCCGTAGGTGAATGTAACTTTTCCGTCCGCGGTGATTGCCGGTTTGGTAATTCCGGTTGTTCCTTTTACGGTCCACTGGCTCCAGTCGCCGTATTCAATTTCTGCAGTGGGGGCAATCTCGACAGTTACCTCTGTGTGATCCGAAAAATCGCCGATGCTGCCGGTATAGACAGTTTTGCCTTCTTTGATTCCGTGCAGAACGCCGTTGATATCAATATCGGCGATAGTCGGATCTTCCACAGACCATGTGATGGAAGCGGGATTGTAGGAGTATGTCGTTTCGCCTATTGTGGCCTGTACTTCAACGGGATATTCGCGGGCCGCGTCGATAAGTACCGGCTTTACGCGCAGGCTGAGCTGTGCCTCCAGTACCGACATTTCGCGCTCGGTGGTGGCGTCGCCGCTGGTGGCGCGGAGCATGGATGTGGACGGAGTGCCTGCGGCGGTGAATACGTTGCCTTCGCATGTGCCCAACGACGGGTCGCAGCTGAGTGTAAAGTCCTTGTAGTCGTAGTCGATAACCGCGCTATAGCGGTTATAAGCTATAACCTTGGGGCTGAATGTGCCGTAGACGGGAGCCTGCATTTTCAGTTCGTCGAATTCCAGACGTGTAACGGTGTTGTAGTCGTCAGCATCCTCGGGAGCGATGCTGTAAACCATGAATCCATTGGCCACGGCGCGCGCGGAACCTTCTGTGGTCTTGTTTTCGATTTTTCCGTTAATGAACATCTGGGCCGAGCCGCCGGCATCGAAGTTGCCCATGTTCCAGCAGCCCATAGCTTTTGCAAACTCGCACATAACAGTGGTGCTGCATCCTTTCGACAGGCCGTAGACCGGATCGGTGGACTTGTCGATAACAATTATGTAGAGTGTTTTGCCGTCCTGACTTACGCCGTAGCCCGTGCGTGAATATACCTGCGAGTTATATGTCTCGTTGGTGTTGTGCGCGGTAAGTTCGCCGTTACGCAGTACGAGAGCGTTGCCGCCCACAGCCTGTTCGACAAGCGGAGTAACTTCTGCCTCCGAGCCTGGATTGTAGGTCCAGGAGTATCTGAGCACCACCTTGTCGCCGGGAGCGAGGGCTGCGATTTTGTCTTTGTTGGCTCCGCGTCCCACCAGGCCTAAGTCGTGTCCGTCAAGGCGTCCGTGGCCTGCGTCGGTGCGCACTTCCGCAACAGTGAGGGTGATGTCGCGGCCGCTGTCCCAACCCTGACCTTCGGCAAGGTCCAGCAGTACTTCGGTGGCATCGTTGGCGTCGTCGAAATCATATTGGCCGCCTACAACTTTGATGGGCATGAAATCCCGGTTGTTGCCGTAGTAGCTGTTGTACATGCACAGCTCGTCGGAGCGCACGCCCTTGTTGCACTGGTTCACTTCGAGTGTGCCGGTTTTGTCGGATGTGATGTTTATCGTGGACGTGCAGTAGTCCATGTAGGCCGTTTTGTCGTATGATATGGCCATTACGCCCGTGCGCATCGTTCCGCCGTCCCATTGGTCGTGGTTCTGGTTGGATTCTGTAACGATAATTCCGTTACGGATGCTGGCGTTGCGGGTCGTGCCGTTGTAAGTTTTGTTTTCTGGCTGCGATGCCACTACCCAGAAATTGGCGTTGGCGCCAGCGACAGGACGGTGGTTTTCGGTACTTTGGCGTTTGGCTGCATCTACGAGGCGTTCGGTGCCCTTGGCGCTTTCGTTTGCCACGGTGGTTTCGATGCGGTTGTAGGGATTGTTGAGGTCTATCCGCAGAAGGTTTATGTTCAGCGGATAGGAGGGCAGGCGGTAACGTGTGTGGCGGATGCCCGGACCGATTTCGCGGTCAATCATAACGTCGGCGCTATATGTTTTGCCTTCAAGTACAACATCCTCGGCCACAACCGGAAAGATGGAGCAAACAGTTAGCGCGATAGCTGAGAAAAGTTTTTTCATGTATTGGATATTAGAGATTGACTGATTAATTTACAAAAGTACCCAAAAAATCTGTATTGCAATCAAAATAAATGTTAAAAATAAATATATCCCACAAGTTGGCTTGTATACAAGAGAACACACTCAGGTTTTGGTATATTGATGCAATTTATGGCATTTTTCTTCGCATTAAATTGGAGATTGATGAAATTTGCCTAATTTTGCAACGATATCGGCAGAGCCCGGAAATTATTATCTAACCTTATTATTTTATGAAAAAACTATTACTATTGCTTGTTCTCGTATTAAGCACTTTTGCGGGCAACGCCCAAACCCCCGTTTCGACCATTACTACTCAGGAAGCCACCACCGATGAAGTCAAGGAGCAGATTGAACAATGTTTAGTGTTGTGTGATAATTTAACAAAGGAATTACATGATCTCATAACACGTGCCGAGCGCCTTATGCAGGGGGAAGGCCGGGACGGTATATTTCTCAATCTAAATATTCTCAAAAACATCCTGGAAAATTGGAGGGAGGAACTTTACGGCTATCATATCAGTGGCGATTATACAGGTTTCGCCTATGAAGAAACAAGAGCCAGACTTGATGAGGTTGCGTATCTGATGAATGATCTTTATTCAGAGGTGGAGGCTGTTAAACAGGAATCTATTTCGATAGTCGATGAAAGTCTTAGTCAAGGTAATGCAATTATGAGCAGAATTCATGAGGTTGAATATAAGCTTGACAAGATAGCATTGAGTGATGTGGATAAGCAGGTATTACTGAGTAAACTGGATGAAGTTAAAGCAATGCTTGACAGGCTATTTTCTGTGCTGGTTAACGCCAAAGATTCCGAAGATTTTAGTGCCATTTCAGCCGAGGAAACAAGACACGATTTAGCTGTAATGGAGACAATTTTGGCAGATATTGAAGCACGCCTCCATAATATATCAAGAGCTGAAATTGAAGACTGTCTTACGCGGTGCCACAATTATATGGCTCAATTGGATATGTTAAACTCAAAAATTAATGAAGCTTTGAGTAATGGTAATCAGGCAATGAATGAATTAGTCCCAGTTAGTGAAGATACCGGTTATTTATTGTTGAAAGTCGAAAAGAATTGTAACGAGATGCTTAATAGCTATTTTGATCCTATCACATATGAAATGGTATTAAATTGGCTTGATGCCGCTGCTCAGAAACTTGATTACATTGAAGCCCGTTATGTAGAACTGTTAAATAGTAATACCGCAGCAATTGAAAAGTACATTGCCGATCTTAAAGACTTGAAAGTTGCTGTTGAGGACCTTTATCAGAAGATAGAAACTTCCGTAAATGTTGGCAATAAACCTGTAGAAACATTGCTCCATGATGCCGCAGGTATTATTGATGCTATCGATACTCTTATTGCTCGGTTGTATTATTATATTTCGAGCGGTAACAATGGAGAATTTTCCGAAACAGAAACATTAGACATCCTCAATGATTTAAAAACTAAATATACTGTTCTTTGCAAGATGTTTAGTCAGTGCAATGATCAGTTCGAGTATTATCAGAAACTGAAGAGTGAGATTGATTTGGTAAAACAAACCATGTCTCAGGTGCCAGCGTATAATGTATCTTTCCCGGAAGTCAAGTCTTTGATAAATGATGTCGTAGCCGAATTTGCTTCGGCATTGGATATTTTTGCAGACAAGGTAGAGAAATTATTCTTGTCGCAGGCTTTGTCATCTGAAGAATATAAGGATTGCATGGCAGAAATAGAATCTTTGACGGGAAATTCCGAGAGGCTACTCATGTGTGTCGATTATATCAGCTATTACAACACTGCTTTCGATGAATACTTGACGAATATCGGAAAGTATTGTCCTGATGTAAAAGACAGATTCATCCCTGAAATGGAAGCCTGCATGGCTGAATTTATTTCGTATGTAAGCAAACTTCTTCGTGAGGTAATAACAGATCCTGATGCGGCCTATAATTTTATCTCCAGGATAAAAGATATGGTCTCAGATCCTTATCGTATTTATCAGACAGCAGCAAAGGCCCAAAATGAATTCACCGGTGTTGACGGTGTTGTGGTTGCGGATGAGGCCGATGTTGACTATTATACTCTCGAAGGCCGCAAAGTTGCTAATCCCGCAGCCGGAACGGTACTTATCCGTGTATCGTCTAACGGCAACATTCAGAAAGTGTTTGTAAAATAAACAATCATAGGTCATAATATAAAAATCGCCGGAATATCCCGCTCCGGCGATTTTTATGTCTGTATGTTATTGGTGGGGGAGGGTGGCGTGTTTCTGTATCGCCTCGGTTTCAGCCCTGTCTACCTGTTCCTCGGTTGGCTCGTAGCCGGGTGCCCATTTGGATACTTCCGAAGGTTTGCGGCCTTCTATCTGCCAGTCGAAAGGATAGAAGTGTGCGTTGGGGTTACGCCAGTCGGGTTTGCGTCTGGAATATACCCACAGCGGCAGTACAAGGAACACAAGCACACCCGCGATAAGGATGCCGATATAGACAATCGGGCTGCCGGTTGTAATCTGCGACGGGGGAAGGTAACTCAGGAGCAGCGCCGCGAGGGCACCGATAATGCCGACCGTGCAGACAACGACCTCGCCGAATTTGCCGCCTGGTACGCGGAAACCGCGTTTTTTGTTGGGCGCCGTGCGGCGCAGGCGGATGAACGAGGCATAGATCATCAGCACCATGATAAGGTAGATGATAGTAGCCATCTGCGACATTATCTGGTAGGCTGATTCTACTGTAGGCAGAATCAACAGCACAAGGGTGAGCATCGTTACTATACCGCCCTCGATGTATAAGATACGCTGGTTGATGCCGTTTTTGTTGGTCTGCTGGAGACTACGGGGAAGATAGCCCGACTGTGCTACTGCCATCAGGCCCACCGAAGGTCCATTTACGAGCGAGCTTACCTGGCCGATTACACCAAACATGATAAACACAGCCATAACGTTGCCTAACCAATGGCAGTTGAGGCTGTCAAACAGGTGGTTATAGGCGATCAGAAGCGACTGCAGCAAGTCGATATTCTCAGAAGGGATAACAAAGCCTATGATGAGCGTGCCGATAGCATATATGGCTACAATGGCTACGCCCGCAACGAGTATCGCCCGTGGAAAATCGCGAGCCGGGTTTTTCATGTCGTTGATGTGAACGGCCTGTATTTCCATTCCGCCGTAGAATAGAAATATCGATGCTGCAAGCACAATGGTGCTGAGGTGTGAGAAATCGGGTATGAAGGGAACATGGTCCAGATCGATGGTTTTACCCATACATACGTAAACTATGCCGAGTATAACGAGTATGCCGGCAGGAATGATTGTGCCGAACAGGCCGCCTGCTGTACTGAGCTTATTTGCCATCCGGGTACCTCGGAAAGTATTGAAGGTTGCTGCCCAATAGATTACAAGCGCCACGATTAGGGTATAGATTTTGTTGGAGGCGAGTTTTTCATCGAAGCTCTCCGGCCAGAAAATGAAAGCCAGGGATACGGCCCCGAACATCAGCACTGTGGGGAACCATATCACGATTGTAGTAGATTCCAGAAACATTGCTGTCCACCCAAGTTTTGGCCCGAAAGCCTCGGATACCCATCGGTATAGTCCGCCGCTTTTGGTGTATGTGGAGGCCAGTTCGGCACATACAAGCGAGAAGGGTACCAGAAAGACAATGGCGGCGAATATGTAATAAAATATTGACTGTATGCCGAACTTCGCTTCGGACGGCAGTCCTCGAAGACTTACGATGGAAGTGATGATCAGAATAGCCATCGCCATCATTGTAATGGTTCCGTTTGCTGTCGATACGGGCTTTATACGGCCCGAGATCGTTTTTCCGGATACTGTGTTGTGCGTGTTTGCCATATGTTGGAAAATTTGTGGTTATGTAATTTTGAAATTATGCAGGTGTGGCATCATGCTCCGGCTCGTTTTCTCAATGGAGGCCGGACAGAATGTTATTTAAATAACTATATGGAAGATGAAAAGGTTTGAAAGCGCGAAAAAGCTGCTTTCACGTTTGTAACGGCATGCAATAAAACGCGTATGACGGCGTTAAACTTTAGCAGACGTTTTTTTCGGCTAGTCGTGCCGGCGTCCGGTAAAAACGGTCTCGCGCATTGCAATGGATATAAGCGCTAAGCTACATACATATATAATATCTATATTCGTCGCTCTTGCTATGGTACTGTGCGGTGTATCGGCCGCCCGAGGACAGTCCCGTGGCGAAAGTTTTACAGCGCCCGCACCGGCAGCATTCCCGCCGGCCCCTCCTGACAGCTCGTTTCTTCCACTCCCGGTGGCCCCTACCGTGCCGCGAAGCTACGAGGATCTTATGCGCGACGAAATGGCATACGACCTCGCATCACCTTCGAACATCAAGACGACAGCCGAATATGACCCCGCTACGGGTTGCTATATAGTGCGCACCCGTGTGGGTGATATTGATATCGCGACGCCTTTTATGCTTACAGCCGAGCAGTATAACAACTGGCAGCTGAGGCGCTCCATGCAGCAGTACTACAAGGAACGCAACATGTCGCTTATAACCGACAAGCAGAAAGAGCCTTTCAATATCTTCGATATGAACTTCGCCCTCGGTCCTCTGGAGAAGATTTTCGGCCCCGGTGGCGTGTCGCTCAAGACGCAGGGTTCCGTGCAGGTGAAGATGGGTATAAAGAGCAACAAGACGGACAATCCGTCGCTGTCGCTTTCGGCTCGTAGAAAGACATATTTTGACTTTGAGCAGAAAATCCAGGCTACTATAGCCGCCGGCGTCGGCGACCGTATGAAGTTCAACATGACATACAATACCGACGCTACTTTCGATTTCGACAGCAAGAACCTTAAACTGGCCTACGAGGGCAAGGAAGATGATATTGTAAAGAATATCGAACTCGGTAACGTTTCCATGACAACCGGTTCCTCGCTCATCCGCGGAAGCACGGCGCTGTTCGGTATGAAAACGAAGCTGCAGTTCGGCAAACTGACGGCTACGGCGCTTGTGGCCCAGCAGAATTCCGAATCCAAGTCGGTGAACAGCAAGGGAGGTGCCCAGACCACCAAATTCTCTGTCAACGCCGACGAATATGAGTCGAACAGGCATTATTTTCTCGCCCATTTCTTCCGCGACAACTACGATCGCTTTGCGTCCAAGCTGCCGTACGTTTCATCTGGCGTAAAAATCACCCGTATCGAGGTTTGGGTTACCAACAAGAGCGGCAAATACGAGCAGGCGCGCAACTTTGTAGGCTTTATGGATCTTGGTGAAAACTCGCATCTGGCGAATCACTACTGGACACCCGATCCGGCGCGCGACAATCCTTCCAACACGTCCAACGACCTGCTTTCCATTATCAAGACCGACTTTCCCGAGGCACGAAACATCAACCGTGTAACTCAGGTGCTTGAACCTCTCGGTCGTTATGGCATCGACGGCGGTAAAGACTACGAGAAGGTGGAGAGCGCCCGCCTCCTCAGTTCCAGCGAATATGTTCTCAACAGCACTCTCGGATATATCTCGATTAAGAGCCAGCTAAACGCCGACGAGGTCCTTGCCGTGGCTTATGAATACACTTATAACGGTCAGGTATATCAGGTGGGCGAGTTCTCCGGCGACATCACTTCCACCGACCAGTGCCTTTATCTGAAAATGCTGAAGAGCACAACCACATCGCCGAAGCTGCCAATGTGGGACCTGATGATGAAGAACGTGTATAACCTCGGTGGCTATCAGCTGCAGAAGAACAAATTCCGTCTCAACATCAAGTATCTTTCCGATACTACCGGTACCAAAATAAATTATCTGCCCGTACCCGGCCTTAACAACCAGAGCCTTCTGCAGGTGATGAATCTGGACCGGATTGACTCCAACGAGGAAAGTAATCCCGACGGTTTCTTCGACTATATCGAAGGCTATACCATACTTGCGGCCACCGGAAAGGTGATTTTTCCCGTGGCGGAGCCTTTTGGCTCGCATCTGGCATCGAAAATCAATAACCCCGCACTGGCAGAACAGTATGTATATCAGGAACTCTACGACTCTACAATAGTTGTGGCGCGTCAGTTTGCCGACAAGAACAAGTTTGTGCTCGAAGGCGAG
Source organism: uncultured Porphyromonadaceae bacterium (assembly GCA_902461565.1). Taxonomy (GTDB): domain Bacteria; phylum Bacteroidota; class Bacteroidia; order Bacteroidales; family Muribaculaceae; genus CAG-873. The sequence goes on from CABPYL010000011.1 coordinate 12,958, forward strand.
TATATGGCCTCCTCCGGTTCGCAGATACGCCTCAATGCCATGAACGTGCCGCGTGGTTCCGTGGTGGTTATGGCCGGCGGCATGCGTCTTACCGAGAATTCCGATTACACCGTGGATTACGCGATGGGTATTGTAACCATTACGAATCAAAGTATTATCGACTCGGGCCAGAATATCAGTGTTACACTCGAGAATCAGTCCATGTTCTCTACGCAGCGCAAAACCCTGCTTGGTCTTGACCTGCAGTATCAGCTGAACAAGAACCTGAATCTCGGTGCCACCCTTATGCACTTTTCTGAGAAGGCGCTGATAGAAAAGGTAAACATCGGCGACGAAGTAGTGAACAACTCAATGATGGGTCTAAATCTGTCGTACAACGGCGAATTTATGTGGCTTACCAATCTGCTTAACAAGATACCTACGGTAAATGCCACCCAGCCCTCCAAACTGAATCTTGTGGCGGAGTATGCCCGTATCATGCCTCACGGGCAGAAATCGGGTTCCAACAAGGGTTCTTCGTACATCGACGATTTCGAGAGTACCCAGACCGGCATAGACTTGCGTTCTCCGTATTCGTGGTTCCTGGCTTCCACGCCTTACGACCCGTCGCCCGATGCTCTTTTCCCGGAAGCCGCTCTTTCCAACAACATCGATTACGGTAAGAATCGTGCGTTGCTTAACTGGTACTATATCGACCGCCTGTTCACCCAGCGTAACTCCAACATGTGTCCGGGGTATATCAAGAGCGACCTTAAGCAGCTTTCCAATCCCTATGTCCGCGAGGTTACTGTGCGCGAGATTTTCCCGGGGCGCGAGACTTCTTACGGCGAATCGAATACCGTGCAGACCCTCAACCTGTCGTACTATCCCGACGAGCGTGGCCCTTACAACCTCGACGATGCCGGTATGGACTACCGGGGACGCCTCACCAATCCCGAGAAGCGCTGGGGCGGCATAATGCGCAAGATGGAGAATACCAACTTCGAGCAAAGCAACATAGAATATGTGCAGTTCTGGCTGCTAAATCCTTTCCTTGATCCTGAAAACGACAATTTGGAGGGCGGAGACCTGTACATCAACTTCGGCGAGATTTCCGAGGATATTCTTAAGGATGGTCTTAAGAGCTACGAAAACGGCGTGCCTTACGACGGCAACGACGAATATATGAAAGAAACAGTCTGGGGCCGCGTATCGTCGCAGAACTCGCTCACATATTCCTTCGATAATAACAAGGGCGCGCGTCTGGCGCAGGACGTCGGTCTCGACGGGCTGCATACAGATCAGGAATTCCTGTTTCCCACATATCAGACATACGCCGACAATGTGCGCCGCAGAGTGTCGGCCGAGACTCTTGATTCACTGGAGCGCGACGCTTTCTCTCCGCTGAACGATCCTGCCGGCGACAACTACCACTTCTATCGCGGCTACGACTACGACGAGCAGCGCCTCGGTATCCTTGAACGTTACAAGCGTTACAACGGCGTGGAAGGCAACGCACTCTCGCCAGAGGATGCTTCCGATCCCCTCTATCAGTCGGCCCGAGCCGTTCCCGATGTGGAGGATATCAATCAGGACAACACGCTCAACGAGTACGAACGCTATTTCCAGTACCGTGTTTCCATTCGTCCCGAAGACCTTGTGGTGGGCCAGAATTTCATTACCGACAAACAGGTATCCGTAGTTGCCGCCCGCGACGGCACATTCCCTACAATGGAGTGGTATCAGTTCAAGATTCCTTTGAGCGATTTCGAGAAAGTGGTAGGCTCCATAAACGACTTCTCCACCATCCGTTTCGCCCGTATGTTCCTTACCGGCTTCAAGAAACCGGTACACCTGCGTTTTGCCACGCTCGAACTTGTGCGCGGCGAATGGCGTTCGTACGATTTTAATCTGAACACACGCGGGGATGCTCCCGCACAAGGCAAGCTGGATATGTCGGTGGTGAACATCGAAGAAAACGCGCAGCGCGAGCCTGTAAACTATGTGCTGCCTCCCGGTGTAACACGTATCTCCGACCCCGGCCAGAGCCAGATTGTGCAGCTGAACGAACAGTCGATGTCGCTGAAGGTGTCCGATCTTGACGCCGGCGACGCGCGTGCCGTTTACCGTAACACCCAGCAGGATCTCCGCAACTACAAGCGTCTGCAGATGTGGGTACACGCCGAGGCGTTGATAGACAATACTACCGATTTGCGTTCCAACGATCTGAGCATCTTCATCCGCCTCGGCTCTGATGTGAAGAACAACTTCTATGAGTATGAGATTCCTCTGGAGTTGACGCCTTTCAATACATACGACCGCTACAGCGATGCCGACAAGTGGATTGTTTGGCCGCGACAGAATTTTATGGACTTCAATCTGCAGAACCTTGTCGAACTGAAGAAGGAACGAAACCGCGAGAAGCGTAGCCAGGTGGAAGGCGTGGGGTTCGGCACCCTCTACACAGGGCGCGATCCCGACAACGACCGCAACCGCATGGCTGTGCTCGGCAATCCTTCGCTCAGCGATGTTCGTGTAATCCTTATTGGCGTGCGCAATAATTCCGCCACCACCAAGGCGGGTACTATATGGGTGAACGAACTCAAGGTTACCGACTTCAACGAGGCCGGCGGTTGGGCTGCGAAAGCCAACGCCACCCTTAACATGAGCGATATCGCTACGCTGAATCTTGGCGCACATATCGAGACTGCCGGTTTCGGTAGTGTGGACCAGAGCCTTAATGAACGCCGCCTCGACGACTACGAACAATACAATGTCGCCGTCCAGGCCGACCTTGGCCGCTTCCTGCCCGAAAAAGCCAAACTCCGCGCTCCCATTTATTATTCGTATACCAAGGAGAAAACATCGCCAAAATACAACCCGCTTGACCAGGATGTCCTGCTGAAAGACGCTTTGGACGATTGCGAGACCGATGCGCAGCGCGATTCCGTGAGTGCATATGCGATAGAGCGCAATACGATACAGAATTTCTCCCTTTCCGGCTTCAAGTTCGATGTACAGAGCAAGAATCCTATGCCGTGGGATCCTGCCAACTTCACCGTAAACTTCTCCTTTACCAAGCAGTCCAAGACCGATCCAACCACCGAGTACGAGTATACCAACGACTACCGAGGTTCGTTCGGCTACAGCTATTCGCCATTCATAAAAGGTTTCAAGCCCTTTGGTAAGCTCAAAGGAAAGAGCAAGAATGTCAAGTTCCTGCGCGAGTGGGAGCTGCAGTGGTTGCCTAACAACATCTCGTTCCTCACAAGCATGAACCGTACCTATTACGAGCAGCAGACCCGTTCCGAAACAGATGTAATGTTCCAGCTGCCCGTATCGGTAAGTAAAAACTGGCTGTGGGACCGACAGCTGCAGGTTACATGGAACCTTACCAAGAGCCTTTCGCTGTCGTTCAGTTCCAATACTTCGGCTCGTATCGAGGAAACCGTGGGTGCCGTAAACCGCAAGCTTTTCCCTGACAAATACCGCGACTGGAAGGACACCGTATGGTCCAGCATCAAGTCGTTAGGTACCCCGTGGGCCTATAATCAGACATTTACAGGCCAATACAAGGCTCCGTTCAGCAAGATTGCTTTCCTCGATTTCCTAACTGGCAACGTGAGCTACAACGCGACATACCGTTGGGACCGCGGCGCCACAATCGACGGCGAAAAACTTGGCAATACCATCGCCAATCAGGCGGCATGGACAGCCGACGGCCGTATCAACTTCGAGACATTCTACAATAAAATTCCTATTCTCAAAGAAGTTACCCGACGTTTTGCGAATACGCGCCGTTCCACTGCCGCTCCCAGGAAAGCAAAGAAATTCGAGCGCACCTATGCTCTTGCGCCTGATACCACCATAACTATCAAGCATAATCTCAACGTGAAGAATGTCAAGGTTTCGGCCACTACCACAGACGGCAAGCCTTTCGCGGTGAAGACACGCATTGTGGACAACAAGACTGTGGAGGTACTTACACGTGGCGAGCAGAATCTTAAGTTCACCGTAACGGAGGTGTTGAAGGATGAAAAGAGCCTTATGCGCAATATCGGCGAGTACGCGCTGCGTTTCGTAACCTCGCCGCGCAATGTTTCCGTGCGCTACCGCAACACCCGCTCGCTGTCGTTGCCGCTGTTCAATCCCAACATCGGTGATATCTTCGGCCAGAGCAACGATTATGGTCCGATGGCGCCGGGTCTGGACTTTGCCTTCGGCTTCACCGACGAAAGCTACATCCGGAAAGCACTGGACCGCGGATGGTTAGAAACAAACGACGGCCAGACTTCTCCGGCATTGTGGTCGCATACCAACGAGCTGAACATAGAAACTAATTTCGAATTGTTCAAGGGCTTCAAGGTGCAACTCACCTTCAACCGCACCGACAACCGCAACTCACAGGTGCAGTTCATGTATGCCGACATGCCTACGACATACTCAGGTTCGTACACAAAGACGCACTGCGCAATCCTTACAGCGTTGCGTTCGTCAAAGGCCGATGACGGATACTTCTCGTCTGCCTTCCAGCAATTCCTGGATAATATTCCCGAAATACGCGACAGGGTAGAGGCGCAGTACAGCAATCTGAACTATCCCGCTACCGGCTTTATGCGCGACAATCCCAATGCCGGAAACCGCTTTAATCCGGAGGTCGGCACCGTCAGCGAAACATCGTCGGACGTGCTTATTCCTGCCTTTGTGGCCGCGTATACCAAGCGTAAGGCTGCAAAACAGAACCTGAATCCTTTCCCAAGCTTCGCTTCGGTGTTGCCCAACTGGCGTATCACATACGATGGTCTTGTAAACCTCGGAAATCTTCGTTCCATCTTCAAGTCCTTCACACTGTCTCACGCATATCAGTGCACCTATTCGGTTGGCTCGTTCTCGTCCTACCTCAACTGGGCGAGTGCTTCCGGCGATCTCGGTTTCTCCCTCGACGAGCTCTCTGGCAATCCTATACCGTCGTCGCCGTACAATATCTCGTCGGTGGCCATAACCGAGCGTTTTGCACCGCTTATCGGCGTAAATTTTACGTTGAAAAACGAATTGCAGTTCAACATCGAGTACCGCGACCAGCGCACCCTCACCCTCAATTCCGCCGCAGGTCAGCTCGTGGAGGCGACATCCAGAGGCATTACTGTCGGCGCTGGCTACAAAATTGTGAATTTCAATACAGTCCTGAAAATGAAGAAGTCGCAGACGGGTGTGAGCAACGACCTTACTGTAAACGCCGACTTCTCCTTCCAGAACAATCAGGCACTGATACGTCGTATCGAGGGCAATTATACGCAGCCTACGAGCGGTACCAATACCCTAACGATGAATTTTACCGCAAGTTATGTTCTGAGCAAGCGTCTCACCCTTTCTGCGTTCTTCGACCATCAGGTGAATACCCCGCTTGTTACCACAAGTTCATATCCTACAACCAATTCTTCCTACGGCCTGTCGCTAAACCTTTCGCTGTCGCGGTAGTCGTAATATTCAGGAACCATTTAAAATCAATAATATGAAAAAAATCTTTACTCTCGCGTTACTTGCCGGCGGAGTTATGACGGCAAGCGCACAGTTTATCGCCACAACACCCGGTACAGTTCTTACGTATGAATGTACAGCCAAGACCGATGATGGAGACAAGACGTTCGAAGAGGTGAGCACACTCAAAGATGCAGTAAAAGCCGACGATGGCGTTGTTACATACACTTTCGAGGATGTAGCTCCTACTCCGGGAACACTTGTAGGTAAAACCACAACGTATTCCTATTACACTTTTAATCCTGCCGACAATACCACTGTGGTATTGCTCTCCGGAGAGGAACAGACTAAAGCCGAGTTTGTGGAGATGGTGAAGCAGCAAGCTGCAGCCGAAGGCACAGTCCTGTCTGATTCGCAGATCGACGAAATTGAAAAATCCATCAAGGTTAAAGGCGAACTTAAACTGTCGCTCAACCCTGCCACGCCTGCCGGTACCAAAGCCAAAAACCAGAGTGTACGCCTTCACCTTGGTCCCACGGTTATCACCACCAACTTGTGGGAGAACGTTGTAGTCGGTAATGAAAGCGTTACCGTACCCGCCGGAACATTCGATTGCCTTAAGGTTACTTTTCTGCAGCGCCAGTCGGCCGGTGGTGAAGTAAGCAAAAGCTATTATACCCAGTGGTACGCCGAAGGTATCGGCGCCGTCCGCACCGAAATTAGCGAGAAGAAAGGCGGAGACCCTATGATTAGCATTGTTCTCAAATCGGTGGAGAAACCTGAATAATTTATATAGGCAGAAGGTATATTGGGACGCTTAACTTGTAAAGATTTGTTAAAAAATTACTAAAAAGCGTCCTGTTTTAGAAAAAATACGTACCTTTGCAGTCGGGTAAGTCCTACACGACCAGCTCCCTGAAAACTCCCCCAGATCTTGACCGAAGCAAGGGTATCAGGTTGTAGCGGTGCGATGTAGTAAGCTTACCCTTTTTTCGTGCCCGTACGGATTATATGGGGTAGCCCATGAGCTTGAGAATGAGCGGTGCTAACAGAGTAGTGAGTATTCCGTTAAGGGTCAGACCGAGCGACGAGAACGCTCCGTAACGGTCGCTGCGTTCCATTGCGGCGGAGGTGCCTACGGCGTGTGCGGCTGTGCCGATGGACAGGCCTGTAGCCATAGGACTTTTTACATGCCCGAGTTTCACAATCTTGAAGCCCGTCATGCCTCCGAAAATGCCTGTGGAGACAACCACAGCGGCAGTGAGCGGAGGTATTCCGCCGATACTTTGCGAGATTTCCATAGCTATAGGCGTTGTTACTGCCTTAGGCGCCAGCGACATAACCACCTCGCGCGATGCTCCGAAAAGTTCGGCGAAAAACACTACGGAAACCACGCCGGCGACGCATCCGCACATTTCGGCGGTGAGCAGGGGCAGCATCTGTTTCTTTATTGTTTCAAGCTGTTTATACAGCGGAACGCCCAAAGCGACCACTGCCGGTTTCAGCCACATGTCTATGTATATGCCTGCCTGCTGATATGTTTCGAAACGTATGTCCATGCACAGCAAAAGACATATCATCACTATGATGGAAACTAAAATCGGATTCAGCAGACGCATGCCGGTGCGACGCTGAAGATATTGTGCTCCAAGATAGCTCGCGAATGTAAGGGCTATCAGAAAAATTTTATCGGTTAAGAAGTCCATCAGCATGCCCTCCTGCGTTTAAGGTTCATAAGCCTGTTATGGCGCGCCCACTGGTGTACGCGTCCCGTAACAATGATTATCACCGCCGTACTGAGCACCGAGGCGGCGACGATAGGAAGCCATTCGCGGCTGAGTATGCCCAGACAGTTCATTATTCCAATGCCGGCGGGAACAAAGAAAAAGCCGAGGTTGTGGACAAGAAAATCAGCCACACGCTCGACATAGCGAAGTTTTACAATTCCGGCTTTGAGAGCCGCCGCAAGAGCGACCATACCGATTACGCTCGATGGCAGCGGCACGCCAGTGAGCCATACGATGAACTCGCCGAGGGCGAGGAAGGCGAACAATACGCCACACTGAATCAACATAAAATTGTACCTTATTAGAAAATCGCCGCAAAGTTACAGCTTTTTTCCGTAGGGTGTATAAGTATATATAAAAAATGGCCGCGGAAAGCGGCCATTCGTATCTGTAGGTAAAAGATGCTTATTTTGCCAGAGCGGCGGTATCGCGGGCGATGGTGAGTTCCTCGTCGGTGGGTATTACACATACCTTTACGCGCGATGCTGCGGAGGAGATGACAGTTTCGGTGCCGCGGGTGCGTGCGTTCATATCCTTGTCGATTTCCACGCCCATGAAGCCGAGTGTGCTGCATACATCGGCACGCAGGCCTGCCTGGTTTTCGCCGACACCGCCGGTGAAAACGATGATGTCTACACCGTCCATTTCGGCAGCGTAGGCGCCAATATATTTGGTGATGCGCAGCATGTACATGTCGAGGGCGAGGCGTGCGCGTTCGTTGCCTTCTGCGATGGCTGCCTCGATTTCGCGCATATCGTTGCTTACGCCACTCACACCAAGCACACCGCTTTCCTTGTTGATTATGTTCTGCAACTGGTCGGCGGTGAGGTTATGCTTGTTCATGAGGAATGTCAGTGCTCCGGGATCTACGTCGCCCACGCGTGTTCCCATCATCAGACCTTCCACCGGGGTGAGGCCCATAGAAGTGTCCACGCATTTGCCACCGACGATAGCGGCCATTGAGGCGCCGTTACCGATATGGCAGGTGATTATGCGCTGTTTGGTAATGTCCACACCGAGGAATTCGCACACGCGGGCGCTTACGTAGCGGTGGCTCGTGCCGTGGAATCCGTAGCGGCGTACGCCGTCTTCCTTATATAATTTGTAGGGCAGGGCATACATATATGCCTTTGCGGGCATTGTCTGGTGGAACGCGGTATCGAATACTGCAACCTGAGGAACATCGGGCATAAGGGCCGTAATGGCGTCGATACCGGTCATATTGGCGGGATTGTGGAGGGGAGCGATATCGTAGCACTCGCGGATTTTAGCTTTTACAGCGTCGTCGATTAGAACACTCTCGCTGAATTTTTCGCCGCCATGCACAACGCGGTGGCCGACAGCGTCGATTTCGTTGTAGCTCGAAATGCAGCCGTCAACGGGGTCGGTGAGTTTGTTAAGAATAGCTTTTACGGCTTGCTGATGATCGATAAGTCCAAGTTCGTCGGTAGCTTTGGAGCCATCGGCTTTCTTGAATTTGAGGAAACCGCCGGGAAGGCCGATTTTTTCAACACCGCCTTCGGCAAGTGTATTACTTTCTTTGCCTTCGAGGTCGATAAGTTTATATTTTACCGAGCTGCTGCCCGAATTGAGAACGAGTATTTTCATGTTTTCAGAGGTTTTTAATGCCAATTGCCTGGTTGCAGGTAATGATTATTGTTTTGTAAATGTCTTCGGGGAAGCATCCGCGCGATAGGTCGTTGACGGGCGCTGCGAGGCCCTGGAGAATAGGTCCTGCTGCCTGTACGTTGCCGAGGCGCTGAACAAGTTTATATGCGATGTTTCCTACGGAAAGATTGGGGAACACCAGCACGTTGGCGCGACCGCTCAGCGAGCTGTTGGGCGCTTTCTGGTTGGCTACGGTTGGAACGATGGCTGCATCGGCCTGCAGTTCACCGTCGAGAACGAGGTCGGGTTCCATTTCATGGGCAATCTCGCAGGCTTTAATTACCTTGTCCACATCGGGACTCGACGCCGAGCCTTTTGTGGAGAAGGACAGCATTGCTACGCGTGGTTCTATGCCGGCGATGTCGCGTGCGGTGCGCGCGGCGCTGATTGCTATCTGTGCCAGCTCGGGAGCGGTGGGATCGGGAACAACGGCGCAGTCTGCGAAAATCAGGATATCGTTGGTGCCGAATTTGGAACCTTTGGGCAGAAGCATAAGGAATGCGCCGGAAACAACGCTGATGCCAGGCAGAGTCTTAATAATCTGGAAGGCGGGGCGCAGGACGTTGCCTGTAGTGTTGAGCGCGCCGGCAACCTGACCGTCGGCGTCGCCGGATTTCACCATAAGGCAGCCCAGGTAAAGCGGGTTGGCTGCTGTCATGCGAGCTTCTTCCATCGTCATGCCTTTCTTCTTGCGCAGTTCGAACAGCAAGGGAGCATACTTGTCGATTACCTCTTCGCTGGCGGAGTCTACGATGTTTGCTTTCTCAATATTGTTGAGCTTAAGTTCGCGGGCCATAGCCATTATCTCGTCGGGGTTGCCTATCAGCGTAATTTCTGCCAGGCCGTCGCCTATAATACGGTCGGCGGCTGTAAGTGTGCGTGTTTCAAGGCCTTCGGGCAGCACAATCCTCTGCGGATGTTTGCGGGCCTTTTCTATCAATTGTTCAAACAATTCCATAGTGTACCGTTTTTGGTTATTTTGTGCAAAATTAAGCAAAAAAAGGCATTAATTATCCTGTACTTCAAAAAACATTTGAATCTGTAACGATTGTTTTTTATCGTATGCGTGTAATAATTATATCCTATTGCGGTGAACAATGTCGTACGACGGTATGTTTGAAATGAAAAGCATCAAAGCATGTTCAACTGTTAATTGAAGAAAATTATGTCTCATTCATCCACGAAACGCCGCAACCGAGCATCTGTATGGGTTGCAATAGGTGCCATATTCCTTATCATACTGTTGATTATCTGGCTTACGTTTGCCGACCTTACCGGCGATACCGACGTCGCAGCCTTTATTGCGCCCTACATTGTTAAATAATTAGACATATGGACGATTTTCTGATTGTAACGCCCGAAAAAACCGGTCTGCTGATGTGGATTGTGTGGGGTCTTATAGGCGTTGCGGGAGCGCTTTTGACGCAACGTATAACTCAGTTCCGCCAGATGCTTGCCTTCAATATAGTGTTAGGTATAGCGGGCGGTATACTGGGCGGTTTCCTGTCCATCCAGGTTATTGGCGACACGCCGATGATGCTTGTGATTGTCTCGGTACTCGGTGCAATTTTCGGAGCCGGTATAATCTTATGGATTGCCGCCGCGCTTACCTCCCATTTTTCGAAAAGATAATTGTGATTGAAGCCATATATACACCGGCGGGGGCTCACGAGAACCTCCGCCGGCATTGCTTTGTATAGTAAACGTCTCTTTAGTTATTTTTTATACTGCCTCCTGAGGAATGGTGTAAAGATGTCGGATTCTTTATTGAACACGATATGTCGCCGCTGCTTGATGCGTTTGCGTTTCCTGCCTCCGCTATCAGTTTGCGTGCCGAAATATCCGCACCGCTTGAGGCTGAAAGCGACACCCGGTCGACTTCTCCGGACAAACTAATATCTGCACCGCTCGACGATGTTGCGGAAAGCACGCGAGCCTGTATGCCGTAAACGTCGATATCTGCACCGCTCGATGAAGCTACGGTTATTTCATCGGCGACAACATTTGCAAGCTTTATATCTGCTCCACTCGAAGCTGTACCGTTTACTTTCTTGTATTCGATTTTTCCTTTAAGGGATATATCAGCACCGCTCGAAGCCGAAAGCGATAAAGTACTCTTGGCAATGCGCATGCTTTCAGTCTCGTCCAAATTGAAATCCGCACCGCTCGACACTTTTACAGATGTGAGCGCCGGGCCTGTTACAATAGCCTTAATTCTGAAACGGCGTACGTTCGTGCCATTTTGAAGGCCCATGCGTAGCTGCCCGTCTACAACATTGACCGTAAGCCGGTCGACTACATTCTCTGAAATGGTTACAACAGCCTCTCTGACAGGTCCTACACGATAGGTTACATCGATACCGGCCCATAAGTCGATTCCATCAAATGATTGAAGATTCTTATATTCCTTAGTAACACAAGGAAGTCCGTCGTGAGAGGCATCATTGAAATCGCGCGACACTTCGGTTACCGATTTCGCGCATGAAGTGAATGAAATTGCCGGAGCCCCGAAAATGCAGGCAATACACAGGCTATAAAGCAGTTCGTGAAAATAATGTTTCATGATGAGATGGATTGTGGAATGTTTCTTTGCATATATGACGCATATCACCCCGCAAACGTTACATCCAGCATCAAATTTTTTTATTTTTTTGCCGAAAAACCGTAAAATAAGACAGTGAAATTTACAAACTGTCAAGAAACTTTTGTGTAATGTAAAATTATTAGCGTCCCTTCCTCGCAGGTACGGCTAAATAACGCAGGCCGGTGGCGCGATAGAAAAAAATTATTATCTTTGCGTTGTCAAACTAACAAAAACCAGTCATGAACGAGATTGAACTTATTCTTATAAATATATCCGGCGACGACCGACCCGGCGTTACGTCGGCACTTACCGAAATTCTTGCCCGCCACGATGCACAGATTCTCGATATCGGCCAAAGCGACATTCATCACAAACTATCGTTGGGCGTACTGTTCCGTACCACTTCCGACAAAAGCGGTGATGTTATGAAAGATCTGCTGTTCAAATGTTACGATTTAGGTGTGAAGATACGCTTTACTCCTATTTCGGTGGAGGATTACGAGGCATGGGTTGCCCGCGAAGGCAAGAGCCGCTGGATTATCACTATTCTGGGACGTACCCTCACGGCCAAGAACATTGCACTGGTTTCGGCGGAAATAGCGCGCCAGCAGCTGAACATCGACAGCATACGACGTCTAACGGGGCGTCAGCCGCTGTCCGACAAGATTGAGCCTCGTTCGAAAAGCTGCGTTGAGTTCTCGGTCCGTGGCAATCCTGTTGATGTAGATGCCATGCGCAGCCGGTTTATGGAAATATCGCAGGCCGACGGGTTCGATATCTCGCTGCAGGAGGATAATGTGTTCCGCCGCTGCCGCCGTCTGATATGTTTCGATATGGATTCTACCCTTATCGAGACCGAGGTTATCGACGAACTTGCCGACCGCGCCGGCGTGGGACCTCAGGTGCGCGCAATCACCGAGAGCGCAATGCGCGGCGAGATAGACTTTTCGGAGAGCTTCAAGCGCCGTGTGGCTTTGCTGAAAGGTCTCGACGAGAGTGTTATGCGTGATATAGCCGAGAATCTGCCTATAACCGAAGGCGTAGAAAGAATGATGCAGGTTCTGAAACGCACTGGTTATAAGACGGCTATTCTGTCGGGTGGCTTCACATATTTCGGAAACTATCTGAAACAGAAGTTCGGTTTCGATTACGTATATGCCAACGAGCTTGAAATTGTGGACGGCAAACTCACGGGCCGTCATCTCGGGGATATAGTGGACGGCAAGCGCAAGGCTGAACTACTCAAGATAATAGCGCAGGTAGAGAATATCAATATTGCGCAGACCATCGCCGTGGGAGACGGTGCCAACGACCTTCCCATGCTCTCTACTGCCGGCCTCGGCATTGCTTTCCACGCAAAGCCAAAGGTGAAAAGAACCGCCCGCCAGTCGATTTCCACGATTGGTCTGGACGGTGTGCTGTATTTCCTTGGTTTCAAGGACAGCCTCATTACCGACAGGACGACCCCGTGCCCCGAGTGAAGCGGTGAACAATGCCCCGGAGCAGATGTTTATATTATGTCGCCGGGCTATTAGTTCATTCACAAGCATTTGTTATGATATATTCAAGGTACTTCGTATTCATTCTACTGTCGTTAATATCGTTTATTCCTGCTGTCGCCGCCGATGGTTACGGCAGCCACCAGTCGGTGGGGCTTGTGCTTAGCGGAGGCGGTGCGAAGGGTATTGCGCATATCGGTGCGCTGCAGGCATTGGAGGAGAACAATATACCGATAGACTATATAACGGGTACCTCGATGGGCGCCATAGTGGGTGGATTGTATGCCTGCGGTTATACACCGGCAGAGATGCTCGACCTGATTACGTCCAACTATTTCAGCTATCTTTCCACGGGCCGCATCGACCCTGAATTCACCTATTATTTCTCGCAGGAGAAACCGTCGCCGCAGATGTTCAGCTTTTCGTTGGGCAGCCGCGACTCCACTTCGCGCGAACGATATAATCCGCAGTCGCTGATATCGCCCACACCTATGGTGTTCGGCTTTATGGAAATTTTTGGAGCGTACACGGCTCAGTGCCGCGGCGATTTCGATCGTCTTTTCGTTCCTTTCCGGTGTGTTGCCTCGAATATGACCCAAAGGCGCAAGCATGTATTCGCCGGCGGCAGCGTTGCCGACGCCATACGTGCGAGCATGAGTTTTCCGCTTGTGTTCCAGGCGGTGAAGATAGGAGGCGAGGTGTACTACGACGGCGGTATCTTCGACAACTTTCCGGTTGATGTCATGCGCAGCGAATTCGCACCGTCGGTGATGCTTGGCTTTGATGTGTCGGCGTCTTCGAAAGGGCCGCAGAATTCATATATGGACCAGCTGGATATGCTTGTTACGCAGCCGCAAAGTTATGACCTCCCCGAAAGCGACGGCGTGAAAGTGCGGATAAATCTTTCCGATTTCGGACTGCTTGACTTTGGTGCCGCGCGCGAGATATACAAGCGTGGCTATGACCGTACTATGGAGATGATGGACAGTATAAAGGCGCGTGTGCACACCCGTGTGCCATCGGGCTCGAGAGAACTGCGGCGTGCCGTCTTTAAATCGCAGACGCCTGCACTGCGTTTCTCCGAAGTCAAAGTTTCCGGCGGCACTCCGCGCCAGAACGAATATCTGGAATATCTGTTTCATCCGGCACAGGGCGCCGATACAATCGGTGTGGACCGCGCGCGCCTGGCTTTCTACCGCGCTATATCTTCGGATAAACTGAGCGGCTTTGTGCCCACAGCAACTGCTGTGAACGATAGTTCCGGCATGTTCCGCCTAAATCTGCACGCAACGGTAAAGAGCAAATTCGATCTTGGCGTGGGAGCATATATAACCTCCTCCAACAACAGCTTTCTGTATTTGCGGGCCGGGTACAGCACCATGAGTTTCAGTTCTCTGACCGCTGATTTGTCGGCGTGGATAGGGCAGAGCTACATGGCCGGTATGCTCAGCGGCTCGGCTTATCTTCATTCAAGCATCCCTTCGGCTTTGAAGTATCATATTGTTGCGTCGCGCAAGCGCTACTACGAGAGTGAAAAGTTGTTCTTTCGCGATAATGAGCCATCGTTTGTTGTGAATCACGATTATTTCGGGCGTCTGGCATGGTCTGTCGCTACGGGACGTACAGGTGCGTTAGATGTCGGTATCGGCGGAGGCCGCGAGTATAATACTTTCTATCGCAACAGCAGTCCCGAGAGCTACAAGGCCGGACGCGACCATATTGCCCTCGACCTCGGACAGGCCTTCGTAAGCTATTCATCCTCTACGCTCGACAATGGAAATTATCCTACAAGCGGTCATTATCGTAGCGGAAGAGGTATGGCTCTGGCCGGGAATGCAAAATATTACAATGCCGTTGCAGACAATACTACTTCCGACAAAAAATGGTGGCTTCGGCTTGACTGGCGCGAGCGCGATTATCTTGACCTTGGTAAGCATTTTTCACTTGGTCTGGAAGGTCAGGCGGTGCTGAGTACACGCCAACTGTTGGAAAGCTACTATGCCGCTATCAGCACAGCGCCTTCGTATAATCCTACTCCGGCGTCAAATAATATTTTCGATCCTAAAATGCGGACCGACAGCTTTTTGGCGCTCGCGGCGGTGCCTGTGTACAAATATAACTCGTCGCTTTCCGGACGTCTGTCACTTAACTTGTTTGCTCCTTTGCGGGCGATAAAGGAGGGTGCCGACGGCAATGCCATGCACGACCGCTGGTTCCGCAAGGTATACTTTTTCGGGGAGGCCGATGTGGTATATTCGCTGCCTTTTGCCGATATATGCGTCTACTGCAACTATGCCGGCACAAGTACGCGTTTCAGCGCGGGTATCAGTCTGGGATTTTATCTGGAGGCACCTAAATTCCTCTAATATGGAATCGCATGATTTTAACTAAAAGAAACTTAAAATGAACAAGGTTATCCTTCTTGGAAATGTGGGAAACGATCCGGAGATGCGCATGGCCGATGGTCTGACCACGGCACGTTTTCGTCTTGCCACCACCGAACGGCGCCGCGGCAAAGGACCTGATGGCGCTGATATCGAGCTGCCGCCACACACCGAGTGGCACAACATTGTCATGACAGGCCGTGCCGCGCAATTTGCCGAACTTTATATACGCAAAGGCATGAAAATAATGATTGAAGGCAAGTTGCGCACACGCTCGTGGGAAGACCGTACGGCAATAAAAAGGTATATCACTGAAATATATGCCGACAGCTTCGAACTGATGCCGCGCGCCGAACAATGAGTCTGTGGATAACCGTGTGAATTTATGAATTTTACAGAAAAAGATTTTAAATATATGCGGCGGGCTATCCAGCTTGCCGCAGGCGGCCGTGGCCATGTGTCGCCGAATCCTATGGTCGGGGCTGTGATTGTTGCTCCGGGAGGCCGCGTCATCGGCGAGGGCTGGCACAGGCGTTTCGGCGGCCCGCATGCCGAAGTGAATGCTGTGCGTTCGGTCTCCGAATCCGACAGAGCCCTTTTCCCGCAATCAACTATTTATGTTACCCTGGAGCCCTGCTCGCATTATGGCAAGACACCTCCTTGCGCGTCGTTGCTGATATCCTGCAGAATTGGCAGGGTAGTGGTGGGCGCAGGAGATCCAAATCCCAAAGTGGCCGGCCGAGGAATTGCCATGCTGCGTGAAGCAGGTATCGAAGTGCAGGAACATTGCCTTGAGGAAGAGTGCCGCAGCCAGAATATCCGTTTTATGACGGCCCATACGCAGCACCGTCCGTACGTTACCCTTAAATGGGCCTGCAGTTCCGACGGTTTTATGGATGCAGAGCGCGCCCCGGGAATGCCGGCTTTCCGTTTTTCCGATGCCTGCGGGGCGCAGACAGTGCATTGGCGCCGTGCCGTGCACGATGCTATAGCAGTGGGAGCGGGTACGGCCATTGCCGACAATCCGCGGCTGGATACGCGCCTGTTCGACGGCTCCAATCCGCGTCCGATTATATTCGACCGCCGCAAACTTGCTGACAAGGGCAATTGCGCTCTGCTGGAACGTGCGGAAACACTGCATATTACCGACGGAAGCTCAATCGCCGATGTGTTGCACCGGTTATATTCGGCCGAAGGTATAACATCCTTGCTTGTGGAGGGCGGTGCCGGATTACTTGAGGCTTTCATAGATGCCGGTCTTTGGGATGAAGCTTTTGTGGAGGTGTCGCCGCACGTTTTAGGCACTCGCGGATGCGTGGTTTCCCCGGCTTTGGCGCAGATGCCGTGCGATATGTTTAAAACGGGTTGCAGCACTATCCTGCATTACTTGAACAGGCTTTAAATTTTATTGGCATTCGCTTGCATTGGGCGTTAAAAACATATAAATGCGTCCAATTTCACGGATTTTAAGTAAGATATTTTGCCCCGTTGGTGCAAATAGCTTAATTTTGCATCTTGTAATATCATAATCTAATGAAGAAATTCACAATACTGAGCTTTGCCGCGGCCGCTGCGGTTTCGACATTCATATCCTGCAATTCTTCCAGTTCTACGGATGATTATGTGTACGACGTGGTGTCGAATACGGGAGTAAGTGCCTTTAAACTGAGCGCAAACGACAGCGTGCTTGCCAATCTCGATACTATATTCTTCTCCATAGACCTTGAGAAAGCGCAGATTTTCAATGCCGATTCACTTCCCTACGGTACCGAAATCAATAAGCTGGTGCCGGTGATAACGATGATGGATACCCCCAGCAAATTAGAGCTGAAAGTATCAATGGAGAACGGTAAGGATTCCATACATAATTATCTGGAAAATCCCGGCGATACAATTGATTTTTCCCGTGGCCCGGTTATTATGAGCGTTACGTCGCTGGACGGTCTTGTGTCGCGCGACTATACTATATCGGTGCTTGTGCACAAGGTTGTGAGCGATTCTCTGGTATGGAGCCAGACCGCACGCACAATATTGCCTTCGGCACTTTCGGCGCCTACGCGCCAGCACACAGCCAAGGCCGGCAGCGCAATGTATTGCCTCACCAATGCCGGAACATCGTGGAGTATCGCAACCCGCCCCACGTTGTCCGACAACTGGGACAAATACATGGTAAATGTTCCGCAAGGTTCCGATATCAATTCTTTCTGTGGCACAGACAACGGCACCCTGTATATCCTGGCTTCGCAGAAACTTTATAAGTCGGCCGATGGTGGCCGTTCGTGGAGCGATACCGGGAAAACCATGAATTATCTCTACGGCAATTATGGATATAATGTCCTTGGCGCCATTGAAAACGATGGTCTGTGGACCAGCGAGGAATATCCTTCCGGAAAGACAGCCATAATTCCCGACGGTATGCCGGTCGCAGGTACATCCACGTTGCTGTCATATTCGTTTGCACTTGGAGATTCACCGATTTCCACATTTGTCGGCGGCCGTGATTCGCAGGACCGCATGGACGGTTCGTCGTGGGCCTACGACGGCTCCGAGTGGGCGCGCATATCCATACAGCCTATTCCCAAAAAGCTGGAAGACATGATTTTAGTGCCTTATTTCGCATATAGCGTAAGTTCCGCGTATATCGCCACCAAATATTCCATATTCATGGCCTTCGGCGGAGCCGACGATACCGGCAACAACCGCACCGTGTATGTATCTTCCGACTACGGACGTACCTGGAACGAGGGCGGACAGCTGATCCAGCTTCCTCCCTACATGCCTTCTCTGAGCCAGGCTCAGGGATTTGTGGAGAACCGCACTCTTTCGAGTCGTTCGACATCCGATTGGGAGTTTTTCGAACCTTCGTATCGTATCCCTGCCAATGCCGAACTGTGTGGAGGTTTCGGCATGTCGCGCGCCACACGCCCTGTTGACACCTGGGAATGCCCTTACATTTATATATACGGCGGTATTACCGATGACCACGGCCTTAGCCCGTACGTCTGGAGAGGTGTGCTGAACCGTCTTGCTTTCAAGCCGATTATCTGATTCGTCTGTAATGAACAGCATCCGCCACAGTGTCAACCTTGCATCGCGCGGCCTTGCGGCCGTTGCCTTGCTCTTGCTATGCTGTGTCCGGATGTCGGCTCAGTCGGCGCCTTACAAATTCGATGTAGGTGCCCAGCTCGGTATCAGCGGTTATATAGGTGAGGCCAATACTTCCAACATTTTCAATAAACCCGGTTTCGACGGCGAATTGTCGTTCCGGTATATCGGTAATGTGCGCTGGGCGTTGCGCGGTGTGTTATCCACGTTCGGCATCAGCGGTACCACCGAGGGACAGGAAAATGTTTTGCCGGACAATGCGGTATACTCCTTCAAATCGCAGGTGTACGATCTCGGTTTCCGCGGTGAGTTCAATTTCTTCCCCTATGGTATAGGCGAGACATACAAGCGCCTGCGCCGGTGGACACCTTATGTAACGGCCGGTGTCGGTGTCGCTGTGGCATCGGTGGCCGGAACCACACATTTCGCACCCTCTCTACCTCTTGGTATCGGGTTAAAGTTCAAGCTTAAGCCGCGTCTTAACCTTGGGGTGGAATTCACTATGACCAAGGCATTCAACGACAACTTCGACGGTCCGGACCTTTCCGAACTGAATAAAATCAAGACAGAATTTTATAAAAATACCGACTGGTATTCGCGCCTTACCATTGGAATTTCGTACGAATTCGGCGAGCGTTGCGAAACCTGTCATTATGTTGACTGATATGGAAGCACAAAACATACCCGATCCCGCATACATTCCGGCCCATGTTGCAATTATTATGGACGGTAACGGCCGCTGGGCGCAGGCCCGCGGACTTGACCGTTCCGAGGGGCATGTGGAAGGCGTAACCACTGTGCGCCGTATCACCGAGGAAGCATCGGAACTCGGTGTGAAGTATCTCACTCTTTATACTTTTTCCACCGAGAACTGGAACCGTCCCAAAGCCGAGGTGGACGCGCTGATGACGCTTATCGTTACAGCTATCGAGCGTGAGACCCCGGACCTTATAAAGAATAATGTGCGTCTTACCTCTATCGGCGATCTCTCGCGTATGCCCGAATTCGCTTCGGAACGCCTTAAGGCCTGTATGCGCCGGACTTCGGCCTGCAACGGTCTTACGCTGGTACTCGCCCTGAGCTATTCCGCCCGTTGGGAGATAATAGAGGCCGTCCGCAGCCTTGTGGCAGACGCCGCAGCCGGAAAAGTTCAGCCTTCCGATGTCTGCGATTCCTTGTTCGCCTCGCGACTTTCCACCGCCGGTATGCCGGATCCGGACTTGCTGATACGTACCGGAGGCGACAAACGCATCAGCAATTTTCTTCTCTATCAGATAGCCTATACCGAAATTGTGATAACTCCTACATTTTGGCCAGATTACTCGCGAGCCGATTTTCGTGCCGATATTGTGGAGTACCAGCGTCGTCAGCGTCGCTTCGGCCTTACAGGCGAACAAGTATCACAATCCGACAACAATAACCCCAAGCCTTGAAACCGGACTTTTATCCAATTGATTATCATTTCATTATGCGATATAAGATATTCCTGATTCCTCTCCTGCTCTTTGTGGCGCTTCCCTTCCTCGATGCGGTGGCGCAAGCTCCCGCCGATACAATCTATAATCCGAAAGTTACATTCTCTACGATGCCGCGCACCTACGAAATTGCCGGCATTTCTATAGAGGGCGCGCCAAACTACGACGACAACCTTATATTGGGGTATGCCGATCTGAAGGTGGGCGAGCGTGTGGCTATTCCCGGCGACGATATTACCAATGCCGTGAAGCGCCTGATGCGACAGACGCTTTTCGCGCAGGCTCGCATCGAACTGGAAAAGACAGTCGGCGACAAGGCCTGGCTAAAGATTGTTCTGCGCCCTCAGCCCCGTATCGCCGAAGTGAACTATCACGGTGCCAAAAAAGGTGAGATAAAGGATCTGCAGGAGCGCCTGCAGTTGGTGAAAGGTAATACTATCACCCAGAATATCGTCAACAGGGCCGAAGCAATCATCAAGAAGTATTACAAGGACAAAGGCTTTGGCAATGCTACCGTAAATATCCGTCTCCACGAGGACCTTTCAAAAGAGAACGAAGATATTGTGGACATAAATATCGACAAGCATTCTAAGGTGAAGGTACACAAGATTTATATCAATGGCAACGAGGTTCTCTCTGACAGAAAGATAAAGAACGCGATGAAGAAGACCAACGAGAAGAAAGACCTTCTCAAGCTCTTCAGCCAGAAAAAATTCGTGGAAAGCGACTATCAGGACGACCTTAACCGCATTCTTGAAAAATATAACGAGAAAGGCTACCGCGACGCACGCATTGTAAAGGACAGTGTGGCGCAGTTCAGCGAGAACACGGTGGATGTATACCTCGATATCGATGAGGGGCAGCAGTACTTTATCAAGGATATACAGTGGGTAGGCAACACTATCTATCCTACCGAACTGCTCAACGATTTCCTCGGCATGAAGGCGGGCGATGTGTACAACCAGAAGTATATGCGCAAGCGTCTCAGCGAGGATGAGGATGCAGTGTCCAATCTGTACATGGACAAAGGTTATCTTTTCTACCAGCTTATTCCGATAGAACGTGAAATTGTGGGTGATTCCATTTCGCTTGAAATGCGCATGATGGAAGGCCCGCAGGCACGTGTGAACAATGTGGTTATCAACGGTAACGACCGCCTGTACGAGAAGGTTATCCGTCGCGAGCTGCGTGTGCGCCCGGGCGATCTTTTCAGCAAGAGCGACCTTATGCGTTCGGCCCGCGAAATTGCGCAGACCGGTCATTTCAATCCCGAGACAATGGATATCCAGCCCGAGCCCAATGAAGAGAACGGCACCGTGGACATCATATTCAATCTCGAGACCAAATCCAACGACCAGGTTGAGTTCTCGCTTGGCTGGGGTCAGACCGGTGTTATCGGTAAACTACAGCTAAAGTTCACCAACTTCTCCATCAAGAATCTTTTCTACCCCAGCACCTACCGTGGTATCATACCGCAGGGCGAGGGTCAGACATTCTCCATCAGCGCCCAGACCAACGCAAGCTACTATCAGTCGTATGCGATATCGTTCCTCGATCCCTGGTTTGGCGGCAAACGACCCAACTCGCTTTCTGTATCGGCTTACTACAGCCGTCAGACAGGTGTCAACAGTTCGTTCTACAACAACACCTGGGCCAATTCGGGTATCTGGGGTACAGGCTACGGCTATTATCCCGGTAGCTATGGCTACGGAAGCTACAACGATTATTACCAGAACAGCTATCAGCAGTCGCTCGATCCTAACAAATACCTCCAGATGATCGGCATAAACGTCGGTTTCGGCAAGCGTCTGAAGTGGCCCGACGACTACTTCACCTTTACCGCCGAACTCGGCTACAACTGGTATAACCTGAAGAACTGGGATTACCTCTATTATATGAACAACGGTACCTCCAACGCCCTCGTTCTCGGTCTTACCCTGGCCCGTAACTCTATCGACAACCCGGTATACACCCGTAGCGGTTCGCAGTTCTCGTTAAATCTGCAGATCACTCCCCCCGCCGCACTTTTTACTGGCAAACGCGACTGGAAGAAGCTTGCCGAGGAGAATACCGTAGAATCCAAGAAACAGCTGTATGAATGGATCGAATACTGGAAACTGCGTTTCAAATCGCGCACTTACACCCCGCTTACAACGAGCGCGCAGTGGACGCCCGTCTTGATGACGCGCTTCGACTTCGGTTTGATCGGCAGCTTCAACAAATATCTGAAAACGCCTTTCGAGACGTTCTATGTCGGCGGTGATGGTATGTCGGGATCCTATGTCTACGCGCAGGAAACAATCGCGCTCCGCGGTTACGACAATGGCTCGCTCACCCGCTGGGGCAGCGACGGCTACGCCTACACCCGCATGGGCCTGGAAATACACTTCCCTCTCATGCTGCAGCAGAGCACTACAATCTACGCCCTCGGCTTCCTGGAGGCCGGCAATGCGTGGACGTCCGTGGGCCAGTTTGATCCCTTCTCGCTCAAGCGCAGCGCGGGCGCCGGTGTCCGCATACAGCTGCCGATGGTTGGTCTGATGGGTATCGACTGGGCATACGGCTTCGACAAGGTAGGCGGTGAACGCGGCGGTTCGCACTTCCACTTTATCCTCGGCCAGGAGTTCTAAAATAAACCTTTTAACATCTTAAACGTCTATATTAGTATAGAATAAAATACCATAGCAAAATGAAAAAGATAGCAATAACCCTCCTGTTGGCGGTAGTGTCGGTTGTAGCCGCGTCCGCCCAGAAGTTCGCCCTTGTGGATATGGAATATATCTTCAAGAACATACCCTCTTATGAAATGGCAAACGAGCAGCTGAACCAGCTGTCGCAACGTTGGCAGAAAGAGGTAGAGGCTGTCGGCAAACAGGCCGAGGACATGTATCAGAAATATCTTGCCGATAAAGTTTTCCTTACGGAAGAACAGGTGAAGAAACGCGAGGAAGAAATAGTAGCCAAGGAAAAAGAGGGTACCGAGCTGCGCTACAAATACTTCGGTCCCGAGGGTGAGCTTTATCAGAAACGTCAGACGCTGCTGAAACCTATACAGGACGATGTTTATAATGCCGTCAAGAAGGTAGCAGACGAGCGTGGTGTGCAGGCTGTTTTTGACCGCGCATCAGCCTCCGATATTGTTTACGCGTCGCCTAAAATCGATATTAGCAACGACGTGCTGGCCAAGCTTGGATATTCCAACTGATATTTATTTTTGCGTATCGCTTATTTTAGCTATATTTGCACTCAGAAAAAAATTAATTAAAATACATAACACAGACAATCATGTTCAAAAAGATTTTTCTCGCTATCGCCCTCATTCTTCCGTTGAGTGTTATGGCACAGAAATTTGCCATTGTAGACATTGACCAGGTTATACAGGCAATGCCCGAAACCGCCGCAATGCAGAAACAGCTTGAGGAAACTTCCAAGAAATACGAAGCTGAGTTCCAGAAACTTCAGGAAGAGGTTAACAAACTCTATACCGATTATCAGACAATTCAGAACGATGCCAACACTCCCGAATCCATCAAGGAACGCCGCGTGCAGGAAATTCAGGAACGTGCTCAGAAAGTAGACCAGTTCCGTGCCACCGCGCAGCAGGATATTCAGCGTCTGCAGGAAACTCTTATGACTCCGATACAGTCTAAATTCACCGATGCAGTGAAGGCCGTCGGCGCCGAAGGCAACTATACTTTTGTGCTTCCCAACGAACCCAGCCTGCTTCTTTATACCGGTGCTGACGTTGTCAATGTTACCGCCGAAGTACGCAAAAAACTCGGTATCTGATACTAATTATCGAAACCATATCAGACAACGGTCCGGCTTTGCCGGGCCGTTGTCGTATAGAAAAATCTGAATATGATACAATATATAGAAAGAGGAGATATATTCAAAATTCCGGGTGTGAGCAGCTATGCGCACGGTTGTAATTGCGCCGGTGCGATGGGCAAAGGAATTGCTTTGCAGTTTAAATACAAGTACCCTCAGATGTATGCAGAGTATCATAGATTGTGCGAGAAGCATCTGTTCGGTCCCGGCGATGTTTTCGATTACAACTATGGCGGCGGACATATCTATAATCTTGGCACACAGGTAACATGGAGGACAAAGGCACGCCTGGAGTATATAGAGAAGTCTGTGGCGAAGATGCTTGAGCTGGCTGTCCGGGAGAATGTAATGAAAATAGCTCTTCCGGCAATCGGGGCAGGTTTAGGCGGCTTGAAATGGGATGACGTGAAGGAAGTGCTGAACAAAGTATCGGCCGATTATCCCGACATTGAATTATACGTTGTCGAGACTTATGGCTGACAGAGTTTCGTGGCAGACTTCCGGCAGTTGGTTGCGGCGGTTCGGAAGATATTTTGTAATTTTGCCAAACATTCCTTTTGAGGAATAACGTCCTTGTATAATTATAGAAATTAAGATATGTCAGAGAAATCAGAGAAAATTATCCTTACGGGCGACCGTCCTACAGGTCGCCTGCATCTTGGGCATTATGTGGGTTCCCTCCGCCGGCGTGTGGAGTTGCAGAATTCCGGCAACTACGATAAAATCTATATCATGATTGCTGATGCCCAGGCCCTTACCGACAATGCCGATAACCCTGAGAAAGTGCGCCAGAACGTCATAGAAGTGGCGCTCGACTATCTTTCCGTCGGTCTTGACCCGAATGTCAGCACGCTTTTCGTGCAGACACATGTGCCAGAGCTTACCGAGCTTGCGTTCTATTACATGAACCTGGTATCGGTGTCGCGTGTTCAGCGAAATCCTACCGTCAAGACCGAGATTCAGATGCGTGGTTTCGAGAAAACCATCCCAATGGGCTTTTTCTGCTACCCTGTGAGCCAGGCATCGGATATCACCGCTTTCAAAGCCACCACGGTGCCGGTAGGCGAGGACCAGGCGCCCATGATAGAACTTACACGCGAAATCGTCAACCGGTTCAACAACATTTACGGTCCCACGCTTGTAGAGCCGGAAATCATGTTGCCCGAGAATAATGTGTGTCAGCGTCTGCCCGGAACCGACGGAAAGGCAAAAATGAGCAAATCGTTGGGAAATTGTATCTATCTTTCTGATACTCCCAAGGAGGTGAAGAAGAAAGTGAACAGTATGTACACCGACCCCGAGCACCTTACAATCGAGTCGCCCGGACACCTTGATGGCAACTGTCCTTTTATCTATCTCGACGCTTTTGCCACCGACGAACAGGTTGAACGCTATACCAATGGAGCGTATCATAATCTGCAGGAAATGAAGGAACACTACACTCGCGGCGGTCTGGGCGACGGCACAGTTAAAAAACTTCTTGTGAATGTGCTTGAAGAACTCCTCGCACCTATCCGCGAGCGTCGCGCCTACTGGGAACAGCGCATCCCCGAAGTGTACGAGATTCTGCGCAAAGGCTCTGAAAAAGCACGAGAGGCAGCAGCAAAGACGCTCGACGAAGTGCGTGATGCAATGAAGATAAATTATTTTGCCGACGAAGTCCTCATCAAGGAACAGGCAAAGAAATACGGCAAATAATAATCGATATAATTATAATGAAGGCGGGACAGTGATAAATTGCCCCGCCTTTGTTATGCAGTGATCTGTATCGTCAGCAAAGAAGCAGCTTCTCCAGGAAGTATACCAGGACACCGCAGAGATAGCCAAGAAGGGCCATCCACGAGATGTTGCGGAGGTACCAGCCGAATGTTATCTTTTCCAGACCCATAGCTATTACGCCGGCGGCTGAACCGATTACAAGTATACTGCCTCCGACACCGGCACAGTAGCTCAGCAGCTCCCAGAATGTGCCGTCGACGATAAAGTTGGCGGCGTAGCCTGTTGCCGCAGGATCGGCCACGGGGTACATTCCCATTACACCGGCAACCATCGGAACATTGTCTACAATAGACGACATGATGCCGAGGATTATGTCTATTATGTAGGCATTGTGCAGGTGAGTGTCGAGCACGCTTGCGAACCACGACAGTATGCCGCATGCCTGAAGAACGGCCACAGCCATCAGAATGCCTAAAAAGAACAGAATGGATGGCATATCCACTCGGCTAACAACTTTCGGCAACCGCAGTTCCTTGGTTGGCTGGAGCATTTTGTGATTGTAGAATACTTCAGTGAAAATCCACAGACAGCCTACAATAAACAGCATGCCCACAAATGGCGGCAGATGGGTTACACTTTTGAATATAGGCACGAAAATGAGGCCGCCTATGCCGAGGAAGAATATCGTGTTGCGCTCGCGCGACGACAGGAACTTGTTCTCGGAGGGGGTGTTGTCTACAGGAGCGAGTGTGCCCGAAAGACGTCGCGAAAGCATGTATACGGGTATTAGCATCGATACCAGCGAGGGCAAAAGCACGAAGGATATGATTTTTGCGGCCGTAACATTGCCTTTAACCCATAGCATAATAGTGGTAACGTCGCCGATTGGACTCCACGCACCGCCCGAATTGGCAGCGAGCACAATAGCGCCGGCATACAGCCAGCGTTCATGTCTGTCTTCAATCAGTTTGCGCAGCAGCATCAGCATTACGATTGATGTCGTGAGGTTGTCGAGGATGGCCGACATGAAGAAGGTGGTAAACGACACAATCCACAGCAGACGTTTTTTATCGCGGGTGCGTATGCGGTCGGTGATAACACGGAATCCGCCGTGGACGTCTATCAGTTCCACGATAGTCATTGCTCCGAGCAGGAACAGTATAGTCTGGCATATGTCGCCGAGGTGTTCGATTATATCGACATTCAGGACATATTCCAGTGTCTGGTGTGCCACGGAGGTATATGCCAGCGAAGGATTGTCGCTGAGAAATTCATCGAATTTGGCTCCTGCGACAGAGGGAACGATGGTTTCGGAGCCGAGTGCGTAGAGTATCCACATTAGCATACCCAGCACCAGCGCCGACGCCGTTTTGTCAACTTTGATAGGATGTTCGAGGGCTATAGCCATATAGCCGACGATGAAAATAATTATAAGCGCCGTAATCATACAGCAGTGAATGTAATGAAAAAGACTGTAAACACCGCAGTGTTTAGTTGGTTATGAATTGTAATGCAAAAAGAACTGATAATGGTGATGTTACAGAACCGTACCGGCGGGTTAAAATGGTTTTCGGCTGCAAGGACATACCGGAGGCATGCCCTTGCGCTAAACCATGTTTTTGTCAGCGGACGGCGATTGCCTCAATCTCTACTAAAACGCCTTTGGGGAGTTCGCGTACGGCTACGGCACTGCGTGCCGGGAATGGTTCTGCGAAGGCTTTGGCGTATTCTGCATTCATGGCGGCGAAATCGCCCATGTCGGCCAGGAATACGGTGGTCTTTACTACATTGGCAGTGCTGAGGCCCGCGGCATCGAGAATGGCGGCAAGGTTCTTAAGCGACTGGGCGCCCTGTGCGGAAATACCGTCGGGAACATTGCCTGTTGCGGGGTCTACGGGAATCTGGCCCGATACGAAGACGAACGAGCCTGCGTCAATGGCCTGGCTGTAGGGGCCGATTGCGCCGGGTGCAGCTGTGGTAGCTATTGCTTTTTTCATGATTGTTGGAGTTTGTTATGGTTTTATTTGTGATTAGGTTTTTCGTTGTAGAGATCGCCTACAAGAGTGTCGTCGGTAACGCTGTCGAATGCGTCGCCAATGTTTCGGAACAGCTCTTTAACGCCCGGGAAATTCCGTGGAAATGAGGCGATAAAATTATCTGTGCCAAGATTGTAGAGTTTGTCGTGGAGGTATTTCACGGTAAGTTTTGCGGGATCGGTGCCAAGCTGGAAACCGTACTCGTCCTTTTTGTCGGGGACAAGTACCCTGTTGCATATTCCGGCAGAGCACAGTCTGTCGGTAACGTCGGTAACGAGGCGTGCGGGCAGGTCGTAGATGTTCATGATATCATGTGCCGTAACAGGCGGAACATTATCCAGAAACCGCCTGGTTATCACCGATGCTATAGCCACGGTTATCATGTCGCGGTAGTGGTTGGATATCGAACCCACCTCTTTGGCAAGATTGAAGGCAAAAACGTTTTCCGAGGAATAGCATATTATAGCTCCGGCAAGACATATCACCCATGCAAGCTGCACCCAAAGCAGCAGTAATGGCAGGAATGCGAACGAGCCGTAGATGGCGTTGTAGCGCGTTACATACAAAGTACCGGTAACAAACAGCCACTGCAGTACAAGGAATGCTATGCCGGCGATACAACCCGCGATGAAGCCGTTGCGGAATTTTACTTTGGTATTAGGTATCAGAAGATATGCAGCGGTAAATACCAATATG
This sequence comes from uncultured Porphyromonadaceae bacterium, assembly GCA_902461565.1. GTDB lineage: Bacteria > Bacteroidota > Bacteroidia > Bacteroidales > Muribaculaceae > CAG-873. The sequence continues at coordinate 41,199 of CABPYL010000011.1, forward strand.
GTGATAAGGCACTGCAGTCCCTCGAGCAGTACGGATATCACCGGAGTAAGGAACGTGAATTTGAAATAAGTCTCCAGTGTGGAGCTGAGCATAAGCGACAGGCCACCGGCACATATCATAAGCACCGGCATAATAAGGAGCAGGGCGGTGTAGTCGGTTATCTTGCGCCACAGGCTGCGGGTGCTCTTTACTCCCCAGATGTAGTTGAAGGTGTCTTCTACGTTGCCTAACAGCGATATCAATGTATAAAGCAGGAAAACAATTCCCACTCCGAGAAAAATGCCTTCGGAAGTCTGCGACAGATAACTTTCTACAAAGTTCATGGCATAGTGAATCGCCACTTTCTGCGCCGGGAACATGGAGTACAGCTCGTCCTGTATCAGCGATTGTATATTGAAGCCGCGCCCGATGCCGATAAGCAGGGCAAGGGCCGGGACAAGGGCAAGCATGGTGCGGTAGGTCATCGCGCAGGCCTGCGTCTGTATGTCGCGGTTGAGAAACGAGTTCACCGACAGATTGAGCACGCGGAGAATATTTATGCGCCAGTCGCGCCGCGGGTCGCTCCACAGTCCCACGGAAACATAGTCGGCAATACGTTTGCATTTGCCGACGGCCTTAGCGAAAAATGACTCTTTATTCTGCTCCTTCTTGTCCATTCTTGCCCGATGAATCGTTTTATTTTCTCAAGCTTCTGCAAAGTTACAACATTCGCGCGGCAAAAAGCGTTCAAGTTAGATAAAAATCCCATAAAAAATTGAACAATATATTTTTTCTGACTAAATTTGCACTGGTTTTGAGCCAGCGAGTTTTATGACTACGACTATAACAGCCAAAATAGGTACTGAATCTTCCCCGGAGACGCCCTACCGACTGGGAGTGGCGTTCAGCGGAGGCGGTGCCCGCGGATTCGCACATGTAGGCGCGCTTCTTGCCATCGAGGAGGCCGGCTTGAAACCCGATGCCGTTGCCGGAGTGAGCGCAGGCAGTGTGATTGCGGTCCTGTATGCCGCCGGTGTAAGACCATTGAAAATCGCCGATATATTCGCCCGCACGGGATTCCGCGACTTTGCCGAGCTGAGCATGGGCAAAGGTGGTATTTTCAGCATCAACAAATTTATGAATTTTATCCTCGCGGCAATCGGAAATAAAAAGAACCTCGAGGATCTGAATCTTCCCACATATATAGGAGCCACGAATCTGGACAAGGCCGAGCCGCATGTTTTCAGCGAGGGCGAGATTGGTCCACGCATGCTTGCGTCCTGTTCCATACCTATTGTTTTCCCGCCGGTGGTAATTGACGGCGAACATTATGTCGACGGCGGTGTGCTGCGCAACCTCCCCGCCTGGATATTGCGCGACAAGTGCCGCACGCTGATTGGTATAAACGTGAGCCCCCTGCGCAACGAAAGCAAGTACAAATCCATTATCGATGTGGCATTGCGCACATATAACCTTATGACCAAAGCAAACCAGAGCGAGGACATGAATATGTGCGATGTAGTTGTAACCACGCCCGAGATTGCATCGATAAGGCCTTTCGACCTCAAGAATATTAAAGAACTCGTGATAAGCGGCTACATCCATACCCGCGCGGCCCTCAAGAAAGGAGGTCTGTGGAAAACGGATGCGGCAAACACCAACTTATAAATATGGATACCCAGAAGCCAATCATTTATCAACTGCTCCCCAGGCTGTTTACAAATTATTGCGAGACACCGGTTGTCGGCGGTACTCTGGAGCAGAATGGTTCGGGAAAACTGAACGATATCACTCCGCGTGTCCTTGCCGCTATAAAGGACCTCGGAGTTACACATGTGTGGTATACCGGAGTGATTGAACATTCGCATGATGCCGACTATACGGCGTACGGAATACGGCGGAACAATCCGCATGTCGTGAAAGGCAAGGCTGGCAGCCCGTATGCGATCACCGATTACTATGACATAGACCCCGATATTGCCACGAGCGTTCCCGACCGCATACGCGAATTCGAGGACCTTGTGGAACGTACACACGAGGCCGGAATGAAAGTGATTATGGACTTTGTTCCCAATCATGTGGCGCGTGAATATTTCTCCGACGCAAAGCCCAAAGGGATAGAAGACTTCGGTGTGGCCGACAACAGGGAAATGTTCTTTGCCCCGCAGAATAATTTTTATTATATAACGCGCCAACAGTTCGCGCCTCATGTCGATCTGGGTTACGGTCCCGGTTCCTATGTTGAATTTCCGGCAAAAGCTTCCGGCAACGATTGTTTCACGGCTTTTCCCGGTGTAAACGACTGGTACGACACTGTAAAGCTTAACTACGGCCTTGATTACGGCGATCATTCGCGACATTTCGATCCCGTGCCGGACACGTGGCTGAAAATGCTGAACATCCTGCGCTACTGGGCTTCTAAAGGTATCGACGGTTTCCGTTGCGATATGGTGCACATGGTGCCTCTTGAATTCTGGCACTGGGCTATCCCGCAGGTGAAGGAGCGCTATCCCGATATAGTGTTCATCGCCGAGATATACGATATGGGTCTGTACCGCCCCTTCATAGATTACGGCGGTTTCGACTATCTGTACGACAAAGTTAACCTGTACGACGCCCTGCGCGCCATAGAAACCGAGAATCACTCCGCCGCGCGCCTCACAGGCTGCTGGCAGGCAGTGGAAGGCATAGCACCGAATATGCTTAACTTCCTAGAAAACCACGACGAGCAACGTTTCGCATCGCCGTTCTATGCCGGAGATCCCTGGCGTGTCCTACCCTCGCTGGTTGTGGCAACGTTGATGAATACCGGCCCGATGATGATTTATTTCGGGCAGGAACTCGGCGAACCGGGCACAGATGCAGAAGGATACAGCGGCCATGACGGACGCACAACTATTTTCGATTACTGGAGCGTTGCTTCTGTCAGGCGCTGGCTTAACCGCGGCAAGTGCGACGGTCTTCTTACGGAATCAGAAAAGAAACTGCGTGCGCTCTACAGGCGTGTTCTTCATCTGGCCAATGCCGAAGCCGCTTTCCGCGAGGGCGGTTTTTATGACCTGATGTACGTCAATCTTGACCATCCGGGCGTAAATCCTCACCGCCATTTCGTGTTTATGCGTCATACACGCGAGGATGTCGTTCTTGTGGCCGTGAATTTTGGCGGTACAGACGATGATCTGTCGATACACATACCACAACATGCATTCCTTGCCACGGATATGCCGCAAGGAATCGCCAGAGACGCTGTGGAACTGCTGACAGGCGTCCGTGCCGACATGCTTTTCACGGCAACCTCGCCATGCAGCGTTAAAGTTCCGGCGCACGGGGCTGTGCTGTGGAAAATAAAACGTTCAGATATCGGTCCGGAAAGACCCGTGGCACTTAAAGTTACAAAACCACGCCCGGCGCGCAAGTCAGCTGCAAAGAAAACAGCCTCCCACTCGGATAAAAAGACAAAGTAACCAATTATCAATACATTTCTATCAATGGATACCATCCTTCATCCTTTCAAGATTTTCTCCGGTACAAAATCACGTTATATGGCCGAAGAAATCTGCAAAGAACTTGGCGTTGAACTCGGCAAAATGAAGATCGAACATTTTGCCGACGGAGAGTTTGAAGTCTGCTTCGAAGAATCTGTTCGTGGCTGCGAAGTATATCTTGTACAGAGCACATTCCCCAACTGCGACAATCTTATGGAACTTCTCCTGATGATTGATGCTGCAAAACGTGCTTCCGCCGCTTCGGTAGTGGCCGTTATGCCTTACTTCGGCTGGGCCCGTCAGGACCGCAAGGACAAGCCGCGCGTTTCTATCGCAGCAAAACTCGTCTCCGACATGCTCACCGCCGCAGGCGTGGACCGCGTTATCACAATGGATTTGCACGCCGACCAGATTCAAGGCTTTTTCAACGTACCCCTCGATCACCTTTACGCATCGTCGGTATTCATCCCATATATCCAGGGCCTCAACCTTGAGGATATGGTGATTGCCACTCCCGACGTTGGCGGTGCAAAACGTGCCAACAGCTATGCGAAGTATCTCGACGTGCCCCTGGTTCTGTGCCACAAGCAGCGTGCAAAGGCTAATGTGGTTGCCAAAATGACTGTTATCGGTGATGTAAAGGACAAGAACGTTATTCTTGTAGACGATATGGTGGATACCGCAGGTACCATCACAAAGGCTGCCAACCTTATGATGGAGAACGGTGCCAAATCTGTACGCGCGCTTGCTTCGCACGCAATCATGTCTGACCCCGCCACTGAGCGTGTGAACGATTCGGCACTCACCGAGATGATTTTCACAAATTCCATCCCTTATACCAAGGATTGTCCCAAGTGCACCATTCTTTCTGTGGCTCGTCTTTTTGCCGATACCATCCATCGCGTGCACAACAACGAATCCATCTCGTCGCAGTATCTTATTAAGTAACAATATCTTTAAATACGGTTTCTCCGGGGTGCGCATGCCGCCGGAGAAACTTTTTTATTCTGATACGATGAAACCGAAGATTGTTTGTCTGGACGGCGCTACTGTTTTCCCTGCCGGTGCTCCGCAATGGGATGCTATGCGAGGCCTTGGCGATTTTACTTATTACGAGCGCACTGCTGCCGGAGATATCGCCGCGCGGTGCGAGGGGGCCGAGATAATACTAACCAACAAGGTTCCACTGAATGCCGCCACAATTGCTTCGCTTACCTCACTCCGGTATATCGGAGTGCTCGCTACCGGATATAATATTGTCGATACAGCCGCTGCGGCAAAAGCCGGGGTGGTGGTTACGAATATTCCGTCGTACAGCACTTCGTCGGTAGCGCAGCATGTTTTCTCTCTCCTTCTGGCTGCAGTGTCGTCGGCAGAGAGGTATGCCGCCGATGTAAGAGAGGGAGGGTGGTGCGCATGCCCGGATTTCTCCTACCGTCTGAACGACTGGAACGAGCTGGCAGGCAAGACCTTCGGCATCGTTGGATTCGGGCATATCGGCACAGCGGTGGCGGCGATTGCCGCTGCAATGGGCATGAAAGTTGCGGTGAACACAAGCAAACCGCAGGCTGCCCTTCCGGCAGGATATGAAAAAATGGAACTCGACCGTCTTTTTGAAAGGGCGGATGTGCTCAGCCTCCACTGTCCGCTGTTTCCCGAAACGCGCGAAATGGTTGACGCACGCCGTCTCTCGCTGATGAAGCCCGGCGCCATTCTTATCAATACCGCCCGCGGTCCGCTTGTCGATGAACAGGCTGTGGCCGATGCGCTACGCGATGGTTGTCTGGGCGCCTATTGCTGCGATGTGCTCTGTAACGAGCCTCCGATACCGCAGTGTTCCCTGTTGTCGGCGCCGCGGTGTTTCATAACACCTCATATAGCATGGGCGTCCACCGAGGCGCGGCTGCGTCTGATGGACATCGCCACCGGAAATGTTCGCGCTTTTCTTGCCGGCGAACCCGCAAATGTAGTTAACTGAGGTGCCAATACATCCATTTTTCTGTTAATTATTTGGAAAAACGGATAATCTGCCGCTGTTTGATATGGCGGGAAAAGGAATAATTCGTAACTTTGTCATTCGAAATGCCAAAAGGCATTCATACTGATATGCGTAACTACCTCATCCTTTTCCTTGCCGCTATCCTGCTGACATCATGCGGGGAGTATCAGCGTGTGCAGAAGAGCGACGACTACAACTATAAGTTCGATTACGCCAAGCGCGCTTTCGAGCAGAAAAAATACGTGCAGGCAGCCACATTGCTGCAGGACTGCATCGCTGTTTTCAAAGGCTCCGACAAGGCCGAGGAGTCGCTGTATCTCCTTGCAATGAGCAACTATGAGAACTCAGACTACGAGCAGGCAGCTGTATATTTCAAAAGCTATTACAACCGCTATCCCAAAGGCAAATATGCCGAGGCCGCGCGTTTCTTCAGCGGTTACGGCTACTATCTTGATTCTCCTGACCCACAGCTGGATCAGAGCGGCACAATAAAGGCAATCGAGGAATTACAGGCGTTCCTCGACTACTTTCCACGCAGCGACAAGGTTTCCATTGCCCAGAATGCCATTTTCGAGTTGCAGGACAAACTCACCCTCAAGCAGCTTATGAACGCACAGTTGTACTACAACCTCGGCAACTACATGGGTAACAACTACGAGAGCGCCGTTATCGTCGCCCGCAACGCCGTAAAAGATTATCCCTATTCGAAATATAAGGAAGATCTGGAAATGCTTATCCTCAAGGCACGCTATCAGGAAGCCGCCAACTCTATCGAGGAACGTAAAGTAGACCGTTTCCGCGACGTTATCGACGAATATTATTCCTTTATAAATAACTATCCTGACACTCCTAACCGTGAAGAGGCCGACAATATCCTGAAAATTGCCCGCCGCTACGTAAAGGAATAAGTGTTGTTTCTCTCCAATACGATTCAGTCAAACCTGTCATTCTAAAAATATTTTATGATGGATTACAAAAAAACAAACACTCCTCTGAATACCGTTACACGCGACACGATCCAGCTTGCCGAGCAAACCGGTAATATCTACGAAACCGTTTGCGTTATCGCCACACGCGCAAATCAGATTGCCGCCCAGATGAAGAGCGACCTTGAAAAGAAACTCCAGGAATTCGCTCCATATAACGACAACCTTGAGGAAGTGAGCGAGAACCGCGAGCAGATCGAGATTTCCCGTTACTACGAGCGTCTGCCCAAGCCCACACTTATTGCGACGCAGGAGTATATCGATCACAAACTATTCTTCCGCAAATCCAACAAGACAAAGAGTAACCTCTGATTTCGAAAAGGCTTTTTGTACACATACTTTCAGGAACCGGTCTGCCCCGGTTCCTGATTGCTTGTATAAATGCCGGAATGCGAACTTTTGTGCTTTTGCGGTGTTCTAAATGTGATTCAATCAGCTTTCAATTCATTCATTATGGATAATTTCAGTTACTACTCTCCCACGCTGTTCGAATTCGGCCGCGGTGCCGAAGAAAAAGTTGGTATGCTCACTTTTCTTACCGGTGCCACCAAAGTAATGGTGGTGTATGGGAAAAAATATGCAAAGACAAGCGGGTTGCTCGGACGCATAGAAAACTCGCTCAACACAATAGGCATAGATTATGTAGAGTTGGGAGGCGTTTCCGCCAATCCTACCGACAAACTTGTGTACGAGGGCATCGAAAAGGCACGCAAGGCACATGTGGACGGCATGCTGGCCATTGGCGGTGGTTCGGTGATAGATACAGCTAAAGCCATTGCTGCGGGAGTGGGCTACAAAGGCGACTTCTGGGATTTCTATACCGGCAAAACGCCTGTCAAGGAAGCCCTTCCGGTAGGCGTTGTGCTCACTGTTCCCGGTGCCGGCAGCGAGGGTTCCGGAAACAGCGTTATCACGCATTACGGCGAGGATGGTGTGCCAGTGAAACTGAGCCTGCGCACCGACAGTGTTCTGCGTCCGCGCTTTGCCATAATGAATCCCGAAATGACCTTTACCTTGTCTGCGCGTCAGACAGCCACGGGTATCATGGACATGATATCGCATGTGCTGGAAAGATATTTTTCTCCCACAATACGAGTGGAGACAACCGATCGCATTGCCGAGGGCATAATAATGGCTCTTGTGGCCGAGGCTCCTAGGGCGCTGAGTGATCCTACAGATTATCATGCACGTGCCAACATCGAGTGGGCCGGTACGCAGGCTCATGTGGGCGTGGCCGGTTGCGGACGCATCGAGGACTGGGCTTCGCACGCTATGGAGCATGAAATTAGCGCTTTATATCCTAACATAGCGCACGGCGACGGTCTGGCTGTTGTATTCCCTGCTTTCCTCGCTTTCATGACGCACTGCAAGCCCTCTAAGGTCGCGCAGCTCGGACGCCGTGTGTTCGGTGTCGACTGTAAGGACGACCGCGCTGCCGCTATTGAGACAACGGCCCAGTTCCGCGCTTTCATAAGCGCCGTGTTACGTCTGCCGCTTACTTTCCGTGACCTCGGAATTGAGGAGCCGGATATCGACACTATGGTGGAGCGCCTGCACAGAAACAAGGGCGAGATGATAGGCTCGTACTATCGCCTCGGAAAGGCCGATACGCGCCAGATTTACGAACTCATGCTGGCCGATGGCCAGAAACCGCTATCGCGCGATAACGTTCCGCAGCCCGAGGCTGAAACGACGGTATAAGATCGAGTCTTATGAAGGCTATGAGAAAGGCCGCGAGACAGCGGGACGCCGAGTGGGCATTGGAAGTATTTGATAAGGCTCCGTACGTAACCGTGAGCATGACCAGGCCCGACGGCACACCGTATGGCTTGCCACTTTCCGTCGTTCGCCGCGACGGACAGACATTCTATTTTCATTGTGCAGCCGAAGGTGAGAAAATCGACTGCATAAAAGCGAATCCGGTAATCAGCCTGTCGGCTGTGAGCCGGTGTATGCCCGTGTTTGAGGAAGAGAAGCTTAACTTTACAGAGCATTATCATTCGGCCATCGCTGTCGGCCGTGCGGAAATAGTAATCGATGATAGTGAAAAGACGGAAGCGCTACGCTTACTGTGCCAACGCTTTCTTCCGAAATATATGAATCATTTCGAGGACGCAATCACCCGCAGTCTCGACCGAACGACGGTTGTAAGAATATCACTGAGCGAGCCTCCTGTCGGAAAATGCAAGCCCTGACGGAATAATCTAATTCAGTCGAATTCACCTGCGCCCTGACGGATTACTGCCGGGGCGTTGCTGTCGGTAAGGTCTACTATGGTGCTTGGAACTATGCTTCCTGCGCCGCCGTCAATGGCAAGCCCGATTTCCTGACGCCCGTCGTATTGTTCCGCTATCATGCGCGGGTCAGCGACGTCGCCGTCCGCGATTTCGACCGATGAACTCATTATCGGATTATTCATTTCCTCGGCAAGAGCACGTGCGAAATCATTGTCGGGTATGCGCACGCCCACACTGCGGCGGCTTCGGAACACTTTGGGCAGCTTTGTGGCCGCCGGCAGGATGAAAGTATACGGCCCGGGAAGGTATTCTTTCAAACTACGGAACGCACGGTTGTCGATGCGAGTATATTCCGCCGCCTGGGATATATCGGAACATACGATAGAAAGCAGGTTTTTGTCGGGGTTGATGCCTTTCAGACGGCACAGCCGCTCTACGGCCCTTGCGTTGAGTGCGTCGCAGCCAAAGGCATAGAGTGTGTCGGTGGGATATATGATTATCTTGCCGTCCCGAAGAGCTTCAGCGGCTTCGGCAACCGCACGACGGTCGGCGCCACGGCATTCAATTATTTTCATTCCTGTGTTTTTATGATAAAAGATTCTATTTTTGTGGAGCCTGCGTATTTTGTGAGGAGGTCGCGTATAATCTGTTCTGTTTCTTCGGGCGTCTGTTCACCAGGGCCGTAGAGGTTCACAGTCATTGCAATGCGGCGTGTATTTTCCGATAGTTTTGTGCGTTCGTTGTCGGAGGTCGGCGTGCCTATTCCACCGACGGCGTCGCGGAAAACTGGTAGGCCGGCGATGTTGAGCTGGCCACGTCCTATTGCCTCGTAAGGCTCGCCATCGCAGCCTACGCCCAAAGTGAGGACGTCGCCTTCGATCTTGTCGGCGTCGAAACCACCGATAGATACTCCCGTGCGCATAGACACGAGGTTGATAAGGTCGATGGCCGTCAGGGTACGGTAAAGTTCCAGCCCTTTGACGGCACGTCGGCATAGTGCTTCGGCGCTCGGACGATAGCGGTTAGGCTCTTTGCCGAGGGCTTTGTAGGCGCGGCGCGTAGCATCGATGGCGGGGCGGTGGCGTATGTCCTCCATTGCATATCTGGCGCGTATGTCGGTTTCCTGGGCTTCAATTTCGGCCCACAGCCCGTTGGAGGTGGGGACGTTCACAATGTCAGCCTCTATATATAGTACGGCGAGATCTGGAGCGGCTTGGCGAATAGCGTTATCGAAGTCTATAATCATGGCGGATTATCTATTTATCCACAAAGTTACCTCTTTTGAAACGAAAATACATAAACGAGAGGCTCAAAGTTTGCATATCCCGTAGAAAAATGCTAAATTTGTAGGCCATTACGAAAAGCAGCGTCTTACCAGCGCTATTTCTTATTTGGATTAATACGTATTAAAGAGAACAGCAATGAAAAAAGACATTCATCCCTCAAACTATCGCGAAGTGGTATTCAAGGATATGTCCAACGACGAAATCTTTATCACTCGTTCTACAGTCGCCACCCGCGAAACCATCGAGGTTGATGGCAAGACCTATCCTCTGGTGAAGCTTGAAATCACCAGCTCGTCGCACCCCTTCTTCACCGGCAAGCAGAAGCTCGTCGATACCGCAGGTCGTGTGGACAAGTTCATGAGCCGCTACGGCGTTCGCTCGAAAAAATAAAATGGTTTTGCCCGGCTCATGCGCAGAGCCAAGTCAAACGTATTTTGGGACGGAATTTTTTTCCGTCCTTTTTTGTGTTTTTTTTCGCGGTTTCAGCGTAGCTTTTTTCGCAGCCGTTGCGTCTAACCGGTAAACAAATATTTTTCATTACCCAATGAACAAAAGAGAGAGGGCATTTGAAACTTTTGTGCAGGAACATAAGGCTACGGTGTATTCCGTATGCTATATGTTCTCCGACAATCAGACAGATGCCGACGACCTTTTCCAGGAGGTCTTGATAAACCTTTGGCGTGGCTATGGCACTTTCCGTGGGGATTCTTCGGCGCGGACGTGGGTGTATCGTGTGAGCATGAACACGTGCATCTCTTTCGACCGCAAGAAGAAAAACCGTTCCGCTATTCCTACGGATATAGATCCGTCGCTTTTTGTAGAAGAAACGGAGGCCGGCGCACAGACAGTCATGCTGCACCGCCGCATACAGCAGCTCGACCTTGCCGACAGGGCCGTTGTGCTGATGTGGCTGGAGGATATGCCCTACGATGAAATAGGCGCCGTCATTGGAATTTCCGCAAAGGCTGTGGGTGTCCGCCTGGTACGGATACGCGAGAAACTTAAACGAATGAATAACGACAGATAAGAGATACGTTATGGACGAAAATATTATAATTGATTCTTCTCCCGAACTCGAGCAGATGCGACACGCAATGGTTAATCTGCGGGAACAGCTGTCGCAGCAGAGAATAGTGAACGAGAAACTGCTGCGTCAGGTACTTATTGGTAAATCAGGCTTTGTAATCAAACTCGTGAACAGTCAGCTCTATATCATTGCGCCGGTATGTTCGCTTGTATTCATAGGAGCTGCGGCCGTGGGGTTGTGTTCATGGGCTTTTGCTGTTGTTACAGCCATTCTGATGTGCGCATCCGGTATTTTCGATAAGATGTATTATGTTGGCAAGAAAGATCTTGCCACGATGCCGATGGTGGCGATTGCCGAGAAAGTGAGTATGCAGAAACGTCGCGAGCCGTGGAAGATGGCGGTGGAAACACTGGTAATGATACCCTGGTGTGTTTGGTTTTTTACAGATTTCTTCGCTTCTTCGGATTTCCCTGAGGAAGGCAAATGGTTTTCAATCGGTTTTGCGGCGTTTACTTCGCTGATTATTCTGATTGTGCTGTATATACGGTTGCGTGATTCGCAGGACAATGTCCTCCGCAGTGTCGATCAGTTCCTCGGCGAGACCCGCGAAAGTTGAGTTTACGGAATTCTTGAGGTATATACAATCAGAGGCACATATAAAATGAGATCCGGAGCGCGGGCCCCGGGTCTCATTTTTGGAAAAATGTGTTTTATTCGTTAGTGTTGTCTTTGTCTTTCTTATTCTTGCTGGCGTAACCATAGCCGTATACGCTGCTGGATTTCTTGCCATAGTGGCCGTAATATCCGTAACGGCTGTAGACGTATGCGCTGGAGTGGATGTCGACACCGTTGATAACGATGTAGGCATTGTTGAACGCGCCGCTTGCAATACCCTGTGTAAGCAGTTTAACGTTGTTGGTGGATGTGTAGTTGGCACGGGTAACGTACAGCTGTACATCCGAGTAGCGTGTCAGCAGGAAGGTATCGGAAATCACACCGATAGGAGCGGAGTCGATGATGATGTAATCGAACTTGTTGCGCAGGTATTCCATCAGGTTCTCCATACGCTTGGACATAAGAAGTTCGTTGGGGTTTGGCGGAACGGGGCCGGCAGGTATAAGATACAGATTGGCGGATTCTTTTGTCTGTAATATCAACTTGTCTATATCGTCCGTCTGCCCCGATAGATAGGTTGTGATACCGAGTCGGTTTGTGAAGCCGACGCGTTTGGCGAGCATGGGACGACGCAAGTCGAGGCCGAGCATAACGGTTTTCTTGCCCATCAGGGCATATGTCATAGCCAGGTTGCCAGCAACGAATGTTTTGCCTTCGCCCGAAACAGATGAAGTTACCAATATTACCTTGTGGTGGCTGCCGTCGCGCGTGAAAGATATGTTGTTACGCAGCAGTCGGAAAAGCTCTGCTATGGCAGAGGAAACGTTGTCGCCGATAACGAAATCGGCGTGTTCGTCGGCTTTGCCCTGGTTTTCTGCAGTACATATTTCGCCGACCACAGGAATGTTTGTGATACGTTCAAGTTCCTCTTTGTTTGCAAATACGGGGAACAGCTGGCGCTTAACAAAGATAATTACACCCGGAATGGCGAGACCGATGATAAATGCTGCCGCGAAAATCATCATTTTGCGGGGCGATACAGGGAAACGGCTGCCGATTGGGTCTTCGATAAGACGGGCGGTGTTTGTCGCAAGCGTCTTCTGGAGGGCAATTTCTTCGCGGCGCTGAAGGAGGAAGGTGTAGATGTTGACCTTTACCTGCTGCTCGCGGAAGATTTCCTGCAGACCCTTGTCTACCGAGGGAGCTGAGGCAAGCTGTCCGGCACTGCGGTTTTCGAGGCTGCTTATGGATTTGCGGCGTGTATTCAGGCTGCGTTTTGCAGTATTGAGGTTCTGGAGGATACGTACTTTATCGCGGCTGAGCTCGTCGCGCATGCTCACTACCAATGGATTGTCCAGTGTGCTGCCTTCTAGAGTGCGGTTGAGGTTGGACACCTTGCGGTTGTACGATTCAATGATCGACGAAATTGTGGGATCGCTCACTGCGGCCGGGAGGGTTTCGTAACTGTCGGCCGAGGATACAATGCGTTCGATTTCATCGAAAATATTCATTTCGGCTTCAGTCTCGGCGAGTTCCTTCTCGTAGTCGCTCTTTAACGAGAGGTTAAGGTTAGACTGCATGGCGATGTCAGTAACGTTGTGCTGCTGGCGATAGGTTTCCAGGCGTCCTTCAACGTCGCTGAGCTCATCTGCTATCATAACAAGACGGTCGAGGATGAAAGCTTCGGTCTGTATGGCTGAGCGGTTCTTATCCTCGATGATGTTGCGGTTGTAGTAATCGAGCAGAGCGAGGATTATGTCGTCGCCTTTCTTCACCACGTCTGTGAGGTAGCTCAGGTGCATCACGTTCTCGGTTTTTTTCGCGAATTCGATGCTGAGGTTTGTGGAGATGTTTTCTGCTACATTGCGCGGATTGCTGATAACAATCTTTTCCTTTTTGTCGAACTTGCTGACGGTTGGCGAGAGCTTCAGATTTAGTGTTCCGTAGGACAGTTTGATATCGAGGGGCAGTTTTGCGTCCTTGAATTCTTTTTCTTCCTTAACATCTTTATATCGTGTTTTCACCTCGATGTTGTAGGAGCCGTTTCCTAAGGGGGCGACGGTAATGACAATGGCTGATGTGAGATCCTTGAGAGCCTCGCGGTCCATTTCGGCAACTACGGCATTGTTCTGGTACAGAGGGATGTCGCGCAGAGTGCCGCATTCATAATATGAATATGCCAGATTCAGGGAGTCCACAACGCGGACAATGCTGTTGCGCGAACGGAATACTTCCAGTTCGGTCTCGTCGCTGAAATCCTTCATGTTGAACAACGGATTCTTGCCGATGTCCATGCTGAAGGCGTTCTGCTGGTTGTTGAGGTCATCCGAGAGGTAAACAGAGGCGTCTACCTTATATACGGGAATGCGCGAGGCGCAGAAAAAGTATGCAGCTACAAGGCATACAACTACACTTATTGCGAACCACTTCCAGTTGGACAAGTAGTTTAGGAGCAGGCCTTTGGTATCGAAACTTTCGTTTTCTTCGGTCTGAGCCTGCTGTAAATTTTCTGTCGACATATCGTTAAGTGATTATTTTGTAAGGTTAAGGATACCTATGATAAGAGAAGCCAAAGAGGAAACGCCGCCGACAACAGATATGGTTGCGGTAACAGCGGGGTCCATCTGCCAGGCGTTCTTACGCATGGATTTGTTAGGTGTAACGTAGATGTAGTCGCTCTGTTGCAGAACATAGTAAGGAGAGAGAAGGAAGTTCTTGTCGTTGATGTCGAGTTTGTGCACTTCGCGGGTACCGTCGGAGTTCGTGCGGAACAGGAGGATGTCGGTACGGTCGCCCTTGATATCAAGGTCGCCGGCCATAGATATGGCCTCAAGGAAAGTCATGCGCTCGTTTTTGGACTGATATACGCCGGGGTTCTTGACGGCACCGGCCACCGTTACGCGGAAGTTCATCAGACGGATATCTACCGATGGTTTTTCGGTGACATATTTGGGATATATCGCATCGCATATTTCTTTTGCCACCTGGGCTTTGGTGTGGCCGGCAACAGGTATCTTGCCAACGATGGGGAAGTCGATGCAGCCGTCGGCGTTGACGAGATAGTAGTCGGTGGATACTTCCAGACCGTTGTTGTTGTACGAGTTGATGTTTGTCATCTGCATCGTGCCGATTTTGCCTTCGGCATCGATGTATTTACCTTTGTTGAACGGGGCCATCGCCTGCATGTTAACACCAGTAACCTGGATGTTTAATAGGTCGCCCACAGAGAGAACAGGATCCTGGTTCATCTGAACCATATTCAGTGAATCGGCAGGAAGTGTGTTGGCGCCTACGAAGTAGGGTACCGTCTTTGTATTGCCGCAACTTGTTAGCAATAAGGTCAATAGCAGACCTGCGGTAAAAGTAATGGATAGTATCTTCATAAGTCGATTATTATTCTGATTTTCCGGATGTTTGAATATAGTTGCAAAGTTAGCGATTTTGGGCCGCTTTGCAAAAATTTAGCATAAATTTTGCGTCTGTGTGCCCTTTTTGTGTCTTTTTACCCTTTTTATGTTCAAAAAATACTTATTCGGTAAGTTGTGATAAATGTCGGACCGGTAAAAACATTACAGTGCGCCGGCCGTCTGCAGCAGACGGCTATAAAATGCAGCCTTTTCCTCGAGTTTAAGCGGGTATGCACGGCTTGTGGACGGCATACGCCACAACCGCATGCCATCTTCCGTGGTCGTGTATTCACCCATCTTAGGAACGTCGGTGCCGGTTATTGTGGCTATTACCTGTGCAGCTTTCTCGCCGGTGGTGGCGATGTCGCGGCAAAGAGGCATATGGGCGAGCAATTCGAACAATAGCACAGGCTCCACAATTTCCAGAAATTTATCGGAGGCATTGCCTTTGAGCCGACGTGCTTTGCGGGCGGTATCGTTCATGGCTATGCCGTGTGCGGTGAGAAGCTTTTTAATCTCGTCGAGCTGGAAATTTTTGCCGGTAGAATCGAGGAGCGCCTTGCGGTCGCCGAAGTATATAAGTCCCATCATATACCAGAAATCGTTGGTGCGGTTTGGGTAGTAGAAGTTCATGTTCCAACGGTGGGGACCCGGAGGAAAGGTTCCCATAATCAGTACTTTTGCTCCCTCGGGGATGAAGGGCGGCCAGGGATGTGTTTCTATGTCGGGTGCTTCGATCATCTGATTCGAAAATTATAGCCAAGCGATATCTCGATACTCATGTTTCGCGATGCGCTGAAAGTATCGGCTTTCGAGGCCGGGAAAATATTACCTAAACCATAGTAGAAACGACCTTCTACTATAACCGAGTGCTTTGGATGGAAATAGAACTCACATCCTATGCCGGCGCATATTCCATAGTCGAATTTATTTTTTACCTCGGCCCACAGCTGTTCGGTCTGGCGGTTGGCCGGAAAGTTGGGCACGGTGTTGGTGTGTTCGTAATCGAAGTCGGATTTTGTCTTGTTCCCTATCATGTAGGCGAATTGCGGCCCCAGGTTCACAAAGCCTTTGAAACGTCGTGAACCGAAGTATATATGCGTCAGAATAGGCAGGTTAAGGTATGTGAGGCTGCGCGAATAGCTGAAGGGATGCTCTTCGAAGTTCTCTTTCCATCCGCGCTGCACCCAGCCGAATTCGGCGATGACACCGAATATTTTTTCCTCGCTGTACCGGAATGTTACGGCGCCTTGCGATCCAATGTTCCAGCTCTGCTTTACTGATGGCGAGAACGATATCTCGCCCATCGAGACGCCTCCTTTTCCGCCGATCCATATATGCGGGCGGTAATGTGTTTCAGCTGTCGCCGCCAATGCAGCCAGTACAACGACGGCGGCTGTCAGAAAATTCCTCATATTGTCTGTTCCGATATCCTGCCGTCGGGCTGGTATTCAAGAATATATAGGGTGGCGTTGCTGTAGCCCTCGCCAGTTCTCTCAAATTCGAAAGCCGACTGCACGCCTTCGAAAATCTTAGGGAACTCGGGGTCGAATACACCATTGTTGGCCCGCAGGTTCTTGATAAGACAGCATGCGGTGTCGAAACCTAAGATTGCCTGGGAAGGGACGCTTTCTATGATGTCGGAACCGTACCAGTAGCGGAAATCGTTTTCTAAGTTACGTGCCGCGAAACCCGAGAAATTGTCGAAGAAACGCGAATATAACGTAACCTCCAGCTTGTGGAGCATGTCGAGGGCCTCGCCGCGGAATGCTGTCCAGTCCGGATAACCGAACAAGGCTACCTGTGGCGTCGGTGCCAGCGGGTCGAAATCTTCCGCCTCGGTGTCAACTCTCGAAATTTTGTCGCGGAACATTTTAAGCGTGTGGGCGAATCTGTTGAATTCGGCGAGCGAGCCGGAAGTGGGAACCATCACATATTTCTCACCGGCACCTGCCGGCAACGACTCGAGGGTGGCCATCGTAAGGTTGTTTTCATATTCCAGCACCATCGGAACTATGTTACGCTCGGCAAGCCGTTCGTTAAGGTACGAAACAAACGCTTCCTTGTCTTTCTTTCCGGCGGTGTTCCTCAGTATTACAGGCGTGAATGCGCCGTATCGCGTAATAAAGGCATCGGCAGCAAGTTTATACATCTGCTTCTGGGGAATGTTGGCCTGTATTACCATCGGATTGGTAAGATACAGGGAATCGTGAACGGTGAAGATGTTGAAAACGCGCGTTTGCGTCGCGACAGCATCGGCGGCAATGGACGACAAGGCCTGCTGATTGTTCGGTGCAACGATTATCGCCGCCTCGGCAACTTCGCGGAGGCGCATAATGCTATCGAGGGCGATTGACGTCGATTCGGTATCGAAAGCGGCTATGTTTACGTGCCCGTTTCGCCTGGCAAGTGTATCGGCACCGATAAGGAAGCCTTTATAGAAGTCGAGAGCGAGCTCATTTGTGCGCGACTGTTCTGCTTTGTCAAGCCCGAAAGGCAGCAGGAGCGCTATCGTCGGTTCCTTCTGCATCATCGCCGGCTGCGGATCTGTTTCATCGACAATCCGGTCCCGATCGCCGTCTATTTCCTCGGCTCTCTCCCGCAGTTCGTCGGAATTTATCTGTGCGTATTCCGAGACGGGGAAATATAGCTCCATACCCTTTTTAACACCGTCGTTAACAGACGGATTGTGGCGAACTATTTCTTCCCGCGAAAGATTCAGCCGTTTGGCTATGCCGTAGACGCTCTCTTTTTTCTCAACCTTATAAAAATACACCATGTGTCCGTTTACCGTCTTTATGGGAAGGTCGAGTGCCTGCATGGCGAAGCCGGCAAACATCACTGCTGCCGCGAAGATATATCGTGATATAATAGCCTTCATTGCTTTTTGTGTCTTATCAAACCACAAAGCTACAAAAAAACCTCCGAATGTGCAAACGGCCGAAAATAGGTGGCTTTGTAGTGATGGAGGCTGTTATTCTTTGTGGTCTTCGGCGTAGGCGCAGGACGGGCAGTAGCTGGAGCCGTCGAAACAGTGGGTGCAGATTCGTTTCTTGGGCAGACCGATGCTTGCCACCAGTTCCTCGATGGTGCTGAACTTAAGCGTAGTGAGTCCGAGACGTCGGGCAATTTCATCGACCAACCGCTGATATTCAGGGGTTCCGGTTGTGGCGTAGCGTTCTATGTTCTTTTTGTCGTCGCCCTCGAAATCGCGGATTATCTGACGGGTGATAAGCTCGAGGTCGGATTTCGACGATGTGAAGCCTATATATTTGCAGCCGTAGACGAGGGGGGGACAGGAGATGCGGGCATGCACTTCGCGGACACCGCCTTCGAAGAACGTGTGAACGTTGTCGCGCAGCTGAGTGCCGCGTACAATGGAGTCGTCGCAGAAAACGGCACGGCTGTTGTTGAGGATGGCACGGTTGGGAATAAGCTTCATCTTGGCTACGAGAGCGCGGCGGCTCTGATGGCTGGGGGTGAAACTGCGGGGCCATGTGGGTGTGTATTTTAGCACTGCACGGCGGTATGGTATGCCGTGGCCTTCGGAATAGCCCAACGCGAAGCCCACGCCAGAATCGGGTATACCGCAAACAATGTCGGCCTCGGTGTTATCGCGGCGTCCCATGCGTACGCCGGCGTTCTCGCGCACATATTCGGCGTTGATGCCGTTATAGTCGCTAGCGGGGAAACCGTAGTAAACCCACAGGAAAGAGCATATCTGCTCGCGCGGAGCGGGTTTCTGAAGCACTTCGATGCTGTCGGCACGCAGCCGCACAATCTCGCCAGGACCAACGTCGCGCACGCGGTCGTAGCCCAGGTTGGGGAAGGCACACGATTCGCTGGTGGCCGCGTAGCCGTCTTCTTTCTTTCCTATCACTATAGGCGTTCGCCCGAGGTAGTCGCGCGCGGCGATGATGCCATCCTCGGTGAGTATAAGCATGGAGCATGAACCTTGCACCTTTTTATATACAAGATTTATGCCGTCCACAAAATCCTTGCCCATATTTATGAGTAGGGCGATGAGTTCGGTCTGGTTGATTACGTTGGCCGATAATTCGCTGAAGTGCATTTTCTGCTCGAGGAGTTCGGCTGCTATGCTGCGCACGTTGTCGATTTTGGCCACCGTAACCACGGCGTAGCGTCCGAGGTGGGAGTTTACCAGGATTGGCTGAGGATCTGTGTCGCTGATTACGCCAAGGCCCTGGTTGCCTTTGAATTCGTCTAACTCCGATTCGAACACCGATCTGAAGTAGTTCCGTTCGATACTGTGGATTGTGCGGTTGAAACCATGTTCGGGGTCGAATGTTACCATTCCGGCTCGTTTTGTGCCGAGATGCGAGTTGTAGTCAGTACCATAGAACACATCGTTGATGCATTCTTTCTTGGAAATTGCTCCGAAGAAGCCACCCATATTAGTCTTTTTTAGAAATTCTGCTTTTGGAGCTGCAAAGTTACGCAAAAAAATCTATACGACAGTTATCATTTTGTTAAAATGGAAAAGAAAAATAGCCACGACACCCGAGGGCGCCGTGGCTGCAAGCTGATATTTGGAAGTGTGTTATTTTCCTTTGTGCTCGTACTGGAGTGTGAGCGAGGGCTGGTCGCAGACTTCTGTCGGGCCGAAGTATTGGATGGGGCCGGGGTACATGTAGCAAGTGTTGTGGGCCCAGGTCTCGCGCTGTTCGGCGAATTTGCGGAAGGGTGCGTCGTCGAGGCGTACGAGTGCCTTCTGTATAACGGGCTTGTCTTCGGCGTTGCGGCGTTCGATATTCATCATCATTGTGATGGGTATACCGCCGGGAATCCACTGTACGGCAGGTTTCACAAGGTTGCGGATCGACGACATGTAGCCGGTAACGCCGGCGTTGATAAGGGCCGATGCGTTGAAACCGAGCGAGTAGCAGTAGTCGGCGTCGAAGTTCGAGGGAGCTGCGCATCGGCCTTCGTAGCCGAAGAAGTGATGCAGGGGCGAGAATTTGCCGCCGCATGCTGCGAATTCCTTGTCGTCGGCCAGACGGGCTGCAACCATGTCGCTGAGCAGCTTTTCTGTTTCGATAAGCGAAACTTGTACGTTTCCGTGGGGGTCGCGGTCGAGCATGAGCTGTTTTGCCACGTTTGTGGGCAGCTGCTTGAGGGAAGCAACGTTCTCGGCTGACAGATTGTTGAGGATGAACTCGGTGAGCTGTGCGTGGTCCATGCCGGCAACTTTGTCTTTGTTTGCGCCGAGGAGTTCGTTGAGTTCGGATATAAGACGCTTGAATTCGGGAATGAATTCGATAAGTCCTTCGGGAACGAGGACGGTACCGAAGTTGTTGCCTTCGGCAGCACGGGCTTTAACGATGCCGGCGATATAGGTGATGATGTCGTCCAGGCTCATGTTGCGCTCCTGGATTTCTTCGGAGATAAGGCAGACGTTGGGCTGGGTCTGGAGTGCGCATTCCAGGGCGATGTGGCTGGCGGAACGTCCCATCAGTTTGATGAAGTGCCAGTATTTCTTTGCCGAGTTGCAGTCGCGCTGGATATTGCCGATAACTTCGGAATATACCTTTGTGGCAGTATCGAAACCGAAAGAAGTTTCGATAACGGCATTCTTGAGGTCGCCGTCAATTGTTTTGGGGCAGCCGATAACCTGAATGCCGGCATTCTTTGCCTTGTAGTATTCGGCGAGGATGGCGGCGTTGGTGTTGGAGTCATCGCCGCCGATGATTACAACGGCGGTGATGCCGAGTTCACGCAGGATTTCAAGACCTTTGTCGAACTGTTCAACTTTCTCGAGTTTGGTACGGCCAGAGCCGATGATGTCGAAGCCGCCGGTGTTGCGGTATTCGTCGATGATGGGAGCGGTCAGCTCGATATAGCGGTGTTCAACAAGTCCGGAAGGACCCATGAGGAAGCCGAACAGGCGGCTGTCGCGATGAATTTTCTTGATACCGTCGAAAAGGCCGCTGATAACGTTGTGGCCGCCGGGAGCCTGGCCGCCGGACAGGATTACACCCACGTTTACGGGCTTGCCGGGTACGGGGCTGTTGTTTTTCTCAAAACGTATTTCGGGAAGGCCGTAGGTGTTGGGGAACAGTGCGCGGATGGCATCCTGGTCGGCTACGGATTCGGTGGGCTGGCCTTCAACGACTTTTACAGCGCCGG
Organism: uncultured Porphyromonadaceae bacterium; assembly: GCA_902461565.1. Taxonomy (GTDB): domain Bacteria; phylum Bacteroidota; class Bacteroidia; order Bacteroidales; family Muribaculaceae; genus CAG-873. The sequence continues at coordinate 62,367 of CABPYL010000011.1, forward strand.
TGAGAGCTATGGGAAGTTTGGGCTGATAGCTTGCGCGGGCTGTTTGTAAAGGACTTTTTTTCATCGTGATATGTTGATTCTATATTGGTTATATTTTAATGTGCAAAGTAAGCGAAATTTTTTTGAATAAGCAGAGGCGAAAATGTGAATAAGTGTTTATGAGGCTATGGAATATCCGGTGCTCCCGCGATAGCTGTCAGGAGCATTTCGGGTCTCAGGTATTTGTCGGCCATATCGGCGATGGTGGTGTCGGTAAGCGCGGCAAGGTGTCTCTGCTGCTGCTCGAAATAGTCGGCAGGCGTGCCGAATGTTATAATGTTGCGGTAGTACTGCATTACTTTCGAGGGGGAGTCGAGATTGTCTGCAAGTTCTGAGGCCAGGTGAGTCTTGAGCCGCTCAAGCTCCTCGCCGCGTGGCGGTTCGCTGGCAAGCAGCAGCAGTTCTTTCTTTATTTCGTCTGTAACCGTGTAGGCGTACGATTTGTCGCAGCGAGCCATAATGCCAACGTAGCTTCCTTCGAGACTGCCGCACAGCATTGCACGTATGCCGTAGGTAAGGCCCTTTTCTTCGCGTATGTTGGTCATAAGCCGCGATCCGAAGTATCCTCCGAGGGCAGTTACAGCCATGCGCAGCGGTATGTAGTCGGGATGGCTTCGCGGTATGGACGGGATGGATATAGAGATGGCGGATTGCATACTGCTCTCGAAAGGTATTTTAACAATTGTCCCGCCTTTTGCCGGTATGCCCGGACTGATGTTGAGGGGAGTGCCTTCGGAAAGGGGCGGAATTGCCGCGAGCATGGCACGGACGCTGTCGAGAATGTCATCCGTAAAATATCCGCTCATAAAGGCGTGGGCCCGGGCGGGATTAATGATGCCTTTGTGGATCGCTGCAAGTATTTCGGGTGTGAGCTGTTCAATCTCTTCGGGTACGGTAATGTGCGCAAGCGGATGTCCGCTGCCGTAAATCAGGCGGTTGCTTTCATCGGAAGCAACCGCGGAAACATCCATACGTAAGGTCTGAAGTTCGTTTATGGCTTTTATCTTGGCTACCTGGAGGCGTTTGGCGTCGAAGGTCGGTTCCGCGATAATCTCAGCTATAACGGGGAGCATATCCTTGATCCTGTGTTCGAGCGCCACAAGGCGGATATCGGTATGGTGGCGCATATGTACGCCGCCGAGTTTCGCACCGTTGAAGTCTATTATCTCGGCTAACTGGTCGGCACTATGGCTGGCAGTACCCTCTGTCAGCAGGTTCACGGCCATTCTTCCGGCAGCTTCGTCGTGTTCTGCCGCACCGCCCGGAAATATTACCGACAGCGAGCATATCGGCTGGTCGCCGCCGCGGAAATAGTGCATGGTCAGGCCGTTGGGCAGAGTTTCAACGGTCTGCACAGGCATGGACATATGTCCGAATGGGTATGTGGGCGGTGGTGTAGTGCGGTCGGGCATCACAATTCTGTTTTTGCAAGCAGCTGACGTGCGGCCTCGAGGTCGGCCGGTGTGTCAATGCCAATGGTAGGTTCTTCGGTGAGTGACATGCGTATTTTGTAACCTGCCTGAAGCCAGCGCAGCTGTTCGAGCGATTCCGCCAGTTCAAGGCTGCTCTGCGGCAGCGAGCTGATTTTGTCAAGTGTTTCACGGCGATAGCCGTACAAACCCACGTGGGTGAAGAATTTGGCGTGATCAAGCCATTCCTCCCATTTGTAGTTGCGGACGTACGGGATTATCGAACGCGAGAAGTACAGTGCGTTCATGTCGTTGTCCATTACCACCTTCGGCGTGTTAGGGTCGAACAGAGCCTCGAAACCGCGCGCAGGGTCGAAAGGTCGTGCCAGTGAGGCAATCTGTACCGTCGGGTCGCTGAAACTATCTATAAGCGATTTAAGCTGCGATGGGGCTATAAAAGGTTCGTCGCCCTGTATGTTAACCACAACGTCAGCGTCATTGCCGAGCAGCCTTGCGGCTTCGCGACAGCGGTCGGTGCCGCTGCGGTGCTCGGCAGAAGTCATTACGGCACGGCCGCCGAATGCTTCCACGGCCTTGAGTATGCGCTCGTCGTCGGTGGCGACGGCAACATTGTCCATAACGCTTGCCACGCGGGTATATACGCGTTCTATCATTGTTTTGCCGCCTAAATCGGCGAGCGGTTTGCCCGGAAAGCGCGTAGAAGCATACCGGGCGGGTATTATTCCTATGAATTTCTGTGTCATAGTCTTCAGGATAAATCTGTAACGTATAGTTGTGCGTTTTCGTACCTTACTACTTTTACTGTGCGTCCGGCGGCGATGAAACTGCCGGTGGATACTGCATCGAAAACGTCTTTGTCAATTTCTATTTTGCCGGCCGGCCGCAGGTCGGTGATGGTTTTTGCCTCGCATCCGATGTATTTTGCCGGTGTCATGTCCACACCAACAAAGCCGTCGGAAACCCGTAGTTCCGTCATAAGTTCGGAGTGCTTGCGGAAGCATTTAGGGCCTTTCGATGACGTGAGATAGAGCACTGCACCCGTGGCAAGAATCAGTCCGGCAAACAGCACTGCGAGCGAGCGCCCGAGCGATGCTATGTCGAAGCCGCTGACAGAATCCGAACTCATCATGGCTCCGACGATGGCAATGCCGATGGCTGTAGCGCCGGATATTCCCGTTATGCCGAATCCCGGAACTACGAATACTTCGAGAGCTATCAGGACAACACCGGCAATAAAACATATAAGCACCCATGCGGGCATCGTACCAGTTACAAGCATCGGTAGAAAATAGAGTATCGCAGCAACTACGGCAGTTGCCGCCGCAAAACCGAGGCCCGGAGTGTGCATTTCCATATAGATGCCGCCTAAAATCAACATTACCAGTATAGCGCGCACGCCTGCTCCGGAAAGGAATCCCAGAAGGTTGTCGGTGAAAGTACTCTGGTAGTAGCGCGTTTCAGCACCGGCCATCTTCAGATCGGCCAACACATCCTCCACGCTGTTTGCGGTACCGTCGGCAAAGCCGTTGGCTATCGCCTGATTTGCCGTGAAGGACACGGAGACGTCCGGATTGACCATCGAAGCGGCGATATCCGGATTACGACGCCACACCATGCTGTCGCCATCTGTTGTCCTGCCGTGGTGTTCGGCGGTGGCGCGCATTATCGCGCTCATGTACGACTGATACTTCTGCGGCATTGGTTCGCCCTGGCCGTTCACCACTGTGGCAGAACCCATAGTGGCTCCTGGAGACATGAACACGCTGTCGCAGGCAAGGGCTATAAGAGCGCCGGCGCTGGCGGCATTCGGGTCTACGAAAGCCGCTGTGGCGATAGGGCTTCGCATCAGCGATATGCGGATGCTGTCGGCTGCGTCGAGGGCTCCGCCGTATGTATTGAGTTTCACAATAATAACGTCCGCACCGAAGTCCTCAGCCTGTGTCATTGCTTTTCTGAAATGATGGAAAGCGCTGAGGTCTATTTCGGTTTCTATGGGGATTACGAACGCACGCTGTGCCGTGGCCACAAAGGCCAGCAGGGGTAACAGCATCAGGACAAGTATACGATAAGGTTTCATTTCTGTTCGGTAGATTCCTGTTTTTGTCTGGCATGCTCGCCGAAGTAGGCAGGAAGGAGCGCCATGCCGATTACAAGGTATATATAGTAGCTGAAAAGGCGCCAGACGAGTGCTAAAATTGCTGCTATGCCTACATTGCCTATAAGATCGCCGTAGTAGTTGGCGAAAAGCCACTCGCTGATACCGCTACCGCCGGGTGTAGGGCTTACCATAAGGACAACCCATACGACAAACTGGCGGCAGAAAACAAGCAGCATTGATGAGCCCGGTACAAAGGCCCAGAAAAGTGCGTTTACCACAAAGTATCGCGAGAACCACGACACTATAGTACCACTGAGCACCCGCACCCACCAGGATGACGACTGATGTTTTACCCATTGAGAGGTAGACGACATATTGTCGGCCATATTTATAATCTTGCGGCGGAAGCGTCTGGTAACGCGCCAGCAGGCAATGCGCTTGAGTGTGCGTTCCGTTGCCTCGGGTTTACCGATAATGGCGAGGTAGAGTATAGTGGTCCAGATAACAATACCGGCATATACAAGCCAGAAAACAATTTTTACTCCGCCGAGCAGCATCCCCGCTCCTGCGCTCTCAACGGCCATATTGCCGAACAGGTCGTTCCAGGGTATGAGGAGAACTACGACCGGACAGAATATCACGAAGAAAAGCTCGTCTAAGAAGAGGGTGGTAAGTGTCAGGGCGGTGGCACGTCCTAATTTGATACCTTCGCGGTTGAGGTAGAATATCGCAAGTGCGCTTCCTCCGACAACCGACGGTGTTATGGCCGAAGTGAAGGCACACATAAGGTCGGTGCGGAAGGCTCGTTTCCACGTAAGGGCACCGTCGGCGATGGTGTGAAATCGCCAGGCCAGGCCGAAGTCTCGGCCGAAAGCAAAGAGGAGAGCCGCAGCCAGGCCGATGAACGTGCGGCTGTCGAACCTGATTGAGCGTAGGGTGGCCATGTCGACATCGCTGTGGAACAGCCATATCGCCACACCGGCGCTAAGCACAACGGGCAATATTGTGCGCCACAGTGTTTTCGACAGCTCTTTGGCCATGTTTCAGGACTGAGGTATCAGTGCGGAAATTTCGGCAGCGATATCGTCGCCCGAGAATTGAGCGGAAGATATGTAGGCTCCGGAGAAACCGAGCGACATAGCCTTGTCCACATCGGCCCTGGTGGCTGCACTGCCGGTAAAGTCTGCCACGAAATGCACCTCTACGCCGGCGTTGCGGGCTTCCCCGATGATGGAGGCGTCGTCGGTGGATATCAGGAAATAATCGATGTCGGCTTTTGACAGCGCGGTAGCTGAGGCCACGGATGTTATTTCGGCACCGATAACGGCTTCTGCGCCTATTTCGGCACGTACGGCAGCGGGATTTGCTCCGAGGTGCAGCAATACGCCGTGCAATCCGAATTCGCGGCATGCCTCTACGTTGTCCTCTATGGTGAGTATCACTCCGGCTTCGCGGCAAAGGTCTATTATTCCTTTTGCTTCTTCGTTGATAGGAGCGTCGGGCAATATAAGCCACTGGCAACCTGCGTCTATGGACTTCTGCGCCAGTTCGGCCTGAGAGTATTTTTTGTTAGTGTGTAATAGTATCTGTATCATGACACAAAATTAAGCAAAAAAATTCATTCTCTGTATAAACAAATCAAATCTTTTATATGGTGAACGGCAATGTATGAATCTGAATTAACTTGAATGAATATCAGTGGATTAGGTTTTATTTATTTTCTCCCTTTCCGCTGTTTTTGCAGTCAGTACATTTTTTTGTACAATTTGTGTGTTAATAGATGTTGAGGATATATTTCTACGTTTCAGACCATCAAATCTCAAGAATTTGATTAGTCTGAGATTATCTATCGAGTCAATTTTTTTTGTGCTGTTTATTAATAATCCAGTACTATCTTCTCAATCAACAGCAAAGATACAGCATTTTGCGTTTCATGTCAATAGACTGGCGAAAAATAAGTTATTATATACAAATTGGTTATTTGCATATATATCACAAATCTATGCTTTTATAATGCCATAATACAAGCCAGCCTGAATTTCAGGAAATCGCCGGTCTTTAGGGATTCGGCTACAAGATTGTCTTTCAGCGTTTTGCTTCTGATATAACGGTTGTGTAAATCGCAACTCAGGATGAACAGCGCCAGTTCTATGTTTTTTCTCTTGATTCTTGAAATTCTGGAATAATTCTTTCTTATTTGCTGCGCGAGCATAAGTGCGACCACCATATTGTTGTTGTCAAGGCCAAGGATTGCGCGGTCTTTCATCAGACGTTCGGTTATCCAGTGGCTGTCGCATGATTTCGCTTTGCCGCGGAAAGTCTGCGATATGCCGTTGGGGTTGATGCGGTAGCGGTAACAGAGAATGTCGCGCTTGACAACTCTTTTTGCTATGTGGTAGAGAACCATTCCTCCTACGGTGTCCTCGAACCAATAGGATTCGGGGAATGATATATTGCGGAACAGATAGTTTTTGTAGACTTTTCCCCAGGGATAACCGAACAGAATGCCGTAGCCTCCACTGTCGGAATTGATATCACGGCCTTTAACACGGCGAGAGTAACTGTCGGTGAATAGCTCATAGCTTCCTTCTGCGATATCTGCATCCGCTTTTATGGCCTCTGACAAAAGGGCGTTTATGTCGCCTAATTCATCATCGGAATCAAGGAAAGTGATGTATCGCCCGCGGATGTTTTGCAATGCGCGGTTTCTCGCACCGGAGAACCCTCTGTTCTCCTGGTTTATTATCTCGATATCCTTGCGGCCGGAATATTTTTCCAGAATATCCGGTGTGGAATCCGTGGAGCCGTCGTTAACTACCGTTATCAGAATTTTGTATTTTCCGGTCTGGGCGGCAACTGCGCTTTCCATACATCGTTCGATATATTTCTCCGTGTTGTAGGCCGGAATGATAATCTGAAGGTCGTATTCCGACGATACTTCCCTTTCGGTTGTGATGCAGCTGTTGTCGCAATCTTTATAAATGCTGTTCAACATCTTCGTTGCCCATGCGATCTCCTTTTCGGTTATCTGTATCTGTTTGTGTGGAAACGCACAAAGGATATTGGCCATAGCCGTCGGATTCGCACCGGCGTTTCTGAATATCTTGGAACTGAATTTTATACTTGAACGTAACAGTGGATTCATCAAATGCAAATAATAGACTTACACAAAGCGGGTGCAAAATTAGCAAAAACGTCGGACATGGCAAAGTCCCGGCGGAAGCAGCTACATAAATAAGGCGCCGGTCCCGCATGAAACCGGCGCCTTTCGGATTATTTATGTTCTGCTTCAGAAAAGTATTTTGCAGCTTTTGTTGCCCTGCACTTTGATAAGCATCTGTCCTGCGCGCGGATTGGATACGCGCATGCCCTGCATATTGTAATATGTTGCGGGCGCGGCCTCTGTCTCGATGCCCTCAATTCCAGCCTGAGCAGGTGTGATGCTGATGGTAAGAGCTTCCGTGTTGGCCTTTACGTCATATTTGCCGGCCTCTGCGATATCCCATTTGTTGTCCTCGGGGCTGTTCAGTACCATTTTCCCGTTGTCAGTGGCGTCGCGGAAGTAGAAGTATTTGCTGTCGAAGCTGCGGGCACCTTTCATGATGTAGAAAATCTTGAACGAGCCTGCATAGAGTTCGGTATCCGTTGCGGCGAAGGAGTAGGGCTCTTGCGTGCTCTGGCGCATGAGAGTGCCGTCGTCAATGCTCCAGCCGCCTTTGGTGGCGTCGCCCGTCATGAAGAGGGTTGCGAAGTTGATATGTGTGGCCTGATATTCGGATTTTGCGAATGTGGCTTCCATTGTCGTTGTGTTGACCGTAATCAGATAGTTGGCGCTCTCGCTTACCTGAATCTTAAAATCGTTGTTGTCGCCGGAGATACTTGTCAGCTTCACTTTGCCGTCGGCGTCGGGCTTGCAGTTCTCTACGGGACGCAGTTCAGTGTTGCCCCAGTCGAATTTGGTGAGGAATTTGAAATCCTTGTTTGCCTCGAGATAGAGAGTGCCGGTGTAAACGGCGGGGTTTTCGGCAGTGGCGGCGATGCAGGAGGCATCATCGAGCGACCATCCCCAGGGAGTGGCTTCGCCGGCGAGCCAAAGAAGGTCGGTACGTTCCTGAGCGTTTGCGCAAATGGCTGCGGAAGCTGCTGTAGCAACAGTAAGAATCAGTCGGGTAAAATTTCTCATGTTATAATATTTAGGTTTGACAATATTCTACGGGTTGTTTCTACAAAATTACACAATTAATCGGAAGCGGCATCTCTAAGAAGATAAAAAGTAGTGTTTATATCGTTGTGTAAAAATACAACAATCTGAATGTCAGACTAATGAATAAAGTACGTCATCTGAAAAAATATAGCGGATTCACCGTCGTTAGTCGCAGAATATCTTGGCAAACTTCGTTGAGACCTTTCAAAAACGGATGAAAAAGATATATTTTTTGGGGGATAATCACTTTTTGGAGTAGAGGTAGTGTGTTTCGCCGTTGGAAGAATGTGCCTAAAATGTGCGTGAAAGTGATTTTTTTGTGTTTCAGAGTGGTTCTGTGTGGATTTTTTTACCTATATTTGCTATCGTTAAAAGCAGCGTTATATATGAACGAGGAAGCCCTAAGCAGAATGTTCCTGAAGGACACTTCTTTTCAGGCACTTATGCAGCATCGCATTTTCAATGTGTTGCTCATCGCTTCGCCATACGATGCCTTCATGATGGAAGAGGACGGCCGTGTGGAAGAGCAACTGTATAACGAATATGTCGCTCTCAACCTTTCGTCGCCTCCCCGTGTTACACGTGTTTCCACTATGGACGAGGCGTTGGAGATTATGCGCATAAAGGCTTTCGACATTGTTATCGCCATGCCTGGCGGTGATATTTCCGAGACATTCGACGGCGCAGGCCTTCTCAAGGCCGAGTTCCCGCATGTCCCCATAGTCGTTCTCACTCCGTTCAGCAAGGAAGTTTCCCGCCGCCTTGCAATGGAGAACTTGGACAATGTGGACTATGTTTTCAGCTGGCTCGGAAACATGGACCTGCTTCTGGCAATTATAAAATTGCTCGAAGATAAGCTTAACGCCAACGATATCACCGATGTTGGTGTGCAGATGATTCTTCTTGTTGAGGACTCCGTACGCTTCTATTCATCGGTACTGCCGCACATATATAAATTTCTACTCAAACAGTCGATGCTGTTTTCCACCGAGGCGCTCAACCAGCACGAACAGATGCTGCGTATGCGCGGGCGCCCCAAGGTGATGCTTGCGCGTACTTACGAAGAGGCTCAGGAACTGTACGAGCGTTTCGGGCACCATATGCTCGGAGTAATCAGCGATGTCTCGTTCAAGCATAATGATGTAAAGGATGCGCAGGCAGGCATTAAACTGGCTCACTGGCTGCGTCGGCAGGACCCGTACCTGCCTATTATCATTGAGTCGTCGGAACATTCCAATGCTATCCATGTTGGTGCTTTCGGCGGTGTGTTCATCGACAAGAATTCCAAGAAACTGCCAGTAGACCTTGGCGAGGCGATTATGGCGAATTTTGGCTTTGGCGATTTTATTATCCGCAACCCCCGCGACAACAGTCCGATAATGTCTATCCGCAACCTCAAGGATCTGCAGATGCACATTTTCGATATCCCTGCGGATGCTCTGCTTTATCATGCCTCGCATAACGATATTTCGAGATGGCTGTACTCGCGAGCCCTCTTTCCCATCGCCGATGTGGTGAAAATGCACCATTTTACATCAATCGAGGAAGCTCCGGCTGTTAAGCAGCTGTTTTTCGATCTGATAGTGAAATACCGCAGGATGAAGAACCGCGGTGTTGTGGCAGTATTCCAGAAAGACCGTTTCGACCATTATTCCAATTTCGCCCGCATAGGGCAGGGCAGTCTCGGCGGCAAAGGGCGCGGCCTGGCCTTTATCGATTCTATTATCAAAAAAAATCCTATATGCGATAATTTCGGAGGAATTGCTATATCCATACCCCGCACAGTAGTGCTCTGTACCGATCTGTTCGACGAGTTTATGAGCACCAACCAGCTGTACCCGTTGGCATTGAGCGATGCTTCCGATCAGGATATCCTGGACGCTTTCCTCGCGGCAAAGCTGCCGGCAAGGTTACGGGAGGATTTTGTGGCTTTGTTCGACGTTGTGGACCGTCCGTTTGCCGTGCGCAGTTCCAGTCTGCTCGAGGATTCGCATTATCAGCCTTTTGCCGGTATTTACGCCACATATATGGTTCCTTTCAGCAGCAATACTGAATTGCGATTACGCTGGCTCGAAGATGCCGTCAAGGGTGTATACGCATCGGTGTTCTATGCCGCGAGCAAAACCTACATGACTGCTACAAGCAATGTAATCGACCAGGAAAAAATGGCCGTGATAATCCAGGAGGTGGTAGGCGAGAAACATGGCGAATACTATTTTCCGTCGTTTTCCGGCGTGGGTCGCTCGCTCAATTATTACCCGCTGGGCGATGAAAAGACAGAGGACGGCGTAGTAGAAATTGCAGTAGGTCTGGGCAAATATATTGTGGACGGAGGTCGCGGTCTGCGTTTCTCGCCACTTCATGCCGACAAATGCCTTCAGACCTCTACCCTCGATCTGGCCTTGCGCGACACACAGACAAAACTGTTCGCACTTCGCAATACTGATTCAGATGACGAGAGCGCATTCAGCGTTGCTCTGGACGAGGGCGCGAACCTCGTTCTCAAAAATGTACAGGATTTCGCGGGTACAGGCGCGCTGCGGTACATGGTCAGCACCTACGATTTCCGCAACGAATGCCTGATGGATTACGAGGAAGGCCCTGGCAGGCGCGTGGTAACATTCGCCAACCTGCTGCGCGATCGAGCATTGCCGCTTGCCGATGCTCTTGATTTTATGCTTAAACAGGGGCAGGGAGCCATGCAGCGGCCCGTGGAAATTGAGTTTGCCGGCATAATAAATGAAAAACAGGTTGCCAATGGCAACCGCGCACACATATACTGGCTCCAGATAAGGCCTATCATAGACAAGAAGAATCTGATTGCCGACCATGTGCTGGAGCGTCCTGACAACGAATTAATCCTGCGCAGTAACACGGCTATGGGTAACGGCATGATAGAAGGAGTGGACACCGTTGTGTATGTCCGTCCCAGCCGCTTCGACTCGCTGCGGAACCCGGCCACGGCAATGCTGATTGCCAGAATCAATGCGGCGTTCGCAGCCGAAGGCAAAGGGTATGTGCTTGTCGGTCCGGGAAGATGGGGTTCTTCCGATCCGTCGCTCGGCATTCCCGTGCGGTGGACCGACATATCTTCCGCGCGCCTTATCGTTGAGGCTGCTGTTGGTTCTTACCGCGTGGAACCGAGCCAGGGCACTCATTTTTTTCAGAACCTTACAAGTTTCGGGGTGGCATATTTCACTGTCGACGAAGCCGGTGGCAACGGTTATTACGACAGTGCCTATCTCGATTCTATGCCTGCTGTGTACGAGGATGATACTGTACGTATCGTAACTTTCGACCGCCCGCTGCATATCGCCGTCAACGGTCGCTCGGGTCTCGGCATTGTATCAAAACCCGAATTCGATAATAAAGATAATTCCTATAACGACGAAAACACATGAGTTTTTTCAATAAAATATCAAGGATGTTTGGCTTCGGCAACGATTCCGATGCCGACGAATTCACCGATGAGACCACAGACGGCGAGGCCCCGGTCCCTGTACTTGCCGCCGACGGCGAACAGCAGTCCGATGTCCCCCTTGCCGATGTCCCGACCTTGCCTGAAATAGACCCCGACATGAAAGCACGGATATTCGAGGGCGTAGTGGATGTTTTCAATAAATCGTTGCCCGAATTCCTTGCGCGTAGTGTGGATCCGGCCGTTCAGCGACGTCTGCTGCTGGAGGCGATGGATAAATCTGCATCCGACTATCTCAGCAGTCTTATGCTTACAGCCGAACAGTATGCCGAGAAAAAGCTGAAAGTGGCTGTGGATGCTGCACACCGCGAATCCGAGAAATTAAAGACCGATATGGCTCAGCTGGAACAGCAGCGTTCGTCGCTGAGGGAAGCGCAACTGAGCGCCGACCGTCGTCGCCGTGCTTTGTCCGACCGTGTCAACGATCTTGAAAGCAAACTCGCAACAGCCGAGGCAGAACGTGAACAGTTTGAACTGGAAAACAAAAGCCTGCTGAACAAACTCAAGGTTGCCGATGTACAGCCGGCTTTGGTGGAAGACCTTACAAAGGAGGTTGAACGTCTAAAAGCCGCACTGGCTGCCGGAGACGCCGGTGGCATTGCCACCTCTGCCGATAATGGCGCATTCGAGAAGATTGAAGTGCTCGAAAAGGAAAATGCAGCGCTTGTCCAGTCAAAAAAGGCTCTCGAGGAATCTATAGTAGAACTGACCCGTCGGACCGAAGCACTGGAAAAAGAGAAGGTCGAATTGGAGCAGGTATGGAATACGGCGGAGAAAAAAGCTGCCGCTTTGGAGGACGACATTAAGGGACTGCGTCAGCAGCAGGGCCTTTCGCAAGGAATGTACGACGATCTCCAGAGCAAGTTTGTGGCCGAACGCGACGGTCGTGTTGCCGCCGAACGCAAACTTGCCGAGGCCGAGGGTATGCTCGAACAACTCAATCAGTTCCAGGAACAACTCGGGCAGATCGAAGAAGTGATACGCAAGCGAGATGAACGAATAGAAAAACTGAAAAATACAAATCACAGGCTTCGCGACGACAACGAATCGCTGCGCCGGCGTCTCGAAGAAGATGCCAACCTTTTTGCTCCTCAGCCATCTGCAGAGCGTACGGTGGAACCTCTCGACGAAGATCTGCGAAACGAACTGTCGGCCATCGAGGACGATTTCGAGTGCCCCGGGTGGTTTGTGGCGGCATCCGGACCCGGCCCGATGCCGTTGCACACAGAGGATCCCAACTTCGGCTATCAGGAACCTGTGCGCAAACCCCGCAAGCCCGAAAGCGACGCACAACTCTCGCTTTTTTAATTCGAAGCCTGCATGTGGCGAACTCTCCTAATCTTAAATCTGTTCTTCCCGTAGATGAGATTTATAAGTACAAATTCAAGTGCATCCCCGGTCGGACTTGACGACGCAGTCAACCGATGCGTGGCTTCCGACGGCGGCATGTTCATGCCTGAATATATGCCTGTTATTCCCCAGGCTTTCTTTAAAAATATAAGCGGCATGAGCCTGCGCGAAATAGCGTATGTCGTTGCCACGAGTTTCCTTGGCGAGGACGTAGAGCCTGCCGTGCTAAAAAATATTGTGGACGTATCTTTCTCGTTCGACGCGCCGTTGGTAAGAATATGTACGGACGTGTACATCTTGGAGCTTTTCAACGGGCCGACGCTTACCGTCAAGGACTATGGAGCCCGCTTCATGGCAAGGCTTATGGGTCATCTGGACGGGCGTGCCTCGCGTCGCCGAAACATTCTTGTCGCTACTACAGGTAATACTGGCGCCGCCGCCGCCAACGGTCTGTATAAACTCGACGGCATGATTGTGAGCGTACTCTATCCCAAGGGGCAGCTCACCAGGGCGCAGGCATCACAGATAACGGCTCTGGGCGAGAATATTCATGCCGTGGAAGTTATGGGAAGCGTGGAGGATTGCAAACGTCTTGTACAGGATGCGATTGCCGAGCCGGGTCTTTCCGGCTACAATCTTACAGGTGCCAATTCAATCAATATCGCGCGACTTATACCTCAGGTAACGTTCGCGCTGCATGCCTATGCCCGCCTTAAGGCTATGGGTGTTAAAAATGCCGAGCAGGCCATTTATTCCATCCCTGCAGGTAATCTGAGCAACGTTGTCGCAGCAGCTATGGCGCGTAGCATCGGTCTTCCGATGGGACCGATACTTGCGGCGGTAAACGCCAACAACCAGGTAGCCCCGTGTATGGCAGGCAATTTCACCACCGACCGCAGCCGTAGGCCTGTACGAACGCTGGCACCGTCGATAGATATGAGTGTGCCTTCGGGATGGCCCCGTCTTGCACATCTCTATGGCGGAGATTTGGCGGCTATTGCCCGCGATGTTGTGGCTACTCCTCCGATTTCCGACGATATGATACGCACCACCGTATGCGACCTGCGTTCGCGTTCCGGCTACACTATCGATCCGCATGGTGCCGTCGCCTATGCCACTGCGCAGCAATACGCAGCCCCGCCGGGTACGCCCAAGGTTGTGTTCGCTACCGGTCATCCGGCCAAACAGCTCGATATAATGACACGCATAACAGGACATACGGTTGAACTGCCTTTGCAGCTCACGCATTTCATGACGGTACGCCGACATCCGTCGCTGCTTGCACCAACGCTGCCGGCACTGCGCAAACATTTACAGTCAATTCAATAACATATTAACATTCATAACTATGGCAAACAAGAGAGAACTCAAGAAATTTATCCGCAATACTTGTGGAGCACTCGCGCTCGACATGGTTTTAGCACGCGAATCGTTCCCCGTTATCGACCGCAAGGCAGTTCACGATGTTGTATTGGAGGCCGCTCGTCTGCAGACACGTTCGTTGGCGCGTGTAAGCGTTGAATTCGACCGCACTCCCGCACAGTTCGAATCCAAGGCCGCATATAACAAGGCACGCCATGCGTTCTACAACGATGCCTACGCGAAACTTCTTGCCGATTTCAACAAATCTGTCAAGGAGATTGTAGCCAAGATGAATGCGGCCCTTCCCGACGAGGTACGCAAGGCCATTAAAGAGGCTATCTGCTGATGGCCAATTTATCTGGCTTCCTGCTGCGGCTGTTCGGATGGAAGGTGCGGATTACCGTGCCCGACTATCCCAAGTGCATTATCTGCGTTGCCCCGCATACAAGCAACTGGGATTTCGTAGTTGGTAAACTCGCTTATGCCTCTGTCGGTCGTAAGGCCGGTTTTCTAATGAAGGACACCTGGTTTTTCTGGCCTCTGGGCTGTTTCTTCCGCGCTATCGGGGGCATTCCTGTGCCGCGGAAGAAACGCTCCTCGCGTTCGCTCACCGAGATTGTGTCTGAAAAATTCGAAGCTGCCGACCGCCTTACACTGGCCATTACTCCGGAAGGTACACGCAGCCGCACCGACCAGTGGCATACGGGCTTTCTACATATCGCACGCAACGCGCACGTAACGATTGCACTTGGTGTGATTGAGTTCAGCCGTAAAGAGGTGTTTATAGAAAAAACTTTTACACCCTCCGGCGACGTGCAGGCAGATTTGCGGGCGGTGAAGGATTACTATAAACAGTTCCAGGGTAAGTATCCCGATAAATTTACTGCAGAATGATGCGATACAACGATAACCTGCGTGTGGCCGCACTGCCTTTGGATATTGTATGGGCAGACAAGACGGCTAATTGCCGCGCCGTGGCCGAGGCTTTTACCCATCTGCCAGAAGGTACCGACATTGTGGTGCTTCCAGAGTTGTTTTCAACCGGCTACGTGGACGATCCTCAGGCCATGAAGGAACTGGCCGAGCGAAACACACAGGAGACTATTGATTTTATAAAACGTCTGGCGGCGCATTATTCTGTGGCCGTTGCCGGCTCTTTTGTCGCTTCCACGCCACCTAAACTCTACAACAGGGCTTTCTTTATCGAACCCAATGGCGATGAAACGTTTTACGACAAGCGTCATCTTTTCTCGCTGAGCGCCGAGTCCAGGATTTTCGCACCAGGAACCGGAGATATTCCTGTTGTCCGCTTCCGTGGCTGGAATATAGCCATGATAGTGTGCTACGACCTCCGTTTCCCTGTGTGGTGTCGTTGCCGCAGGAACGCCTACGATATTCTTCTTGTGCCTGCCAACTGGCCGCAGTCGCGAGGGTACGCTTTCACACACCTGCTGATTGCGAGGGCAATAGAAAACCAGTGCTGTGTCGTTGGCGCCGACCGCGGCGGCAAGGATATGTATGGCCAGTACGACGGCCTGTCGCAGATTTATGATGGCCGTGGTATGCCTGTAGGCTTGCAAACCGAGGGGGCACCATTTATCGTGGCGGATCTCAGCAAAAGCAAGCAGGACGATTACCGACGAAACTTTCCCGTCTGCAATGATGCGGACGATTTCGAATTCCTTCCAAAATGAACAATACTGTCACATTATCGCAACTGATAACGCGTCTTGCAAAAGCCACAGGAGTGGATAATAATACCGCAAGGCGTTTTCTCCGTACTTTCTTTGCCACTATCGAGGAAACTGTCGAGAACGGCGAGAGTGTTACGATAAAAAATATAGGTACTTTCCGAGTTACAGAAACACCCGACGGACATCGCTCCATCGGTTTCCTCCCCGATACAGTTATATCCGGGGAGGTGAACAAGCCGTTTGAGATGTTCGAAGCCGTAGAACTTGCCGATGGTGTTGATTTTTCTGAAATTGAATCTAAAACAGAGCCTGAGCCTATACCGGAGCCTG
Source organism: uncultured Porphyromonadaceae bacterium (assembly GCA_902461565.1). Lineage (GTDB taxonomy): Bacteria > Bacteroidota > Bacteroidia > Bacteroidales > Muribaculaceae > CAG-873. The sequence continues at coordinate 78,352 of CABPYL010000011.1, forward strand.
AGCCTATACCGGAACCTGAGCTTGTTTCCGAGCCGGAGCCTGTATCAGAGACCGTAGCGGAACCAGAACCAATGCCTGAAGCGGCTCCTGTTCCAGTGCCGGAGCCTGTTGCAGAACCCGAACCCAGGCCAGAGCCAGAGCCTGTTCCTGAGCCGGAACCCGAAGAAACCGTTTTCCACTTTGCAGACGATGACGAAGAAGAGGAAGTTCCGCAACCCGTAGAAGAGGCTCGAGAGAAACGCGGCAACAGGTGGATATGGATTGCGGCTGTTGCCATTGTGGCTGCCGGTTTTATCGGCTATTTCGCCGCTATGAAAGCTGTTCCTGTGCCCGACCTTTACGATGATTACGAGGATGAAGAAACAGTTGCCGATACTGTTGCCGCTCCGGTGATAGAGGAAGTAGCTGTTGAGAATGTGCAGGAACCGGCTCAGAGGGCTGAAGCCGCAGAGCAACCGAAAGCTGAACCAAAGCCGCAGCCTGCTCCTACACAGGTTCCCGCGCAGGCGAAGAAAGCCGAGCCAGTATACGATACTGTGCAGGTCAGCCTTATCCGCTTGGCCAAGAAGCACTATGGCGTGCCTGAATTCTGGGTTTTCATCTTTGATGCAAACCGCGATAAAATTTCCAATCCTAACACTATCCGTCCCGGTACAAAGGTTATCATCCCTGAACGCAATTCCTTGCCGGGTGCCACTAAAGAGGAAACACGTTCGATAGCGCGCAACAAGCAGGCAGAATATCAGCGCCAGTTCGGCCGCTGAGAATTCTGTATAATAGTTATGGCTAATATAGCAAAAAAGCCGATTGACAGCATATCTGTCAATCGGCTTTTTTGGGGGACACGGCTCTTTCATTTAAAAATGCCTTGTTTTCCCGAAAAGCCTGTTATTTTATG